>JAACDW010000124.1 GCA_009936775.1 Pseudomonadota bacterium
GGTTTGCCCAGTGATTGAGCTAAGATAACCTGTTACACCAACCAAAGAGAACACGTGCCTGAATCTGCTGCCGAATCTACTACTGAATTTGGGCCTAACATTGCTGCCCAGCTGAGTCCGCAAGAATTTCGTTTTGCCCGGGCTATTTTGCTGGTCTCCTTGGTCTCTGTTGGCTTCGGCTTTACGGTGCTTTTTGCGATCCTCGGTCCGCTGGGACGAGAGGTTGGTATGAGCGAACTTCAGATCAGTTCCATAATCGCCGCTTCTTCCTTAGTGGTGTTTCTCGCCAGCCCGCGTTGGGGCAGATTGAGTGACCGCTGGGGTCGCACACGCGTAATGGTGGTTGGCTTGCTCGGCTACGCCTGCGGCAACTTGCTCTTTGCTAGCGTGTTTCATCTCACCCTAATCGGCGCGCTCATACCGCTTACCGGTTATCTGCTGTTGATGCTGACCCGCGTAATGCATGCCAGTGTGATGTCAGCCATTATGCCGTCGAGCAGTGCCTATATGGCCGATATCACCTCAGTGGCCACCCGCACCAAGGGTATGGGCGCGGTTGGTGCAGCGAATAACTTTGGCAGTATTTTAGGTCCCGCTCTTGGCGGTCTGCTGGCAGGCATCACACTGTTAACGCCTTGGTGGGTGGCTTCCGGCGTCGCCGTGACCACGGCCTTATTTGTTATTTTTTTGCTGCCAGATATGCCCAAGGCGCGGCCCAAAAATGCCGAGCAAAACGCTCCCCCAGCGCGCAAGCTGAGCTACTTTGATCCAAGAATTCTGCCGTACATCATCGTTGGCGCGCTGATGTTTATGGGTATGGCCCTCGTTCAGCAGACCCTCGCTTTCCGCTTTCAAGATGTTCTTGGACTTACGGCGGTTGAAACCGCGCAAACCTTCGGGCTGGCCATGGGTTGTTCCGCCGCTGCATCACTGACCAGCCAGATCGGCCTGATGCAGCGTATCAGTCTCACGCCGTTCCAATGGCTGCGCATCGCTCTGCCAGTGCTGGCGATTGCGTTTGCGTGCTTAGCCGTTGCCGATACAAAGGCACTGTTGTTGGTCGCCATGGTATTGCAGGGAGCAGCCATGGGACTAGCCGGTCCGGCGTTTATGGCTGGCGCATCGCTGGCGGTTGAACCCCATGAACAGGGTGCGGTGGCGGGTATCGCAGGGTCTTGTGGGCCACTGGGGTTTACCGTTGGCCCCCTGCTTGGCGGTTTCTTTTATCAAATTTCGCCAGACCTGCCGTATTGGTTTACATTTGCCGTTTATTTGCCGTTGTTGGTCTTTGTCATGCGTCAGCGGCGCGGCGAAAAGCGCCGTATCGAACAGGACCAAGTAAACAGCAAGACAAACGACCTGAAGAGCGATGCGAATAGCAACGCAGAGAACGGCTGACAAGGAAGGGACGGTAGTTGATGAGCAAACCCATTTGGCAGGCCCCAAGCGCAGAACTTTATGGCGACATCCGCATGCATGAAGGCGTTTCAATTTGGCCCAAGGTCGTCATGCGGGCCGAGTCTGAATACATCGAAATTGGTGCATTCACGAACATCCAAGACTTCACCATGATTCATATCGCCGATTGCCCGACTGTCATCGGCGCGTACTGTTCCATTACCCATCACTGCACGATTCATGGCGCGAGCATTGGCGACAACTGCCTAATTGGCATCAACGCAACGATAATGGACCGCGCAGTCATCGGCGATAACTGCATTATTGCGGGGCATACGATCGTCAAAGAAGACGCGGTAATTCCCCCCAACTCCATCGTCGCCGGCGCGCCGGGCAAAATAAAAGCTACCCGCAACAATTTTGTTGGCAATCGTCTTAACGCTCTTGCCTATTTTGATAATGGCGAAGCCTATGCCCTTGGCAACTACCGAGTTTGGGCAGACCCTGCCCAGCAGGCGAAAATGGCGCGGCGCAAAGCCGAACTGGAAGCCCAGTTAGGCGAGTAACGTGCGCACCAACACCCGCATGCCGAGCACCTTTTCGGCCTTTCATGAGGGTGGCTGCTTGATTCAGGGCAGCTTGCCCGAGGTAGCCCTAGCTGCGAGCCACTATTTGGCCAACAATAAGGATCAGCAGGTGCTGATTATCGAAGATAGCACATGCCAAATTGTCGACTTGGATCTCAGCGGTGACGAGACCCTGCTGCGGCGCAAAGCCGAGCACTACCCACTATCCACACCACTGCCTGCCCAGGCATCCGACGAACCTCGCAGCGCGGCAGTGACACTGTTGCCACGGCACTGGCAGTGGCTGAACGATCAGCCCGGCAGTCCGTCCGGCGCCTTGCGGCGACTCATCGACAACGCACGCCATGACCCACAGCAACAGGCCGCCGCCGCGGTCGCCTATCACCAGCAACTTAGCTACCGTTTTTGTCAGGCGCTTTGTGGCGATTTCATTGGTTATGAGGAGGCTCGGCGCGCACTTTATGCTCGCGAGCAAGACGCCTTTGTGCAGCAAACGAGCCGTTGGCCTGAGGACTTTGCTTTACGGGCCAATGCCTTGGCCGCGCCGGTTTGGGCAGATTCAGCCATCCCCTGACCCTAGGCAATCAGTGTCGCCCTCATCTTCGGTGCCTCCGAAGATGAGGCGCGCTACAGGCCGAGTACCAGCTTAGCCATTATGTTGCGCTGCACTTCGTTGCTGCCTCCGGCAATGGAGCTTGCGCGCAGATTGAAGTAGCGGGGAAAGGCAACAACCCCTTCTTCAGGACCAATAGTTGGCGCATTTGTACCAACGGTGCGCGCACCGGGCTGATGGACCGCCGCGTACTGACCCATGGCTTCGGCAGTCAACTCGGTAATGCGCTGGGTAATCTCTGCCGACAGGGCCTTAATGACAGAGGACTCTGGGCCGGGGCTATCGCCCTTCGACAGGGCCGCCATCATGCGAAATTCCGTATATTGTATGGCCTCCAATTGCACTGCGGTTTCATCGAGCTTACGGACAAAGTCCCGATCATCGGCAAGGCTGCCCTCGCCCTGCGGGATCAGCGCCGCCAGCTTGCGCAGGCGCTGCAGACTCACTTTGCGCGCGGCATTGCCGCCGGTGGAACCGCCGCGCTCAAATTCCAGCAGGTATTTGGCTACCTGCCAGCCCTTGTGCTCCTCGCCCACCACATTGGTCTTCGGCACCCGGACGTCATCAAAGAATACTTGGTTGACTTCATGAGTGCCCGAGGCAAATAGAATCGGTTCCACCCGTATCCCCGGAGTATCCATATCCAGCAGCAAAAAGGTGATGCCTTCCTGGGGTTTGCCCTGATCGTTAGTGCGCACCAAGATAAACATCTTGTTGGCGTAGTGGGCATGCGACGTCCAAATTTTGCTGCCGTTGAGACGGTAGTAGTCGCCATCAGAGGTGGCCTTGAGTTTCAGGCTCGCCAAGTCAGACCCCGATCCCGGCTCGGAGTAACCCTGGCACCAGTAATCTTCACCGGACAATATTCGCGGCAGATACTCTCGCTGCTGCTTTGCGCTGCCGCAGCCAATAAGCATGGGGCCACACATGGCCAGCCCCATGGGCGCAGTATCTGGCGCACCGGCCTGTGCTTTCTCAATGGACCAAATATACCGGCGCATTAGATCCCAACCAGTACCGCCATGTTCTTGAGGCCAACTCGGCGCCACCCAGCCCTGTTTGAAGAGTATTTTGTGCCACTCGATATTATGCTCGTAGTCGAGGAAAATGCCGGGACAAAACCGCTGGGCGTCGCGCAGTTGGTCGGTTAGATGAGTATCCAGAAAGCCTCGCACCTGATCCCGAAAGGATTCGTACTCGGCCGCAAAACTGATATTCATTGAGCTCTCTCCCTAACCACCTTCAATACGTGGCATGAAAAAAACCTCGCTTTGCTCTTGCAGTGGCTCGGCGAAGGCGTCTTGGTAAATCTGCCCGTCAATGGCCACGGCGGAGCTGTCAATAAGCTCAGCCAGCGGTGGCCATTGTTCAATCAAAGCAAGGGTCAACTGGCGAAAATTGGCTGCCACAACGTCCAGCTCTTTGGCTGTGCCCGTTACTGCAAGCATTGGGTTGGACAATACTACCCGGACCATAACCCCGCCTATGAGTTCGCTGCATGCAACGGTTGTCTCTCAATCTTCAATCTAGCTAGCCGTCTCTGTGCCTACCTAGCCTTCGATCGCATCCAACAAACGCGGCGGTGACATGGGCAATTCGGTAATGCGCATGTCTAGCGAGCGCGAAACCGCGTTCGCGCATACCGCCAGCGGCGCAACAATAGGCGTCTCACCAACACCACGTACCCCAAACGGGTGGCTGGGGTTTGCCACTTCAACAATTTCGGTGTCGATCATGGGCAGGTCTGAGGCAACAGGTATGCGGTAATCGAGGAAACCTGCGTTTTCCAGCACACCGTTGTCATCGAAGATGTACTCCTCGTTCAGCGCCCAGCCAATACCCTGCACTGCGCCGCCCTGAATCTGACCTTCAACGTAGGCTGGGTGGATGGCCTTACCGGCGTCTTGGATGGCGGTGAAACTCAGCACATCGACCTTGCCTGTTTCCCGGTCCACTCGCAAATCGGCAAAGTTCACGGAGAATGAGGCCCCTGCACCTTGAGCGTTAAGCGACGCCCGAGCGGTAATAGGCCCACCTGTTCTACCAGCTTTGCGCGCCAACTCCGCAAGCGTTAACGGCTTCACATCGGCGTTTACGCCGGGACCGGGAATCGCCTGACCGTCTTCCCATTCCACCTGATCTTCGTCCACTCCCCACGTCATCGCAGCGCGTCGTTTGCAGTCTGCGATAACCGCCTCACAGGCTTGAGTAACCGCCATACCAGTGGCAAATGTGGTGCGGCTACCACCAGTAACGTTACAAAATCCGGTACTTTCAGTATCGCCCACCTGCGCGCGCACATCGTCGTAGTCGACGCCTAGTGTTTCGGCTGCCATCAAGCACATTGATGCCCGGGAGCCGCCGATGTCAGGGCTGCCCTCGATAATCATCACCGAGCCGTTTTCGTTAATATTCACTTCTGCACTGGACTGCATGCCCGCATTAAACCAAAACCCCACGGCAACCCCGCGCCCAGCGCCTGCGGGCACTGGCTTGCTGTAATTCGGGTGAGCCTTGGCAGCCTGCAGACAGGCTTTAAAGCCAATCGGCGGGAACTTAGGGCCGTAGGGCGCGCGGGTGCCTTCTTCTGCCGCATTGACCAAGCGCAAATCGAGGGGGTCCATATCCAACAGTTGGGCGGCTTCGTCCAAGGCACACTCAAAGGCATGCATGGCCTGAGGTGCTCCCGGTGCTCGGTAGGCGGCGACCTTGGGTTTATTCACCAGTACGTCGAAGGTTTCGACGAGGAAGTTTTCAATATCGTATGGCGCATAGATACACATGGCGCCGGGCTTGTGCGGTGACCCAGCAAAGGCACCGGCTTCGAAGGCGATCCACGATTGTGCAGCAGTGATGGTGCCGTCCTTACGTAGACCTACCTTAACCCGAGCAACCGTTGCCGAACTTGGGCCAGTGGCACGAAACACCTCTTCACGAGACATGGCCATTTTCACCGGACGGCCAGACTTTTCCGATAGCAGAGTTGCCAGCGGCTCCAGATACACCACCGTCTTGCCACCAAAGCCGCCGCCAATCTCGGTCGCGACAAACTTCAGGTCTGCCATGTTCTTGCCAAGCATGCTCGCGGTACTGGCACGATGCTGAAAGTGGCCTTGGGTCGAGCACCAAACGGTGCCCCGACCGCGCTCATCGATGCTCGCTACACAGGCATGCGGCTCGATGTACCCCTGATGGGCCATGGGACATTTGTACTCACGCTCAACTACCACGTCGGCGGCCAGAAAACCTTCTTCAAGGTTGCCGCGCTCGAGCCGTTCCACATCTGCGATGTTGGAAGGCTGTTCCGGCCTTTCGGCCAGCGCCGTGTAGTTGTTCTCATTGACTAGGGTAGCTGCTGGATCCATCGCAGCAACCAAGTCCAGCACCGGCTCAAGGACCTCGTAATCGACCTTGATGGCTTGCAGGGCCTGCTCGGCCAGACGCTGGGTGGAAGCGGCTACCGCTGCAACGGCATGACCGTGATACAGCACCTTGCTGCGAGCCATGACATTCTGCGCCACATCATCGACGCTGACGTCGGACTCGCCTTCCATGCGCCCGCCGGGGAAGTCGACAGCAGAAATCGCAGCATATACACCCGGCATAGCCAGCGCTGCACTGACGTCAACACTGTTGATTCGAGCATGGGCATGAGGGCTGCGCAGCACCTTGCCGTGAATCATATTGGGCAGGTTCACGTCAGCACCAAATTGGGCGCGGCCGGTTACCTTGTCAAACCCATCGGGCCTTACGGGTGTGGTGCCAATTTGTTTGTAATCAACTGCTTCCGCCATTTCTAGGTCCTCTCCAATTGTGCGCGTGCGAGCAATCTATCATGAACTCTGCGGGGCTTGGAGGGTTACTTGTGGGCCTAGCTAGGACACCGATACATGGACTGGGCATCAGGCAGCAGTCGCGACGGTTTTAAACACAGTCGTTGTCTGCCACACCGCGCCCGGCGCGAGAAGACGCATACCACGGGAAAGATTCGCTGTATTGTCTAAGTTGATTGCATTAGGCAGATGACTAACCGGCTCGATACAGATAAACCCCTCTGGCTTTGGTGCATAAACAATCCAATGCGGCAGTGCGGCATCAGGCTCGATGCGCAGGGCCCAGTCCCGCCCGGGCCCAACCACCGTTGCGTTGCCGCTGCGGTGCGTGAACACAGTATCTAACAGCCCCATATGCCAGGGTTTGTGGGTCATTGGATCGACCAAGCGGCCATGGTCTAGCTCGTTGTCCCGAGGCAAAAAGTCATTGTCCATGTGCACCCGGCCTCGACACTGAAAGGCTACCGATGTCTCCGGCGTCAGCGGTAAGTGGGGGTGCAGGCCCAGACCCACTGGCATCGCTTCGTCCGAGCAATTTTCAACGGACAGCGTCAGGCGCAGCGCACCTTGGGTCAGCATGAAGTGCTGCCGACCTCGATACAACCAAGGCCATCCGGTTACGCCACTGAGGGCTTCGTCGTGCTCGTGAACGAGCGCGCAAGCATGGCCATCTGAGCTTTCGACCTGCCACAGACTTTGCCAACCGAAACCATGAATGGTGTGGGGTTCCGGCGCAAAGTTAGGGGCCAACTGTCGCTGCTGACCCGCCTGCTTGAAGCGCCCATGCTTGATTCGGCTGCAAAACGGCAGCATCGGGAAACTGGCCCAATTCGGTGCCCGTACCTCGGCGAGGGCCGGGGTGCAAAATAATGCTTGATCAGCCCGGGCAAACGCCTCTATTGCCCCCCCTTGGAGCGTCACCGCTAGAACCATATCGTCGTAGCTAAGGACTATTGGTGACACCACCTGACTACTTCATGCGGTAGCGGATCGGCAGGCTCTTGAGACCTCCGACGAAGACCGCTTGGGTGTATTTGGGTTCACCCGCCAACTCAATATGCTCTACCCGCTGCAGCAGCTTACGAAACAGTGAACTCATTTCCATCCGCGCCAGATGCTGGCCGAGGCAAACATGTGCGCCAAAACCGAAGGCGATTTGTTTACTCTCCTTGCGGTCAATGCGGAAATTCTCCGGATCTGAATAGACGCTCTCATCGCGATTCGCCGAGGGATACCACAGGATCATCGACTCGCCGGCCTTAATTTTTTGCGCACCAATTTCGGTGTCTGCGGTGGCCGTGCGCATAAAGTGTCGCACTGGCGAAACCCAACGGATCATCTCATCAATTGCCGTAGGCATCAGCCCTTCAACATCGTTGCGAAAGGCTGTCATCTGCGCCGGATTTTCGATCAATCCAAGCAGGCCGCCGGCAGTAGATGCACTGGTCGTATCATGGCCCGCGGTAGCAATAATCATGTAGTAGCCGTTGGCCTCATGTTCCGGGATTTGTTCTCCATCGATCTTCGCATTGGCGATGATGGTCGCCAGATCGTCTTGGGGCCGGGCTCGGCGCGCCTCGCTGAGCCGGACGAAGTAGTCTTCAAAATCCCTTACCACGTTGAGAAATTCCGCGGGTTCAAAGGACCGGTTTACCTCAGGATCGGTACTGCCAAAAAGCTCTTGGGTCAGCTTGAGCATCAAGGGTTCGTCCTCTTCCGGAACCCCAAAAATGCTCATAATCACCCGCAGTGGGTACCAGATCGCAACATCCTTCACGAAGTCGCATTCGCCACCCATGTCCGCCATCCGGTCAATGTAGATGTCTGCCAACTCATCCACTCGAGCCTGCAGCTTGCGCAAATTACTGCCCATGAACCAGCCCTGGGTCAGCATGCGGTACTGCATGTGGTCCGGGTCATCCATCTGCACCAAGCTGCGCACTAAGTGTTTGCGGCCGGTCATCTGCTGCACTATCTGTTCCATGGCCTCCAACCCCAGGGTTGGCCGAGGATCATTGATAAAGACCTTCTTTTGGCCCTCTATCGCCTTGATGTCTTCATATCGAGTGACATTCCAGAAGGGCTTATACCCCTCTGGGGCTAGGTATTTTAGCGGCTCGTGCTGACGCAGCCACGCAAACTGCCTGTGCACCCACCGTTCGTCAGCCCAGTTTGACGGATCGACCAAGGCATTATCCAATGCCGGTGATTGGGTTATCACATCCATAAAATTCTCCCCAGTATCTCATTGCAACTTAACCCTTAGGCCGAGCACCTTTATACTCTGGTTTTTCCCACCCGTACCATGCTGCCGTGATCTATTCGCAACGTCTGTTTTCCATCGGCTCCCTGACATTTGGCTGGACCCATGACTTGGTCTATGACTGCGGCAAGCCCTATTTAGAGCGCTGGATTCTTTGGCTCGGTTTCACGTTGCGGCTGCACAAATTCCATAAGGGTGATGACGACCGTGCCTTCCACGACCATCCTTGGTGGTTTGTTACCTTTCCTTTCGACCCCTACCTGGAGCAAACGCCAGACCAGCCGCGCACAATGGTGAAGGCGTTGCGCCCACATTTTCGCCATGCCAGCCATCAACATATCGTACAGTTGATTGAGGACCGGCCGGTTTGGACGCTGATCGTTACCGGCAGTAAGTCAGGCGAGTGGGGGTTTTGGCAGGATGGTCAGTACACGCCCCATGAGCAGTGGCTGGCGGAGCGCGAGGCAAGCACTGTCGCTCAATGACTACGCTTTTGTCGCAAGCGGTTTGCCAACATGATGGCCAAGGCGAGGCCAGCCCCAACAATACGCGTCAGGGCAGACGGATACACCAGTAGACCTGCGGCTACCAGCGCCAGCACTTGTTCGGGAACGGACACCGCGGCGAAGAGATAACGCTGTAACACCATCACCAACATAAGCATCAGCAGGCCGGTGACTACGGCTGCTCCGAACACGCCAGTCCAGCCACACTCCGCGCTGAGTAGCAAGGGTGAGAACGCCATCATGAGGGGAATCACAAATAGCCCGCTGGCCAACTTGACTGCCTCCACGGCGCTGCGCATGGGCGCTGCACCAGCCACACCAGCTCCAGCAAATGCCGCCAGTGCAATGGGCGGCGTGACATTGGAACTTTGCGCTAGCCAGAAAATAATCATATGGGCGGTGATCAGAGCAAGCCCCAACTCCTGCAGCGCCGGACCCGTCATCACTGCGAGCACAATGTAGGCCGCAGTTGCCGGCAACCCCATGCCCAATACCAACGCGGCCACTGCCACCAGAATCAATGCCAGCCACAATTGACCTGCACTGAGGGCAACAACGGATTCGGTAAATTGCAGACCAATACCCGTTTGACCAATGGTCCCAACGACCAGGCCTGCTACCGCACAAGCCACAGAAATGGATACTGCTAACATGGCACCCTGACGCAGGCCGTCAATGAGTTGAGCAAGCCCGATGCGGGTATGGCTGCGCAGCAAGCTGGCCAGCAGCACCGCGCCGCTACCGGCGACACCCACCAACACCGGCGAATAATTCCACAGCAGTAAGGTCGTGATTAGCGCCAGCGGCAGCAAAAAATGCAGACCGTCAACGAGTACCCGCCAGGCGCCGGTTTGACCCCGCATGCCCTTAAATCCGCCCTTAACGGCCAGCACATGCACGTACAAGAGCACCGACAAAAAATACAGCAGTGCCGGTACCAGGGCCATCCACACAATGTCGCCATAGGAGGTTTTGGTAAATTCGGCCATCACAAAGGCACCGGCACCCATGATCGGCGGCATGATTTGCCCACCGGTAGAGGCGGCTGCTTCAATACCGGCAGCCTCCTCCGGCTTGTAGCCAAGCTTCTTCATCATGGGAATGGTCAGCGAGCCAGTGGTCACTGTGTTGGCGATAGCGCTGCCGGAAATAGACCCCATTGCCGCCGAGGCAATCACCGACGCCTTGGCGGGCCCACCACGATAACGGCCCGCTGCGGCAAAGGACAAGTCGATAAGAAACTTACCGGCACCGGTTACCTGCAAAAAAGCGCCAAACAATACGAAGCTGAAGACCGCCCCGGCAGCGATCCCCAGCGGTGCACCGAACAGACCCGCACCGGTGAAAACCTGAAAACGAATGATGCGCTCAAAGCTGAATCCCTTGGTAGCCAGCACATCGGGTAAGACGTTGCCAAAGGCCGCATAAAGTAAAAATATGAGGCCCACCCACATCATCACCGCACCCACAGCGCGCCGCGCCATTTCCAAGGTTGCGATAATCAGCACCAAGCCCGCGATAAAATCCGCCGCCTGCAGGCCATATAAAAGATGCTCAATGCTCTGATAATCAAAGCCCAAAATTCGTGTGCCAGCCCATAGCACTGACGCGATGGCTGCGCCGTCTAGCCAGCGCGCAGGTCCGCCTTCCCGGCCCAGTGGATAAACCAAAAAACCGAGCACCAATACCCAAGACAGGTGAATAGGCCGGAAATATGTGGCTGGCTGCAGACCGAGTACGGATTCAAAGGGCAGGCTGCCTACGGGGAAAAAGCCCACCAAGGGCTGCGACAGTTGAAACAGCGACAGCCCGACCGCTACGACGCTGGCGACCAGGCGCAGATACCTTGGCGTATGCGCGGAGGGAAACTGCTGGCCCGACACGCTAACCAGTCGCCGGTTGAGTTCGCTGGGCTACTCCGGCGCTGTCGTCGCAGCGACCCTTTGGGTTGCGTAAATACCGCAAAGTGCCCGGATGCAGGGGTACGGCTGCTAGCTGATGAATATTAGCCAGCGTCATATCCTTGACCACTGGAGACACGTTAAGTAGCCGGGCATGGTCACGGTAGGCGGTACAGGTCAGAGCAAACGCCAGCGCTTCTGGCATGGCTTCATGCACGACTACCGCACTCCAAATTCCCAGGGTCTGCCGCGCCTGAGAAACCCCCTTATAGGTGTTTGGCGGAACAACATAGCCTGAATAGGCGGGATACAGTTCGGTGAGTTGGGCAATCTCAGTGTCGGTGAGTGCAATGATCTCGATATCGCGGGTGACTGCAAGCTCGGTAACAGCTGCGATGCCCAAGCCACCAACGACGAAACCCGCATCCAAGGTGCCATCCTTCAGGCCTGATGTGGTTTCGCCAAAACTCAAATAACGCGGCGCGATATCGTCAAGGGACAAGCCCAAACCCGTCAAAATGTTGATAGCCGCTACCGAGGTCCCAGAGCCCTGAGCACCCAATGCAACGCGTTTGTTGCGCAGATCTGCGATGCTTTTTACGCCGCTACCGCGCAAGCTCAACATATGCACGATATTGGGATAGGCAGTAAACAGCACTCGCAGGGGCAGTGGTTCTGGGAACCGTCCGCTCCCGGCGTAGGCGCTGCTAACGACGTCGGCCATGGCAATGCCTAAGTCGCTCTCTTGCCGCGCCACCTGAATCACGTTGGTAACCGAGCCACCGGTTACTTCGGCCTTCGCGTTGACGCCAGGTAGCACTTGCGACCATAGCGACGCCATTGCACCGCCAAAGGGATAATAGAGACCCGCCGGGCCGCCCGTTGCGATAGCCAAAGTACGCTCACTTTGCGCACAGCCCGCAAGCATCGTGAAAGTCAGAAGTGGAAGCGTTATGGCAATAAACAAGTGCTGGTGCATGACGCAAGCCTACCAGCACAGGGGCTTAGCCCAAAGACATCATGCCAGCCACAGCCATAGGCGCTCGTGCGCGTAATAAATGCCGATTTTTAGAAAGAATTCGATGCCGCCAATCAATATCGCCGTATCCACTTCACCAGTAACGAAAAAGGCGATGATTGCCGTGGTCAACGTGGCGACAATACGCCACGAAAATGCCTTGGCTAGACTCAACAGATGAGAGTTCTTCTGGCGCTGTTCCTCGGTAGCGCTCAAAGCAGATTCTCCAGCAGATCTACACATTCGTCGATACTCAGCTGGCTGGTATCCAGCGTTAAATCAGCGCTCTCTGGTGCTTCGTAGGGCGAATCAATGCCAGTAAAGTTCGGCAGTTCGCCACGACGCGCCTTTTTATACAAGCCCTTGGGGTCGCGCGCTTCCGCTATCTCCAGCGCTACATCAAGGAAGACCTCGGAAAATCCCTGACCGTCAAGCAATGACCTCGCCATGCTGCGCTCTGAGCGAAATGGTGAGATCAACGCCACGATTACTACCAAGCCAGCATCCGCCATAAGCTTTGCGACCTCGGCAGTACGGCGAATGTTTTCTACTCGATCACCCTGTGTGAAGCCTAGGTCTCTGTTTAGGCCGGTGCGCATATTGTCACCGTCGAGGATATAGCTGTGTATGCCCCGGTCATAAAGCCGGCGTTCAAAAGCATCGGCTACAGTAGACTTACCCGCCCCGCTCAGTCCTGTCAGCCAAATGACCTGGCCCGCATGGCCCATCAGTTGGCTGCGACCTTTGACATCAATGGTGACGCTGCGTGGGTGAATGTTTTGCGCCCGACGCAGACCAAAGTTAATCATGCCCGCACCGACCGTGGTCTTACTGAAGCGGTCAACGAGAATGAAGGAACCAAGGTCCCGACAGTCCGCGTAGGGGGCAAACGGTATCGGCTCGTCAAGACTCAGGGTTACCCTGCCAATATCATTTAGGGCCAGTTCCCGAGTAGGGGATTGCTCCAAAGTGTTGACGTTGACCCGATATTTAATATCGGTAAGGGTGCAGTTGATGCGTCTGGAACCGAGCATCAGATCATAGCCCCGACCCACATAGCCGGGTTCCTGATCCATCCAAACCAAGGAGGTATCAAACTGATCAGACACCTCGCAGGGTGCATCAGCGGCGACGATCACGTTGCCGCGAGACACATCTACTTCTCGGTCCAGCGTTAGCGTTACGCTTTGTTTGGGCAGCGCCTGCGGCAACGATTGGTCAAAAAGCACGACCTCCTTGACGACCGCTTGCTGCCCGCTGGGCTGAATTTGTACCGCGTCGCCGGGCGCGATGCTGCCGGCAGCGACGGTGCCCGCAAAACCACGGAAATCGGCGCTGGGCCGGTTCACCCACTGCACTGGAAAACGAAAGCTGGCCGCCGCGTTAGCCGCTGCGATCTCAACAGTTTCCAGATAGCCCAAGAGCGTTGGTCCGGCGTACCAAGAAGTGCGTGCTGAACGCTCGATGACGTTGTCGCCCTGCAAGGCAGAGAGCGGGATGGTGGTAATGCTGTTGAAGTTCAGGGCTTCGGCAAAGGCGCGATAGTCGGCCTCAATGCGCTCGAATACCGCCTCATCGAAGTCCACCAAATCCATTTTATTGATGGCTAGCACCACATGAGGAATACCCAGCAGTGAGGCCAAAAACGAGTGGCGGCGAGTTTGTGTTAGCACGCCTTGCGACGCATCAACCAAAATGACAGCCACATCGGCGGTGGAAGCACCGGTGACCATGTTCCGCGTGTACTGCTCATGGCCGGGAGTATCCGCAACGATAAACTTGCGGTGGTCTGTGCCAAAAAAGCGATAAGCCACATCGATGGTAATACCCTGCTCGCGCTCCGCGGCTAAACCGTCTACCAACAGCGCAAAGTCGATATCCCCACCTTGGGTGCCCTGCTTTTTCGAGTCCTTGAGAAGCGCCGCCACCTGATCTTCAAAAACCAGCTGCGCCTCGTATAGCATGCGACCGATAAGTGTGCTTTTGCCATCGTCGACACTGCCGCAGGTAATGAACCGCAGTAAATCCAATTTGTTCTGCTGCCGTAGGTAGGCACTTACCTCTTCAGAGGTCGTCATTGCTACTGTGCTCATTAGAAGTAACCCTCCTGCTTTTTCTTCTCCATGGACGCAGACGAATCCGAATCTATGGCTCGCCCCTGACGCTCACTGGTGCGGCTGTTGAGCAGTTCTAAAACAATGGATGAGAGGTCGTCTGCATCAGATTCCACAGCACCCGTAAGCGGGTAACAGCCTAGAGTACGAAACCGCACGCGCTTTATTTCCACGGTTTCATCGTCGCTGATAGGCAGCCTGTCGTCGTCGACCATGACCCACATACCGTCCTTGACCACCACGGGTCGTTCCGCGGCAAAGTACAGGGGCACGATGGCAATTTGCTCCCGGTAGATGTACTGCCAAATGTCCAACTCGGTCCAGTTTGATAACGGAAACACGCGTATGCTCTCGCCTTGATTTTTCTGCCCGTTGTAAAGGTTCCAAAGCTCGGGCCGCTGGTTTTTCGGATCCCAGCGATGGGCTGGATTGCGAAAAGAGAAGATGCGTTCCTTGGCCCGGCTCTTTTCTTCGTCTCGGCGTGCACCACCGAAGGCCACATCGAAACCGTGGGCATCCAGTGCCTGCTTCAAGCCTTGGGTTTTCATGATGTCGGTATGGATTGCGCTGCCATGGTCGAAGGGATTGATATTCTTCGCGACACCGTCGGGGTTGATGTGCACGATCAGGTCCATGCCACTTTCTTTGGCCATATAGTCACGAAAATCGTACATGGCCTGAAACTTCCAGCGCGTATCCACATGCATCAGCGGAAACGGCGGTGGACTGGGGTAAAACGCCTTCCGCGCCAAATGCAGCATTACTGAACTGTCCTTGCCGACGCTGTAAAGCATGACAGGGTTCTCAGCCTGCGCGACTACCTCGCGCATAATATGAATGCTCTCGGCCTCGAGACGGTCGAGGTGTGAAAGCCCGGCAGCGGCATCCCGGTCTGCCGCTTCATCGGTCGAGCTGGCGGCATTTGCAACAACCCGACTGCTCAAAACGCCGGCGCCAGCGGTGGCCTTGGGCGCGTGATAGGCCAGCAGGGCAATTTTCACTGCGATACCCGATGGCAACACCATATCGTGAGTGCCCTCCCGAGCAACCCAATATCGGCAGGGCGCTAGCGCCTCGCCTTGGGGCCAAACCAGCGCAGACTTGTCCGCTACCAGCTGTTGTAACGCTGCCGCCAAACTCTCCGCTTGGCCTTGTAAATCGTCACCCTCCACAGCTGGTACAAATAGCCACTGCCGGGCTAGGCGACCGTCATTGACGGCCACGATGAGACAGTCTGCGACCTTATTGGTTTGCAGCACTAAATTGTGATGGCGCTTCTTTTTTGCATCGCCCTGCAATTTATCCACCACCGCCGAACGCAGTGGACGCAGGTCCTCGTCGCAGAGGTCTGCTATCGCAACGGCTTGCGGTATTTCTGTCAGAGACTCCAGTTGGCGTTCACTGGAACGTAGCGACTGGTCTTCACCAGCATCACTGATTAACTCGTGGAAACGCTGGGTATCCCAGACTCCGCCGAGGCCTTTCATCTGCTCAATTAGTTGGTCAGCCTGCAAGTTACTGCGCTCATTTTGTTGTCGTAAATTGCAGTATACGGCTATTTTTGTGTTGTGTGGCGTCTTTTTAAGGATAATTCCAAAACAAAGAATGAAACCTGCATTTCACGACACGCTCAGAATCCACCCACGTAGCCTTCTTTGCGATGATCGGAACCGCCAACATAGCCAGACGGCA
>JAACDW010000125.1 GCA_009936775.1 Pseudomonadota bacterium
CGACCACAAAATAGGCTGGAATTTTGCGAAGAGGCCGCGGCCATGGACAGTGAGGCGGCGTTGCAGGCAGCGGTGACTGCGAATCCGCAGGATCTAGAGGCGTGCTATGCGCTAGCAGTAGTGCAGACAGTGGCGGAAGAATACGAATCTGCGTTGACCCTATGCTTGGACATCTTGCGCTCGGACCGAGAATTCCGCGACGATATTGGTCGTCTGACGATGATTCGAATATTTGATGTGCTGGGCAAGGGTAACGAGCTAGCGACGAAGTATCGCCGCAAGCTTTTCAACGCCCTGCATTAGGTTTTACGGGGTTGGTTTTCTCCCGTTGCGCTCAGTTGAGCAACGCTCGCAGCGGCCTAAGCTGTGGAAAATAGCTGTATAAACTCTTCGGTAACATTAGCTCCGCAGCGCCTCGACCTAGGTATGATGATGTTTTGAGGAAGGTTCTAAAGTGTCGTTCGCAAGTTGCTGCGAGCGATTTTGTAAGAAAAATCAGGGGTTTGTAGTTAGTAAGCACTAACTTTCCGCGCTGATTTTATGCACACTTAAGCGCATACAAACTGTTAGAACTAAGATGCGTGTGATCTTTCGCAACCGACAACATAACCTGACTGTAAGTTATTGATATATATATTTAAATTAATATTTCGCGGTTTTATTGCTTGGTTATTCCGCTGTCTGGCTGGAAATCGCACAGGTATCACGGGCAAGTTATCCTCAAAGTTATCCACAGGTTCAGCGGTTTTTTGTGCACAAAATCGGCTTCAAATCAGGCGCCGCAGCAAAATGAGAACTTTGGTAACAAAAACCGGTTAGAAAGTAACGCAAGCTCAACTCCGGTGCGGTTCCGCAGCACCACATTTGGCAGCTGGCCTCGAACCAGAGTAGGGTTGCAAGCGAGTTATACGTTCGCGCAATGGAGTACAGGTCGCCATGAAAGATTCGCAAAATACGGTTGGGGCGGCGTCAGAACAGAGGCTGCAGGAGACACTGGCGCGCTATCAAGAGCTGGGCGTACGGCAGGTCAAACTCGGCCTTACCGACATCGATGGAGTGATTCGCGGCAAATATGTCGGCCTAACCAAGTTCGCCAGTCTACTCACCAAGCAAGGCGGTTTTTGCGACTGTGTCTTCGGCTGGGATATGGACGACCAGCTATACGATGGCGGTGACTATACTGGCTGGCATAGCGGCTTCCCGGATACCGGCTTTCGCCTGTTAGTAGAAACCGAGCGCTGGTTGGCCGAGGAGGAGTGCCCCTACTTTATCGCCGAATTCGTCGAGCGTGACGGCAGCGATCACCCGCTATGCCCGCGTACTCGGCTGCGCAAGCTGATGCAGCGCTGCGCGGCGCAGGGGCTGAGCGTACGCGCCGGTTTTGAGTACGAGTTCTTCGTCTTTAACGAAACCCCTGACAGCATTCGTGACAAGGGTTATCGCGACCTAACGCCCATCAGCCCCGGCAACTTCGGTTACTCGGTGCTGCGCACTGCCGCGCTGGGCAACGAGTTTTCAGCCTTTATGAACTACTGCGCCGATATTGATTGTGAGCTGGAGGGCCTGCACTGCGAGACTGGCCCCGGGGTTTGGGAGGCAGCGCTAGGGTCGCAGCAGGGCTTGGAGGCAGCAGACCGAGCATCGCTCTTTAAGACCATGGCCAAGGGCTATTTCCAGCGCCGCCAGATGCTCGCTACCTTTATGGCCAAGTGGTCGATGGATTACCCGGGCCAAAGTGGCCACCTGCATCTGAGTCTGAGCGATGCTGACGGCAACAACATTTTTTTCGACGCGACGGATGCTGCCGGAATTTCGCAGCGCATGCGTCATGCGGTAGCTGGCCTACAGCGCTATTTGCCCGAGTTCCTCGCCATGCTTGCACCCACAGTGAACAGCTATACGCGCCTCGTGAAGGGCGCTTGGGCGCCTACGGCAGCGACTTGGGGTATCGAGAACCGAACCGCTGCGATTCGCGTGATTCCCGGCGATCAGTACAGTCAGCGTATCGAAGTGCGCGTAGGTGGCGCTGATGCCAACCCCTACTTGGTACAGGCTGCTGCCTTGGCCGCCATGGAAAGAGGCCTGCAGCAAAGCTTGCAGCCTAACGAGCCCGTGGCGGGTAACGCCTATGAGGCAGAAGATGACCTACCCTTGGCCTTTCACTTCGCCTCAGACCTCGCCAGCGCCGCTAGCCGCTTCGCGGATTCCGCTGCCGCGAACGAGTGTTTTGGCGAGGCCTTTGTAAAGCACTTTGCCATGACGCGGCAGTGGGAGGCCCGGGAATACCACCGCAACATCAATAGCTGGCAGCTTGAACGGTATTTTGAAATAGTCTGATGCAGTAACCAACGTTTGGCGATTAACCCATGCCTATGTCTGAGCCTAAGCCCTTACACTTGGGCATTTTACAAACCGATTCCGTGCTCGAAGACTTGCAGCCGCGCTTCGGCGATTACCCGAGCATGTTTGAAGGCCTGTTCCGGGCGGCGGATCCGAGCATGCGCTTTAGCACCTACAACGTGCAGCGGGCCTTGCCCGCCAGTCTCGACTGCGACGCCTACCTGATCACCGGCTGCAAGCTCAGCGTTTATGACGATTTGCCGTGGATTGCCGAACTGGCAGACTTTGTACGCATGGCCATGGCGGCACAGAAAAAAATTCTCGGCATCTGTTTTGGTCATCAGCTGATGGCACATTTTTTTGGTGGCGCAGTCGGGCCCGCAGCTGCGGGCTGGGCGGTGGGTGTACAAACCAGTAACTTGGTGCAAACCCCAGAGTGGATGACTAGCGTCGGGCAAGCACCGCAGCAACTGCACTTAGTCTCTAGTCACAAAGACCAAGTGCTGGAACTACCCGAGGGTGCCGAAGTTTTTGCCAGCAGCGATTTTTGTCCGGTCTCGGGCTTCACCATGGGTGAGCGTGTGCTGACCATACAAGGCCACCCAGAACTCAGTGCAGAATATTCGCGGGCGCTGATGGGTGTTCGTCGACAACTGCTGGGTGAACAGGTTTATCAGGCCGGAGTCGATAGTTTGCGTCAAGACACGGACGAGGCATTGTTCACCCGCTGGATGGTTGCCTTCATTCAAAGCAATGCAGATGAACTCGCCGTGGCCCCCTCAGCCCGAGCACACAGTGGTTAAACCGCCGCGCGGCTTTGGCCGCTTTCTTCTGCGCGCAGCGCGGCTGCTGAAAAACCCAGTCCTGCTGCGGCAAGTACTGGCTCGGGCATCAAGCAAATTAGGCCGCAGGGAGGGCTCCGGTGCGCTGCGCGAAGTAAAAGAACAGCTGCTACGCTTGATAGCGCTGCTCAAGGCCTATGTGTCTGGCGACTACCGTAACGTATCAACCCAAACCATGGTGATCGTGGTGGCTGCCATCGCCTACTTTGTGGTGCCCTTTGACGGCGTGCCAGATTTTCTCTTTGGCTGGGGTTTGGTCGATGACGCCGCAGTCATCACCTATGTGGTGGCGCAGATCTCAGGCGAACTGGAGGCCTTTGCACGTTGGCAAGACGCACAGCGAGAACAGGCCGCAAGCTCCGGCGCATCAGCTAACGCG
Source organism: Pseudomonadota bacterium (assembly GCA_009936775.1). Classification (GTDB taxonomy): domain Bacteria; phylum Pseudomonadota; class Gammaproteobacteria; order Pseudomonadales; family Azotimanducaceae; genus UBA4421. The sequence goes on from JAACDW010000125.1 coordinate 3,562, forward strand.
CAAGGTGAAGACGACAAACTACCCAGCGATCCATCAGACGATGACGACGGCTAGCCGACCCGTTAGGCTGCGCTCGCTGCAGTACTGTCGGGTTTTCATGTTGCTGCTAAGCATGCTGCTGGCGGCGAAGACTGATGCGTCGATAGAGGAAGCAAACCTTGTCCTTAAATACCGTGTCTATGTTTTGGGTTTGCCCACCGTGTTCGATGCTGCGTTAAGTGTTGAGCGAACTGTTGCAGATGACCAAGGAAACGAAAAGGTAGTACTCACCAGCAATTTGCAGAACTGGCTGGTAAGGAATTTTCATCGTAGCGAGCTGACCCTAAATGACTGCCGTTATCGACCGCAGCGCTACCACAATTATGGCTTTAGTCCCGGTTGGCGCTTTGACGATACCGTGGAATACGACTGGGATACCCTGCAGGCCAGCTATCGGGGTGAGTTGCAGCGGCCCGGTCAGAGGGAAGCTGTGTATCAGGAGTTTGAGCACAGGCTAGATGACCCAGCTAGGGTTGGTGCCTACGTCGACAAGCTCAGCCAAGTTTTTGTTATGGGCTGCCACTTCGATGCAGCTGCAGACGATCGGCCACTGCTACTGAACTATTTGGATGACACCTTGGGCCGCTACCGGGTGCGTGTGGTGCAGCGCGGCAAAGTGGTGCGGGTGGCGGGGCGCGACTATACGACTCTGCAGGTGCAATCAGCGCCCTTTGAAGCGACGCCGGGTAGTATTCATCGTCGAGTTAACTATTGGCTGGTACCCGAGTTAGGATATTTACCTGCGTTGATCAAAACTAAATTGGGCAGCCTGCCACTGACCGTAAAGTTAGTCGATCTAGTCCCTGTCCCAGAACAGTAACCGACCCATTGTGTGGGTTAGACCTTGCCGGGAATTTACGCCAGTATCTCTGCCTGCGCGGCTGCGCCGCCCCGTTACAGTGAGGGGAAAATCTGTGACGCTGGGCGTAAATCGAAAAGTTGGGGAGAGAAAATCATGGACTTTCATTTTGCGTCAGCGTTTGAACAGGTAGCTGACAAGTTTCCAAATCGCATCGCCACCATCTCTGACGATAAATCGCTGAGCTGGAAGGACTTTGAACGCCGTGCATCATGTATTGCTAGTGTGCTCGAAGAGCATGGTCTGGGACCCGACTCCAAGGCCGGTTTGTACCTGCACAATTGCAGTGAGTATCAAGAGGCACAGTTCGGTATTTTCAAAGTAGGCGCCTGCCCGATTAACGTTAATTATCGCTACAAGTCGGACGAGTTGGTGTACTTACTCGACAACAGCGATGCCGAAGCCGTATTTTTTCAGTCCTGCTATGCCATGCGTATTTGGGAAATTCGTGATCGACTGCCCAAGGTAAAGCTGTTTGTGCAGATTGATGACGGTACCGAGTCGCTGCTCAAGGGTGCCGAAGATTACGAACGTGCGATTCGCACCCACAAGCCACTGCCTCGCCGGGCGCAGAACCCGCACGGCGTTTACATGCTCTATACCGGCGGCACTACCGGCATGCCCAAGGGGGTTATGTATCCTGTCGGCGGTTTCGCCGAGTACTTTCTTGCCGCTGGGGCGCAAGGGCGGGGACTCGAACCGCCAGAAAATTTGGCGGCTTATGGCGATTTCCTTGACCAAATAAGCGCGCCGCCCGTTAGCCTGCCGGCATGTCCGCTAATGCATGGCACTGGCGTTTGGCTGGGCAGCTTCGCGCCCATGCTGCTCGGCGGTACGGTGGTCACCACCTCGAAATTGGGTCTCAACCCTGACGCCCTGTTGGCCATGGTAGAAGACCACCGGGTGACCGATCTGGTTATTGTGGGCGACGCTTTTGCTCGCCCTATCTTAGCCGCGCTGGATGAAGCAGAAAAACGCGGCACGCCGTATCGCATTGAATCGCTCAAGCAAATTTCTTCCAGCGGCGTGATGTGGAGCCAAGAAATCAAACAGGGCCTGTTGCGACATCACGACATGGTGCTGGCTGACCTTATGGGATCTACCGAAGGTGGTATGGGCAGTTCAGTAACGACCCGGGAAGCTACCGCTAGCACGGCAAAATTTGAGCTAAGCGATGGGGTGGCGGTGATCACAGACGATGACTGTATGGTGCAGCCCGGATCTGGTGAGATGGGCAAAATTGCTACATCGGCCTTCGTGCCGTTGGGTTATTACAAAGACGAAGAAAAATCAGCCGCTACTTTCCGCGCAGTGAATGGCGTGCGTTACAGCTTTCCTGGCGATTATGCTACCGTCGCTGCAGATGGCACGATTACCCTGCTTGGCCGTGGCAGTGTGTGCATTAACACCGGCGGTGAGAAAGTATTTCCTGAAGAAGTTGAGGAAGCGGTAAAACGCCACAGCCAAGTTGAAGATTGTCTCGTTGTAGGACTACCAGACGAACGCTTCGGTGAGCGTGTGGTCGCTGTTACCTCCTTGTATGACGCAGCGGAAGTTACTGCCGAGGACATCATTACCTTCACAGCCGATCACTTGGCGGGTTACAAGCTGCCCCGCCAAATCCTCATTACCGAAGCGGTGCGCCGCGCGCCTAACGGTAAGGCCGACTACAAGTGGGCCAAGACTTATGCCGAAAAAAATCAATAAATACGACAACTCGAGTTAGGAGTTTGATATGACAGCCGAGCAAAATCTGGGGCCTTTGGCCGGTGTGCGTATTGTAGACCTCACCAGCATGATTTCCGGTCCGGTGGCCACCATGATGCTAGCAGACCAAGGTGCTGACGTTATTAAGGTTGAGGCTCTGGACGGCGACTTGGTGCGCGGTGCTGGGGCGACGCGCTCAGGTATTACCTCTACCTTTATATCGTCCAACCGTTCCAAACGCGCCCTCGCCATCGACTTGAAGTCCGCCGCCGGTGTGGCTGCACTTAAGAAGCTGCTGCAAACCGCTGACGTCATGGTGCAGAATTTTCGCCCTGGGGCGATTCAACGCATGGGTTTTGGCGAAGACGTGGTGCGCGCCTTGAAGCCGGATATTGTCTACGTCTCCATTAGCGGCTTCGGCGATACCGGGCCCTATGCCCATCAGCGTGTCTATGACCCGGTTATTCAGGCGCTGTCGGGTTTGGCGGCTATACAGGCTGACGGGGCAACCGGTCGGCCAAAAATGATTCGCACGATTATCCCCGATAAAACGACGGCGGTGACCGCAGCCCAAGCCATTACCGCTGCGCTGTTCTCCCGCGAGCGCACCGGCGAGGGTCAGCATATTCGACTGGCCATGCTCGACACCATGGTTGCCTACCTGTGGCCTGAGGGCATGGGGGGCTTCACACTGGTGGGCAAGGAAGTGAAAAACGCGCGGGCCCAGCTGTCGCCAGACCTCATTTTTCAGACCACCGACGGCTACATTACGGCTGGGGCTATGAGCGACAAAGAGTGGCGGGGTATGTGTACGGCTTTAGGTCACACCGAGTGGTTGGATGATCCGCGCTTTTTGACCGTTAATGATCGCGCCGTTAATGCAACCGACCGCATCGCCTTAACCGCCGAAGCACTGGCTACCAATACTTGTGCTTATTGGCTTGAACGGTTAGACGCCGAAGGCGTGCCCTCTGCTCCTGTGCTGTCGCGTGAAGAAGTCATCAGTCACCCGCAGATTCAGGCCAACGACCTGATTCACGAATACGATCACCCCATAGCCGGGCGTATTCGCCAACCACGGCCCGCCGCACGCTTTGACCGCACCCCGGCTGAAATTCAACGACCGGCTCCGGGTTTGGGCGAGCACAGTGCAGAAATTTTGGCTGAGCTGGGCTACAGCGAAGATCAAATCAGCGCCCTGGTAGCAGAGGGCGTATTGGGTGTGATGGGCGATCCGAACAGCGCATGATAAAACCGCCTCGGGCTTGAGATGCGAGTTGGATTCCGCCGCTCGCCTATTACGGGCAAATCCTGGCTGACCGATGCTGCCGATCCATTTCGTTACAGCGTTCAATTGGCAGCAGCCTCGGCCTTACGCAGCAGGCGCTCACGGCGTCCACCGACCGAGATAAAGAATGGGCCCAAACAGCAAATGGCCATTAGCCCGGCGAGTATTTGGAAGGCGAACTGATAGCTACCTGTTTGGTCGTAGATCAAACCTGCGATAGGTGAGGCCAGTAGCGCCCAAGGCATTTCAACAAATCGCAGCAGACCGGCCGCGCTGCCAAAGGAGCGGCTGCCCAAGGTGCTGGATATGGCAAAGGTGCGCAGTGGCGACATACCCGAGTAGCCGAAGCCGTACAGACAGCCAGCCAGCACTGCAGCTACGATTGAGTTGGCGACACCAAACAGCAGTAACGCCGTGCCCTGACAAATTAGCGCCAACCAAATGCTCACCCGTGCGCCAAGGAAATCGTACAGCCAGCCAACAACCGGCTTGCCGAGGGCAGCGAAGAGTGCGGTAACGGATAGCACCATGGCCGCATTTTCGCCGCTCAGGCCAATGTCTTGCAGATGCGAAAACAAATGCAGCATGACCGCGGCGAAAACACAGAACATGGCACCGAAGATCACGCTGATGGCCCAAAACCCCTTATGCATAAGCATTTGCTTGGTGCTCCAAACTACGCTGTCTTGTGCCATGTCGATCATTTCTTCTGGGTGATCGTCGACATATTGCTGGCCGTCACGTACTTCACCAATTTCGGCTGGTCGGTCGCGCATCAACAGGTAGACCGTCGGGAACAGCGCGAGGGCGGTAGTCGCACCAAAAACTAAGTAGGCGTTGCGCCAGTCGATGGCATCGATCATGGCGTTGACCAAGGGTGGCATGACGATGCCGGAAATGGACGCGCCCATGACGGCAAAAGCAATCGCCCGGCCGCGCCAGTGGTCAAACCAATTCATCACCGTGCGGTGCCAAACCTGACCGCCCATGGTGGCCATGCCCAGTCCCATGCAGAGGCTGACTACAAAGTAGAACTGCAGCAAGCTAGCAACGTAGGCCAGCAAAACATAGGAGCAGGCGACAATTGCGATGCCGCCGAGCAGGACTTTCTTGGGTGACCCGTAGTCCAAATAGCGACCCAAATAGGGGGCAATAACTGCGCCGGTAATAACGGCGCAGGAAAAGCCCATGGAAATGCTGAAGCGATTACCGTCGTCCAGTGTATTCGCCAAGTGAGGTAAGAAAAGGCCACGAGAATAGGAATAAAAGCCGGTGCCGAGGAAGCCGAGTAGGGCTGAAACGGCAACGATAACCCAGCCGTAGAGCCACGGCGGTTGTCTGCCACTTTTGTTGTTTGTACTACTAATACAGCCCCCAATTCTGCGCACGCAGCTTGCTCGGTCACCGCAAATAATCAAGGCGATGAGCAAGGCGTTGAGCCAGCCAGCATAGCGCAAATTGACTGGCGTTGAATTTCGCCTGCTGCTA
>JAACDW010000011.1 GCA_009936775.1 Pseudomonadota bacterium
CTTGGCTTTGACGGTATTACTGACCAAGTGGCCCTAGAGCAGGTAGTTACGCTGGATAAAAACTGCAAAGCCTTTGGCGTGCAGCAGTTTGAAATCCTCGATCCTCGACAAGGCATTGTGCATGTTGTTGGGCCAGAGCAAGGAGCCACCATGCCCGGCATGACCGTGGTTTGTGGTGATTCCCACACCTCGACCCACGGCGCTTTTGCAGCCCTAGCTCAGGGCATTGGTACTTCTGAGGTTGAACATGTGATGGCGACCCAGTGTTTGGTGCAGAACAAAGCCAAAAATTTCGAGGTCAACGTAACCGGGGCACTGGCCGACGGCGTAACCGCCAAAGACCTGATACTCGCCATTATCGGGCGGCTCGGTACTGCTGGTGCTACCGGTCATACCATTGAGTATCGCGGCGAAGCCATTCGCCAGCTTTCCATGGAAGGGCGTATGACTCTCTGTAATATGAGTATCGAGGCGGGTGCCCGAGCGGGCTTGGTTGCGGTCGATGACACCACGATTCAGTACATTCACGGCCGGCCCTTTGCGCCCAAGGGCGAGTTGTGGAACCAGGCAGAGAACTATTGGCGCACCTTGGTTTCTGACCAAGATGCCGTATTTGATGCTTCGATCTCGATCGACGCCAGTACCATTGCGCCCCAGGTGAGTTGGGGTACTTCGCCTGAAATGGTGGCTGGAATTGATGAAGCGGTTCCGGACCCCGAGACGATGAGCGATGCGGTGCAGGCTGAATCCACAGGATTGGCCCTAAAGTATATGGACCTGAGAGCCGGCCAGAAGATTACCGATATTGCCGTCAGCCGCATCTTTATTGGCTCCTGCACCAATGCTCGTATCGAGGACCTGCGCGCGGCAGCCGCGCAAATTCGTGGTGGCACAGTAGCCGCTAGCGTTAGCGAAGCCTTGGTGGTGCCCGGCTCAGGCTTGGTCAAGGCGCAGGCAGAACAAGAGGGCTTGGCGCAACAGTTTATTGATGCAGGGTTTGAATGGCGCGCTGCGGGTTGTTCGATGTGTTTGGGCATGAACCCCGACCAACTCGGCGAGGGTGAGCACTGTGCATCAACGTCGAACCGAAACTTTGAAGGGCGTCAGGGCTATGGCGGCAGAACACACCTTGTCAGTCCGGCCATGGCGGCCGCGGCGGCAATAAACGGACGCTTTGTTGACATAAGGGAGTTTGGCTAATGGATGCATTTGTAACGTTAGACGGCTTAGTAGCACCCTTGGATCGCGCCAACGTAGACACCGACCAAATCATCCCGAAGCAGTATTTGAAGTCGATAAAGCGTACAGGGTTTGGCGACTACTTATTTGACGCTTGGCGTTTTCTCGACCAAGGCACCATGGGTATGACCCCCAACGAGCGACACATCAATCGCGAGTTTGCTTTGAATTTGCCCGAATATCAGGGGGCTTCGATTCTCATTGCTCGGGATAACTTTGGCTGTGGTTCGTCGCGCGAACACGCAGTGTGGGCGTTAAAAGAGTTTGGCTTTCGAGCGGTGCTCGCCCCGAGCTTTGCCGATATTTTTTTTGGCAATTGTTTCAAAAACGGGGTGCTACCCATCACCCTGCCAGCGGATGTGATTGACGGCCTGTTTGCGCGAGTGGCGGCCGGGTTGAATCTGTGTATCGACTTGCAGACCCAGACTGTGACCGACGGCGAGCAGGTTCACAGTTTCACTATTGATAGCGCGCTGAGAGAAAAAATGCTCAAGGGCATGGATGATATTGATCTGACGCTAGCAGAAGCCAACCTCATTCGTGACTTTGAAGCCCAGCACAGTCAGCGTCAGCCTTGGCTGTTCCGTGACTGATTGCTAGCAAAACCGATTAGGCCTGTAATCCAATAAAGGAATTTCTGTGAAAAACGTTCTCGTACTACCCGGTGACGGCATTGGTACAGAAGTGGTAGCGCCTGCGGTAGAGGTAATGCAGGTTGCAGCACAGCAGCAAGGTGTGACTATCGATGTGGAAGAAGCCTTGGTTGGTGGCGCTGCCATAGACGATTGTGGCGATCCGCTGCCCGAGTCGACCTTGGCAAAAGCAAAAGCCGCCGACGCGGTACTTCTCGGTGGTGTGGGCGGCCCCAAATGGGACGAACTGCCGACCGCCCAGCGACCGGAAAAGGGGCTATTAGGTCTGCGCCAAGAGTTGGGCCTGTTCGCGAATTTGCGTCCGGCACTATTGGCCAGTTCGTTGGTTAGCGCATCCTCGCTGAAGCCAGAATTGGTATCGGATCTGGATATTCTGATCGTTCGTGAGTTAACCGGTGGCATTTACTTCGGTGAACCGCGCGGCGTGGAAACCCGGGACAACGAACGGGTGGGGTTCAATACCCTTGTTTATGCGGAGCACGACATTGAGCGCATCGCCCGAGTCAGTTTCGACTTGGCCAGCAAGCGCAACGGTCGCCTATGCAGTGTCGATAAGGCCAATGTGCTCGAGGTTAGCCAGCTATGGCGGGAGGTGGTCACGCGCATTTCCGGCGACTATCCGGAAGTGGAACTGTCGCATATGTATGTGGACAACGCAGCCATGCAGTTGGTCCGCGCACCGAAGCAGTTTGATGTCATCGTTACTGGCAACATGTTCGGCGACATTCTGTCAGATGTTGCCGCCATGCTAACGGGCAGCTTGGGCATGCTGCCCTCAGCTTCGCTCGCTGACAGCGCCGCAGGCATGTACGAGCCGGTACACGGCACGGCTCCTGATATTGCGGGTCAAGACCGGGCCAATCCGCTGGCGACTATTTTGTCGGTGGGTATGTTGTTCCGCTACAGCCTAGATATGCCCGAGGCTGCGGACAACATTGATCGCGCCGTTGCCAAGGTCCTCGCCGACGGCCATCGCACCGCCGATATCGCGGGCGATGCCCAAGATGAGGCGGTTGGCTGCCGCACCATGGGTGAATTGGTAATCGAAAACCTTTAACGTATCTGGACCAATACAATGAGTTCACAAAAGACCGTAAATGTGGCCATCGCCGGTGCGTCCGGAGCGGTGGGAGAGGCCTTGATCGAAATTTTGCAGGAGCGCGAATTTCCCGTGGGCGAGTTGGCCTTGCTGGCGTCTGCACGCTCAGAGGGCAAGCGTGTGCAATTCAACGGCAAGTCTGTACAGATTCAGCGTTTGGACCAGTTCGATTTTAGCAATACGCAAATCGGTTTGTTTTCCGCCGGTGGTTCGGTCTCCGCAGAGTTTGCGCCAAAAGCAGCGGCCCAAGGTTGCGTCGTCGTGGACAACACCTCGCATTTCCGCAATGACGATGACATTCCCTTAGTGGTCAGCGAGGTTAACCCCCAGTGTGTTGCCGACTATGCACTGCGCAATATCATCGCCAACCCCAACTGCTCCACCATACAAATGATGGTGGCACTCAAGCCCATTCACGATGCCGTCGGTATTACCCGCATCAATGTGGCCACTTACCAAGCGGTATCTGGCGCCGGTGCCAGCGGTATTCAGGAGCTCGCAGGTCAAACGGCTAATTTACTCAATGGACGGCCAATTGAGCCGGGCAAGATGCCGGCCCAGATTGCCTTTAATGCCATTCCGCAAATCGATACCTTTCAGGATAACGGCTACACCCGTGAGGAAATGAAAATGGCTTGGGAGACCTGCAAAATTTTGCAGGACGAGAGCATCTTAGTGAACGCAACCTGTGTGCGCATTCCTGTTTTTTATGGTCACAGCGAGGCCATACACATTGAGACGCGTGAGCCGATTAGTGTTGCAGCGGCTCGAGAACTGTTAGCTAATGCGCCGGGACTGACCCTGCTGGGCGATCATGAACTGGCAACGCCCGTAGAGCATGGTGCCGGGACTGACCCGGTATTTGTCAGTCGGGTGCGCAAGGATATCTCCCATCCAAACGGCCTTAATCTGTGGGTGGTGGCAGACAATGTGCGCAAGGGCGCTGCCCTCAACAGCGTGCGAATTGCAGAGCTATTGCTGGCATACCTGTAATTTTAGTGGGCGGAGCCCAATTAGGACTTTATGCTTGGTAATAGGAAGTCTGACTTACTCGGTAAGAGGGTACTGATGTGCGCGTAAATTTGACCGGTTTGCTGCTTTGGGCAACGCTCACCCTGCAGGTGCCCGCGCTTAATGCCCAAACAGATCGCACAGACTTCTTGATCCCGGACGTGTTTTCCAGCCTCGGCGAGCCGTTACAGGCGCGTCTTTCACTGGGTGTGTTCGATTCGCCAACAGACCAACCTCGGGCACAGTTGGGCAGTTCAGACTTGTTCTCCGAATACGGTATTAGCCGTTATCAAATGTTTGCTGCGCTGCGGTTGAGCCTTAGCCAAGGATTGTCGGGCGAGTTGGTTTTAACGATTGCCAGCGACCAGCCTATTTACGAACCCAGTCTGCGCTTCGTCGTAGAAGTGAGGGATGGCGTTCGGTCCCAGTTAATACCTATTGAGCTGTTGGTGCCTACTGCCAATGCGTTGGGAGGAGGGCGTCGCATGCTGCTGACTCGCCCAAACGATACTCTATGGCGCATAGCCAACCGGACCCGGCAAGGCGTGGTGACAAACTCGCAACAAATGCTGGCGGTGCAGCGGTTGAATCCGAGCTCATTCCGCGGCAATAACATCAATGGGCTGCGGCCTTGGTCGATGCTAACTCTGCCGGATGCCTTTGACGCACAGCAAATGACTCCGCGCGAAGCCCTTGCGCAGGTGCAACAGCAGAATCTACGCTGGCAGCGAGGAGGCACAGAGGCCGCAGCAGACAACTCGCAGGCGGGCGCGGGAGAAGTGCGCATAACGGCAGTTGAACCGTCTCAGAGCACGGCAGATTTCTCCTTGGCTGGTGCAGCAAACGGCGCTGAGGTTGGCGCGTCTAGTGGCGCCGACACAGTGGCGGGCGCCGGTGCTGCTGACGATTTTTTTGCGCCCATAGAGGACTTAGAGGACTTCGATGTCACCGCCGCAGATAGGGTCAACGCAGCTGCGCTGAGCGATGACCGCGCAGAGGACTTTTCCTCCATGCTCGATCAGGCAGGCAAGGCCTCGTCAGACCCTTCGTCTGCCCTTACGTCAAAGCCCTTGCCGACACAGTCCCAAGCGACAACCGAGCCGCAGGCAAGCGACTCTGGGGACTCATTTGATCTAGAGCAGCTAGAAGCCCAGATACGCGAGGAAGAGGCAGGTGTTTTCAGCAGGCTGTTTACGGGCCTTTTGGCACCCGGGACGGTGGGGTTTTTGGCCGCTCTTGTATTGGTGGTTCTGATCATTGTGCTCATGCTGCGACGCCGGGCTGCGCGGCAAGAACAAGAACTGGATGAAGTACTGGGTGCGCCCGATGAGCCGACTGTGTCTGCGTATGTTGACACAGCAGCTGCTTCAGATGACCCAGACGAACAGGCGCAGGACCCTGCGTTTGAGGCAGATGTGGACCCAGCAGACGATGAAGCTGACGATGATGTCTATACCACGCGGCTCAAGCTCGCCGAGGCCTACATCGAGATGGGTGATCAAGAGGGTGCCATAGACATGCTTGAAGAAGTGATCGCCGACGGCACGCCCGAGCAACAAAAAGTTGCCCAGCAGATAATGGTTCGCCTCGAAGAAGACGATGATTGACACCTCAGCAGAGCAGGCTTACCACTTTGCGCTTCGTGTGCAATACAAGGGCAACGCATTCAAAGGCTGGCAGCGCCAGCATGATCGGCCAACAGTACAGGGCGAACTCGAACGTGCGCTAAGCACTATTGCCGATACGCCAGTATTTGTGCGAGCCGCGGGACGTACGGATGCCGGCGTACATGCTTCGGGTCAGATCGCCAGTTTTACTACCGCCGCTGTCCGCCCCGAGGCGCAGTGGCTGCGCGGAATTAACGGTCTGACTTGTGACGACGTATATGTTCCCTGGCTACAGGCGGTAGATGCCGGCTTTCATCCGCGTTTTGCGGCGGTATCACGGCGCTATACCTATCTTTTTCATGATGCCGGTCGACACAACCCGTTTTTGGCAGAGCTGGCTTGGTGCACTGATCCCCTCGACGATTCGGCCATGCATATGGCTGCCCAAGGGCTCTTGGGGGAGCATGACTTCAGCAGTTTTCGAGGTGCTGGATGCCAGTCGCATACACCCATGCGTCGGGTCGATCGCTGCGAAGTGCGGCGCGAGGGCGAACTTGTGGTGATGAACATTGAAGCCAACGCGTTCTTGTTGCATATGGTGCGCAACATCGCTTCGGGACTGCAGCAGGTGGGTAGCGGTGCAGACAAAGAGTATTTGCCCGCGCTACTGCAAGCCAGAGACCGACAGCAGTTAGGCATAACGGCGCCCGCACAGGGCCTCTATTTGGCTGAGGTTGCCTATCCTGGCTATGGTTTTCCCTGTCCGCCAAAACCACCTTTGATTAGGCACAGGTGAGACATCGTCGAAGTTGAACGGGTGGATAGAGATCTACGCTTTCTGCGCCATTGACTAGCGTATAATATAAGGCTTTGGACGGAAGAGTAGCGATGTCGCCCAAGTCTAAGCCCAAGTCTAAGCCCAAGCTCCAGCCGAAAGCGCGACGAGCCAGTTAGACCGATGAATCCGACAAATACGACTTGGTGCAAAGTTTGCGGTGTCACTACGCTAGCGGATGCCATGGCGAGTGCGCTGGCCGGTGTTGACGCTCTCGGGTTTAATTTTTACCCGTCCAGTGCGCGCTTTTTAGCGCCAGCTAAAGCAGCTGATATCTGCACACAATTGAAGATAACGCATCCGCGAGTGCAAAAAATTGGCCTATTCGTCGACGCGCCGGCTGCTGAAGTGATAGCGACGCTGGCTGCGGTGGATCTTGATTTGCTGCAGTTTCACGGCGACGAATCAGCGGAATAGTGTCGCCAGTTTGACATGCCGTACATCAAAGTACTGGGTATGGCTGCTGACGCCGACTTCACGAACTTTGCGGCAAATTATGCCGACGCATGGGCGCTGCTGCTTGATACCTTTGACGCGCAAATGAAAGGTGGCACAGGCAGGCAATTTGATTGGACACTTTGGCCCGAGCAATCGGCAAGCAGGCTGGTATTGGCGGGCGGCTTGACACCTGACAACGTGGCCCAGTCGGTACGCCAGTTGCGACCATTTGGGGTCGATGTGGCCGGTGGGGTAGAGAACGAGAGAAAGGGCGTGAAAGATCACGCGAAAGTAAAACACTTTATAGAGAACGCAAAAAATGGCTGAACCAATAGCTGATCATCTGCTGCAGGGATATGCACAACCCACGCCGAATGGACACTTCGGGCAATTTGGTGGCCGCTTCGTCGCCGAGACACTGACCCACGCGCTGGATGGTCTTGCTGACCTCTACGCCAGTTTGAAGGACGACCCGGAATTCAAACGCGAGCTGCATGAGGACCTCGCCCACTTTGTTGGTCGACCCACACCACTGTATTTGGCCGAGCGCCTTACTGCGTCGCTGGGAGGCGCGTCGATTTATCTCAAGCGCGAAGACCTCAACCACACGGGTGCGCACAAAGTATGCAATACCATCGGCCAAGCGCTGCTGGCGAAACGCATGGGCAAGCCTCGGGTGATTGCAGAAACCGGTGCGGGTCAACACGGCGTGGCGACCGCCACGGTGGCCGCTCGTTTAGGGCTGGCCTGCGATGTGTATATGGGCGAAGCAGACGTGCACCGTCAGAGCTTGAACGTCTATCGCATGAAGCTTATGGGTGCCAACGTCATTCCCGTAACCTCAGGATCGAAAACACTGAAAGACGCCATGAATGAAGCGATGCGAGATTGGGTGACCAATGTTGACGATACCCACTACATCATCGGAACGGTAGCAGGACCGCATCCGTACCCCATGCTAGTCCGTGATTTTGCCTCCATTATCGGCCAAGAGGCTCGGGCACAGATGCTGCAGCAAGTGGGCAAACTGCCGGATGTTGTTGTCGCCTGTGTTGGTGGTGGCTCCAACGCCATGGGTATTTTCCATCCGTTTATCGACGATGCGGATGTAGCCCTCGTGGGCGTCGAGGCCGGCGGTCACGGCCTGAGCACTGGCGCTCACGCTGCTCCGCTGAACGACGGCAAAGTTGGCGTCTTGCATGGCAATCGCTCCTATTTGATGTCCGATGACGACGGTCAAGTTATGGAAACGCACTCGGTGTCTGCCGGCCTAGACTACCCGGGCGTGGGGCCAGAACATGCGTTTCTCAAGGACATTGGGCGTGCCACCTATGCTGCGGCGACAGATGACGAGGCCATGGCCGCGTTCCGCATGCTCAATCGGCAGGAAGGCATTTTACCTGCATTGGAGACCAGCCACGCGCTGGCATGGGTAGTTGAAAACGCGCCGAAGATGGCATCAGAACAAAACATACTGGTCAACTTAAGCGGTCGTGGTGATAAAGACATTTTGACCGTCGCCGACATCGACGGTATCACGCTCTAGTGCGCGTGGCACCGCCCGAGGCGGCTCAAGGGCGTATCGCCGAGCTATTCGAGTTGCTCAAGGCCCACAACCAGAAAGCCCTCGTCACCTTCATCACCGCAGGTGATCCCGGCCCTGAGTTCACGGTGCCTGCGATGCACAGCTTGGTAGCCGGTGGTGCAAACTTACTGGAACTTGGCATTCCGTTTTCCGATCCGGAAGCGGAGGGTCCGGCAATCCAGGCCGCTAACGAGCGTGCGCTGGCGCAAGGCATGACCTTAACCAAGGTGATGGAGATGGTGGTTGAGTTCCGGCAGCAAGACGCCACCACACCGGTCGTACTTATGGGTTACCTCAACTCCGTACTGGCCATGCCCGACTTTCCAGTCCGTGCTCGCAGTGCGGGGATAGACGGCCTGATTATGGTCAATCTTCCGCTGGAAGAGGCAGCAGACCTGCAGCGTGGGTTGAGCGCCGAGGGTTTAGACCTGGTGTCGCTGATAGCGCCTACTACGGCGGATCGACGCGCACAGGAAATTGCCACCAGATCCACTGGCTTTTTGTATTACGTCTCATTGAAAGGCACCACCGGCAGCGGAGCGCTGGCTGTGGACGAGGTAGCTGAGCGTATGAAGTTCCTGCGCACACTGTCCGATGTGCCCATATGCGTTGGTTTCGGCATTAAGGACGCGGCTTCAGCCGCCGCAGTAGGCGCTCATGCTGACGGGGTTGTAGTGGGCAGCGCGTTGGTACAGCTGATGGCAGATGCCCCGGATGTAGCTACGGCGAACCAGCGCCTACAGACCGCGACAGCTGCGATTCGGCAAGGCATGGATGCCTGAAGCCAGCGCGGGTTTAGATGTCTGGCTGGACTACATTGGCCAGCAACACCAGCAAACGATTGATATGGGCCTTGGGCGCTTGAGCAAAGTGCTCACGGCACTGGCGTTGCAGCGCCCCGCACCAACGGTAATCACGATAGCGGGCACCAACGGTAAGGGCAGCACGGCGCGGGTTATAGAAGCATTGCTTTGTGATGCGGGTTTGCTGGTGGGCACAACCTTGTCCCCCCATCTGTGGCGCTTTAACGAAAGAATTCGCATTGCTGGCGAGGACGCTACTGACGCCACCATTTGCCGCGCCTTCGCCGCCATCGACGCCGCCCGTGGCGACATTCCACTGACCTACTTTGAGTTCAGCGCACTAGCGGCCCTGCACTGCATGGTAGAAGCGAAGGTCGACGTTGCAATCTTAGAAATCGGTCTCGGCGGGCGTCTCGACGCCTTCAATGCCGTTGATGCCGACATTGCCGTTATCACCAGCATCGGCATCGATCATCAAGCATTTTTAGGCGATACCCGCGAAGCAATTGGGGCCGAAAAAGCGGGTATTTTACGCGCCGGTCAACGCGTAGTGCTGGGGCAGGGTATGCCCAACAGTGTCGATGCCCGCTGCACTGTGCTGGGACTCCATCCACGGCGTTGGGGGTTAGCATTCAGCAACAAGGCCGCAGTAAACGATGATCACTGGCTGCTTCAACGGACCGGGCAAGAGCCTCTGCAACTGCCGCTCACCGCATTGGCTCCGCATAACATAGCAGTAGCGTGTGAAGCGGTAGCCGAGCTTGTCGAATTGACTGCGGCGCGGGTAGGGCGCTGTATTGCGTTGCGCATGCCTGGGCGCATGGACATACATCGAAGCAAGGGCAGAATTTGGGTCCACGATGTATGCCATAACCCAGATGGAGCCAAGTTTTTTATGGCGGAACTGGCACGGCGTAACATCGCACCCCGTTTCTTCATCTGTAGCATGTTGGCAGGCCAGGACCCTGTCGGATTCTTCGAGACCGTCAATCAGATGGCCGACGCTATCCCTGTATGGCTGTTTGTCGACAGCCACGGCGATCGCCATATGAGCGGGGCGGACCTTGCGGCCGAGGTAGGTTTGCCTGGCGCAGTTGCAAATGACATGCCCCACGCCTTGAAGCTGGCTGCGCAACAAACCAAAGAGGGTGACGCCATCGTTGTTTTGGCTCTTTTAGCGCTGTCGAGCAATGCACTTGGCTGGCATCATAGCGGCATGAACGATGTGACTCGATATCGCTTGATCGGCAGTGTGTTCCTGCTGGCGCTCGCGGCTATTTTTTTGCCGATGATCTTTGACGCGCCAGCGCCATCGCTGCAGAGCATCAACGGCGCGGCTCCGGCTCAGGGCATGTCTCCAAGTCCATTGGCAGTATCCCAGACCTCCCCAGCGGAACCCAACGCACTAACGGTTCGTGACGATGTGCAAGAAATGATCTCAGAGCTACAACGAGAGCATGCGGTGCTTGACCAGGCCTTCACAGATTCAGACATGCAGGCCAAGGTCGAAAGCATGCGTAGTAAGGTGGATGCCGATGGGTATTGGGTTGAAAACGGTACCCGCTTTGGCGAGCCAATTCTTGCCCCCGTACGCGAAACCAGCGAGATATTCGCAGTTCAGTTAGCCACATTTGATGAGCAAGCCAATGCGCGTAAGCTGCGTGCCCAGCTGCGCGAGGCAGGCGCTGAAGCCTTCATCTCGCAATACAAACAGCGCGGTGTCAGCGGCGAAAAAGTACGCTATCGGGTCGCTGTTGGGCCGCTGCTCAGTCATACTCTTGCCAAGGAAAAGCAAGAGCTCTACACCCAGACCTATGGGGTCGAAGCCATCGTTGTGGCGATGTCAGAATAGAGGTCTGAACAGGGGTCACAGCAGAAGCCTAAATGGACTCTGACTGGCGACGGGATCGGTGTCTTAACGGACGTTGCGAGCGGGGAAAATGTCACATCTGGACTACATCATTATTGGCATCGTGCTGCTTTCGTCGATCTTCGGCTTTTCTCGAGGGCTGATAAGAGAAGCATTCTCGCTGGCCTCTTGGGTCGCAGCTTTTCTGTTTGGCATTTGGTTTGGCCCACCGCTGGCCGCCGAGTATTCTGACTATCTCGGCGAAGCGCAGCTCGGACAGATTGTCGCCTTTCTTGTTGTCATCCTCGGAACCTTAGCCGCTGCTAGCATGCTGCAGTGGGGTTTGGGGCAAATTATTACCCGTACGGGTATGTCCAGTACCGACCGCATCCTGGGGTTCGGTTTCGGTGCGGCCCGTGGCGGTCTGCTCGTTACTATTATGCTAATGGTTAGTCAAAGTCTGTTCTCTAATACGGAC
>JAACDW010000126.1 GCA_009936775.1 Pseudomonadota bacterium
AGCTACAATAGGGCTACCCGCCGAATCAATGATCTTGGCTTGTCAATCCAGACCCCGAACCGATAGTTCGTCGAACAAGCCGAGGCTACAGCAGTCCCTGCTTATTGGCCCACTCTTGGGTCTGGTCTAGAGCAACTGCAAGCTTGCTGACCAGCTCGTCGATCTGCTGCTCGTCAATAATCAGCGGCGGGCAAATGGCTATGGAGTCGCCGAGATTTCGCAACACCAAACCCGCGTTATGGCAGGCGTTAGAACAATAAGCGCCGACGCCTGCTGACGGTGCAAACGGCTGCCGAGGCAGGGGACGACGCACCAGTTCGAGGGCAGCGATCAAGCCCTTGCCCCGCACCTCTCCAACAATGGGATGACCAACAAACTGCTGCAGGCGCTGCTGCAAAATCACGCCCATTTTCTGCGCATGGGTAAAAAGGTCCTGCTCTTCCATCAACTCTAAATTTCGCAGCGCTACCGCAGCGCATACCGG
Organism: Pseudomonadota bacterium; assembly: GCA_009936775.1. Classification (GTDB taxonomy): domain Bacteria; phylum Pseudomonadota; class Gammaproteobacteria; order Pseudomonadales; family Azotimanducaceae; genus UBA4421. Next base: position 485 of record JAACDW010000126.1, read on the forward strand.
ATGACCCGAATAGGTGAAGCCATGGGCAAAATTCCCCAGCTCACCGGAACGATCAGCAAAGGCTTCGTACATGGTCTCTGGCAGCAAGACCGCGCTGATGGGCAGGTAGGCCGACGACAGCGCCTTGGCGATGCTCATCGTCGTCGGCTTAATGTCCATAGACTGAGCACCAAACGGCGTACCGGTACGGCCAAAACCACAAATCACTTCGTCGTCGATAAAGGCGATATCGTATTTATCGAGCACTTGCTGAATGCTTGGGTAGTAATTTTCTGGCGGCACGATGACGCCACCGGCACCCATAATCGGTTCGGCAATAAAGGCCGCAACGGTTTCGGGACCCTCGCGCTCAATCATTTGCGTCAGGTCGTCGACCAAACGCTGCAAAAACGCGACCTCGCTCTCGCCTTCCTGAGCCTCACTGTAGTAATGGGGTGAGGTGGTATGCAGCACCCCGGGCATCGGCAGGTCGAAGGCCGCATGGAAGGGCGGTAGCCCAGTGAGCGAGCCACTAGCAATTGTCACACCATGATAGCCGCGCTTGCGCGAAATGATTTTTTTCTTTTCAGGTCTACCAAGCGCGTTGTTGTAATACCAAATGAGCTTGATCTGGGTATCGTTGGCATCGCTGCCAGATAGGCCAAAAAACACACGCCCGGCATCAAAGGGTGCCATCTTCTTTAGCTTTTCTGCCAACAGCACCGACGGCTCGTTGGTTCTGCCCGCAAACAACTGGGAATAGTTAAGCTTGACCATTTGTTCGTAGGCCACTCTCGCCAACTCCTCCTGACCATAGCCAATGGCCGTACACCAAAGGCCAGCCATACCCTCTAGATATTGCTTGCCGTGGTTGTCTGTAACGTAAACCCCATTTGCGCTTTCCAGTACCACTGGGCCTTGCTGCTGATGCTGTGCAAGGTTGGTAGACGGATGCAGCAAATGCTGTAAATCCATCCCCTCTATGGAATCGGCAGGGTATTCGTTGTGCGTTGCAAATCTGGATATTTCTACCATGTGCTTGCTCCTTGTCGGCATTAATCCGCGCCGCCGACTTCCGCTTGTTAGATTAGCGTCTGTGCTTGCAGCGCGAACTCGTCCATTACTGCGTCCGCATAATCGATACGGCCAGTGAGCTCACGCGCATCGCCATAACAGAGCCGCAAACAAGCCTCGGCCATATGCTCTACGGGGGTAACGCGATCCTCGTTGCTATCGTTTATCAGTTTGTGGTGCATGACGCCGGGGGTGGCGACTAAGCCCGGTGAAATAACGTTTACCGCCACGCCGTCATCGTACACCTCTTGGGCCAATCCGGTAGTAAAGCGCTCTAAGGCTGCCTTACACATGCCGTAAACCGTGCCGCCCTTGCCAGGAGCGGTCTTTTCCGGATGAATGGCGGCGTGGGAGGAGACATTGAGAATCCACCCAGAACCACGCTCCTGCATACCTGGCAGTACCAATTGAGCCAGCTCAAAAGGTGCCCAGACCTGGACATCCATCATCAGGCGGAAGCGTTTTTCAGGAAAATCCGTCACCGGGATAAAGTAGGTGATGGCCGCGTTGTTGACCAGGATGTCGATGGCACCGTAAGCGCTCATTGCTGCGTCAACCAAACCCTGACGGTCTTCGGCGCTCGCCAAATCTGCTCTCACAGCGATGGCCTCACCGCCCGCGGCCTGAATGTCTGCAACCGTTTCGTTTATCGAGCCGGGCAAATAATGCTCGCCCTGAGCTACCGTGCGCGCAGAAACAACGACTTTGGCGCCCTCCATGGCATAGCGACGGGCCAGCGCATCACCGATGCCTCGACTGGCACCCGTTATTACGGCCACTTTGCCTGCCAGGGCACCTTGTTGATTAACAGTTGCTGACATGTATTTCCCCTCTCTTTGCAAATACCCAGTATTTTCAGTACCAAGCCCAGCGACCAAGCCAATGGTCTGTGCGCCTGATGATTATGACAGTCGTCGCACCCTTGACCCCAACCCAGTAAAAACCTCATAGGCAATGGTTTGCATCTGTGTCGCCACTTCATCTACACCGATGTTGCTGCCAAACACTTCGACCCAATCCCCAACGGTGAAGCCGCCGCCAACCGCTGAATCAGCGGGCAACTCGACCACTAAGGAGTCCATACTAACGCGCCCCACCATGGCAAAGCGCTGACCGCGAAAATAGACCTGCCCCTGATTCGAGAGCAAGCGCGACACACCATCTGCATAGCCGACGCCAATGGTCGCCAGACGACATGCTTGGGCAACCGTATAGGTACTGCCATAGCCCACGCTGGCACCAGCGGCAACCGAACGAATTTGCAGTACCTCTGCCTCCAAGGTTGCCACCGTGGCCAGCTGTACCGCAGCAGCGGCGCAATCCTTAAGGCTGTGTGGGTTCGCGCCGAATAACCCAATGCCTAGGCGGTCGACCAGCCTATGCTCATCAAGACCCGCAACCCAGGTTGGCAACACGCTGTCGGTGAGTGCCCCTGCGCTGTTGTTGGCGCTAAACAGCGCCTCGGGGAAGCGCTGCAGCAGTGCTGGCACGCATGCCGCAAAACGCTCTAGCTGTTGCATGCGCATGGCCTGTCCCCACTCGTCCGCCCGGGCAAAGTGGGTCATAACCAGCTCCACCTGCAGCGCCGGCAAGGCAGACATGGCCTCATCTGGCGACAGCCCAAGTCGATGCATACCTGTGTCGATATGCAGTGCACTGGTGCTCCCAGCATTGCCCTGGGACCACAAACGACACTGCTCAAGACTGTTCAGCACGGGAATCAAGCCGTGAGCTTTTATGGCCTCTAGGGTCTGCCCAGTTACTCCCGCTAATACATAAATCTGCGCATGCGGCAGCATGCTGCGGAGCTGCGCGCCTTCATCAGCCAGTGCCACAAAAAATCGGCGGCAGCCCTCCTGCCACAGTCGCTGCGCTATTGGCGCCATACCAAGCCCATAGGCATTGGCTTTCACTACCGCTGCAGCGCGCTGAGTAGGTAAGTCGCCTGCCACCCGGCGGCGCAACGTATGGAAATTTTGCGCCAACGCATCAAGGTCAATCTGTAAACGGGGCGCAGTCATGGCGAATCGGCTATCTCTGGTTCTAACGTTTGCGGGTTTGTGGTCTTGCATGCCCGTTAATGGACGGTGGCGGTGCGGTTTTTGCCAGCGTTTTGGCGTCGCCGCCAACTTGCGCAACCACTGGAAACTGGCATCTCAGCTGTTTAACTTATGCAACACCAGTCAGCAGTCGCGACACGCCAACTTAGGCCCTATATGACCACACTTTCAACCTCAGCCACCAGCGGCAGAATTGTCACCTTGCTGCATCAGTCGACAGTGCTGCGCGACAACCCGCTAGGCGATCCCTATGAGCGCAAAGTTGCGGTTTATTTGCCCGCCGCCTATGACGCGGCGCGTCACAAAAACCGGCGCTTCGCTACGCTATACGATCTTGCTGGCTTTACTGGTAGCGGGCTCGGCCATCTGAATTGGCGCAATTTCGACGAAAATCTGCCAGAGAAACTAGACCGGCTAATTGCAGCAAAACGAATGCCGCCGGTAATCGTCGTTTTTCCCGACTGCTTTACCCGGCTGGGCGGTAACCAGTACATCAACTCCAGTGCGGTTGGCCGATATGCCGATTATCTCAATACCGAACTGGTGCCCTTCATCGATCGTGAATTTCGCACCACACCGGACGCTGCTCACCGGGGCTGTTTCGGTAAATCCTCCGGCGGCTTTGGTGCCATGCGCCTGGGCATGGCATATCCGCAAATTTGGGGCGCGCTGGCCAATCATTCCGGCGACGCATGCTTTGACTTCGTGTACGGCGCAGAATGGCCAGCGGTGCTGACCCATTTGCAAAATTTTGCCAAGCCCGCGTTGCAGCCCGGCACACAGCGTATCAAGCGGCAGACCTCGCCAGGACAAGACGATGGCAGGGTGCGGCGCTTTCTCGCCCACATCGACAGCCGCGCAGCAAATGGCGAGAACCCGCCTTCAAGCCCTGACATCATGGCGCTAATGTTAATTGCCATGGCTGCCACCTACGACCCGGCGCCTAACTCACCTAATGGTTTTAATCTGCCCTATGACTTGGTTACCGGCGAGCGCATTGCTGCGCGCTGGCGCACTTGGTTAAAACATGACCCAGTGAACTTGGTGCGATCAAATCAACAGCGTCTGAGCAAGCTCAAGGGGATATATATCGACTGCGGCTGGCGCGACCAATTCCATATTCATTACGGCTCCCGGCAACTGTCCCTGCGCTTGCAGGAATGTGGCATTAAGCACCGCTACGAGGAGTTCTCAGGAACCCACTCCGGTATCGATTATCGGCTCGATGTTAGCCTGCCGTTTCTTGCCAAAACGCTTAGCGCCTAAATTTAGCCCTTGGTCACGGTGTTGCGCAGCATGGTGTCGAGATCAGTGAGCTGCTCTATTTCCAGTATTCGAAGGGCCTTGGCAACATCGATCTGGTCATCATGATCGAGTACCCCAAGCATCGCACGGGTGACAGGCGGCTCGGCCATAAAAAGCTCCAGAAACCATGCCATGGTGTGACCAATGAACATTGGAATTGATCGAACTGTGGTAGTCCGCCCAAGCACCGCGGCAGCCCGGCTATAAAGCTCTGCCCGACTCAAGCTTTCTGGCCCAGCTAGGTTCAATCCCCCCTCAAGTCCAAGCCGCGCCGCGCTGCAAATGGCCGCAACCAGATCATCGGCGTAAATCGGCTGCTCTAAGCTGCTGGCACGAAAGGTTACGGAACTTGCTAGATTTGCCCGCTGCGAAAGCATCTTGCTCGCATAATCGCGCTCACCAATGACCATGGGCACGCGCAAGGTGCAAGCGGGGGTCGCACTGCGGTGCAAAATTCTTTCCGCTCGGCCCTTCGATGCAAGGCACGCGTTAGACGAACTGGGTCGGGCACCAAGAATGGAAAGATAGGTAATGTGTTCCACCGAGGTGCCCTTTAAGGCTCGGCTTAATGACGTACAGCTGGCCTCATGGGCTTGAGCATAGGGCGCTCGCTTTGTCGCTTTGAGAATGCCAACCAAGTGCACAGCGTACTGCGCCCCGTAAGCCGCCTGAGCCAACAGCAGAGTTTCCGCGAAGTCGATGACCTCGATACGCAGCCGCGGGCTTTTTGCCACCGCCCGAGCCAGCTCGCGCTCACCACGGGTGCTGCGCACAACGGCGGTCACATTGGCTCCTTCCGAGAGCAATTTGCGAATCATGCGTTGGCCAAGATTGCCATTCGCTCCGGTAATAAACCAACTTTCCCGCTGCTGTTCTTCCTCCTCTTCACTGGCTTCTTCTGTCTGCCTATCAGCCGCACCTGCAGCACTAACCGCCGCGTTGTTCTGCAAAGGCTCAGTATCCGGATTTTGCTCGTCTGACATCTTTGTTCACCAGTGCTTGGACGGAGTTTCGCTCCATTGTCGTTCAAGAGATGATACATTTAATTGCCCACGATACTTGGGCTGACCCAAAGAATGTAAATGGATGCCATTAATGCATGATTTGATGCACAGTCTGGGAAACTTCACCTCATCGCGCAACACATGGTGGTTGTGCAGTGCGCTCATGCTGGGTGCCTGCGGTGCGCCACTAGGCCCTATTGCTGGCGGCAAACTGCAGGGTGATATTGCGCCATGGCCAGCAAACTGGATGCATGCGGAAGCGTGCGAGAACGTACTGCTTGAAACCGCCCCGCACGACCCTTACTCAGTGACCATTTGGGGTGTCGGTATTGACGAAAATTTCTATATCGCCGCCTCTAAGCGCAGCAATCAATGGGTTGTTAATCTAGAGCGGGATCCGCGTGTAGTCCTTGAGGTAGATGGCGTTCTCTATCGAGCTTCGGCCAAAATCGTGACCGACAATACGACTATCGCAGCGGTAGGTCAGAAGTTCATCGCGAAATACGATATCGACCCGGACAAGCTTCAGGGAGAACGGGCCTTTTACCGGCTGCAAGCAGCGCGTTAAAAGCATTCTAATGGGCTCCAGTGCTGTGGAAGTGGCCCAGTCCAACACAGGCTGACGATTTGCATCATGCGCAAAGACGATCAAGCAAAACCCATAAACGCTATGCAAAAGCTTGGCACCGCCAACGTGCTGACTGCGACGCGGCTATGTCTCTCCCCACTGCTGGGCTGGCAGATTGTCCTGGGGGCTTGGTGGGCTGCAGCAATAATTATGGCTGTCGCAGTTGCTACCGATGTCTATGATGGCAAGCTCGCAAGAGCAAACGGCACCGTGTCTGCTTGGGGCGGCTTATTCGATCACGGCACCGACGCTGTGCTGGTGAGCACAGGCATCTGGGCCTTGGCGACCACGGGCCTTATAAATGCGTGGCTTTGGCCCCTCATTTTGATCGCCTTCCTGCAGTATGCGCTGGACTCCAAGGCGCTGTCTGGGCAAGTTCTGCGCACGAGCAAACTTGGCAAGTACAACGGCATCGGCTACTACATACTGCTTAGCTCAGGCATTGCGATCTCGCTGTTCGACCATCTACTGCTGCTGACTGGGCAAGCACCGGGCGTGTTGACGGCAGCCTTGGACTGGCTTGCCAAACTGCTCAACTTTGCTGCATGGCTTCTTCTTCTTACCACCGTCGCTTCTATGACTGACCGACTCATTCACCTGCTGCGCAAGTAACCGGCCAATCGTCAATACGATTTTGCCGTCCTCTAGGCTGCTTGTTTGTCGAACAACTCAGCGTTGGCCTTAGGCAAAAACACCACGCCGATTGCAGCATTAAACAGCACAAAGAATGTGTGCATGATGAGGCTAAACACCCCAACCTCGGGAAATTCGGGGAACAGCACGGTCCACAACAGCAGCGCGCCAGCGTGAAAGGGCAAGGGTAGCGCAGCGGCAAGGAAGATCACCGGCAGGAAGGCCAGCATTTGACCAAAGCCTACGTCGACATTAAAGAGCTGTAGGGCAAAGGTGTAGACCATGACCGCCCCAAGTAGGTTCGGGGCTTTAAACAACAACAGCAATAGGTAATGGATGGGCTTGGCCTCACGAAAAGCACGAAAAATCTGTGCGTCGCGAATTTTCGGAAAGTCACCAAAAACACCGCGAAAAAACAGAATATGAATGGGCAGATAACATACAGCTAACGCAAATACCGTAGGCAAAATCAGATCCAAACGAATCTGTGTAGAGGCCTGTTGGACAAGCTCGTAATAAATGAGCACACCGATGCCAGAGAAAAACAGCAGCTGGTAAATTTCCATCAGCCCAAGCATCACCATGGTGGAGAGCGCCTGCCACCCGGGCACGTCGTGACGTTTCGCCAAGTACAGCGACATCGCACCCTTACCAACCTGCTCATTTACCAAGGACAGAATATAGGCGCTGGCGCGAATGGGCAGGACTTGAATCAAGCGCAGCTGGGGAGCGTTAAACCAACGAATCGCGCGCCAGCTCGCATGAGAGTCAATGCTGAAAAAAAACAGCGAGTAGGGAATCATGACCATTAGCCACAGGGTCCAATCGGCATCAGCAAAAAACCGCAGCAAGTATTCGGCCAAGGTCATATCTTCTCGCGCAGCAGTTGCCTCGGTGCGGCTGAGAACCAAATAAAAGCAAAAAGTCGTCACCGCCCAAGTAGCGACTTTAAAGAGCAAGCCCTTTCCCGACTTTTTGTTTTCGGCTGGTGTCGCCGCAGAATTTTCCGACATGGAATTACCTTTGTTGTTGGTGAGCCGGTGCCATTTCCTACACCGGCGCTAGGTCTTGCGTTTAGCTAGCCGCCGCATAAGTGAGCGCCTTAAACTCGTGGCTGAACGGATGCCAAAAGCCCGGCATGCGCTGGGTCAGACAAAATCCGGTCAGATCGGCAAGGGGTGCGATCCAGCTGTGGGTACCCGCCATTCCACCCCAGTGATATTCGCCTAGGGCCGCCTCCGGGTCGCTGGCTTGTAGCTGGGTCTTTACCGCAAAGCCAAGGCCAAAAACTGTACCCGGCATGGCCCACATAGGAAAGGCCACTTGCACGCCCTCGGCCAATTGATTGGTACGCATCAGCTGCAAAGTGTTTGGCTGCAAAATTGTTGCCCCACCCCAGCTGCCCTGATTGATGAGCATTTGCAGAAAAGTGCCGTAATCGGCAACCGTTGATACTAGGCCACTGCCGCCAGCCTTGAGCAGCGGCGGTTTGCTATAAGACCCCGTGAACGGATCGTCTATTTTGATCAGACCACCCTGCATTGGTGCAAACATGTCTTCAGGTGCGTACAGGGTTACGAAACGATGCGCTTTGTCTTCTGGGACCCAAAAGTCGGTATCCACCATGCCCAAGGGCAAAAAGATGCGCTGTCGCAAAAAGTCGTCAAACGCTTGGCCTGCAAGCACCTCAACTAGCCTTGCACAGACATCTGTGGCCACGGAATAACGCCAACTGGAACCCGGCTCAAAGGCCAGCGGCAGTTTGGCGATGAGCTGACAAAATTCCTCCAGATCGATAGACGCCTCACTCAGCGCATCGATGCCACCGCCGTTATACGCCTTGTCTACCACGGAGTCCGGTTCAATAAAGCCATAGCTCAAACCAGCACTGTGACTGAGCAGTTGGCGTATGCTGATCAGATGCCTTGCTGGCTTTGTATCGGTAGCGCTGGTGGCATTTGTAATCAGTACATGCAGGTCGGCGAACTCTGGTAAAAATTTCGCCAAGGGGTCGTCTAAGTCAAACAGCCCCTCCTCGTAGAGCATCATCAAAGCAACAGAGGTCACAATTTTGGTGTTGGAGTACATGCGGAATATGGCGTCATCGCGCAGCGGGGTTTGGCTTGCGGTGTCCATGTAGCCGAAGGTTTGGTAGTCCACCCGCTCAACGCCTTTGAAAACCGCAGTAGCACAGCAGGGTAGTATGTTCTGGTCTACATAGAACTGCATACGCTGATGCATGGCCGCAAAATCGAGACCTTGATCGTTTTTGTTCATATCGTATCCAAATGAAGAGTGGTCCTGCACTCTACGGCTGAACGACGAACTCTTCCAATAACTGATAGAGCGTTGCTACACCATGAGTGACATTGTTCACACTGATACGCTCATTGTTGCCGTGCACGCCGGTGAATTCGGAAACCGCAAAAACGAACGGCGAGTAACCGTAACTGGTAATGCCAAGATCGCGGAAAAAATGCGAATCGGTAAAGCCCCCCGCCACCGTAGGCACAAGCTGGGCATTGTGGCGCTTGGCGGCGACAGTCTGAATGGCTTTGAAAAGGGGCGTATCGGTACGGCTGGTCGCTGGTGTGAAGCCCATTATTTTTTCGATACTGACGCGCTCGTCGTTAATGATATAGCCCAGTTCGGTGAGAAACTGCTGTGGATCCTGATCCGGCAACAGGCGACAATCCAATTCAGCAGATGCAACCGCGGGTACCACGTTGATTTTGCTACTGCCCTCAAGCCGAGTGATCGAACAGGTATTACGCAGCAGGGCGTGGGCACCAGGATTTTGCATGCGCAACCCCAGCAAAAATTTTGGGTCGCTTGCCGCTTGCGCAATGCTGGCATAGCGACCACGGTTTGGTCCGTCTTGATAGGGCGCTAAGCCTTCAAACATGGCGGCTACCGCAGGCACCACGTTTACTGGAAAGTCGGTTTGGCGAATACGCTCTAAGCTCCTAACCAATTGTGTCACCGATGTAGCAACTTGGGGCGCGGAGCCATGACCGGGATTCCCGCTGGAGGTCAAACGCAACCACAATGGCACCTTCTGTGTCACCTCAACCATGACTGCAACACCTTGCTCGAAGCGACGCCCGGAACCGCCCTCATTGAGCAGGTAGCCCACATCGGCAAACAGCTCTGGCCGATTTTCCACCAGCCAGCCGGCGCCAAATAAGCCACCGGCTTCCTCATCGGCAGTAGCCATAAACCACACATCCCGATTTAGGGTCTGGCCGCTAGCGGCCAAGGCCAGGAACGCTTGCAGCTGAGCAATACCCAAGCCCTTGGTATCAATAGCCCCGCGTCCGTAAATATAGCCGTCAATCTGCTCTCCAGAAAGCGGGTCTACCTGCCAGAACGCGGGGTTTGCAGGCACCACGTCAATATGATGAAGCAGTACTAGCCCCGGTAACTTACGGCCGTTTGCATCGGGGGTTCCGGGCAGCTTGGCCCATATGTTGCCACGTCCCGGCGCAGATTCTACGCTCTCATAGTCAATGCCCGCCTGTTCCAGCAGCGCGCCAAGATAGACCACGCCTCGGGACTCGTTGCCCGGTGGATTGATGGTATCGACTTGCAGATAGCCCACCAGATTGGGCACCGCTTGCTGCACATAGGGTTCTAGATCAAAAGCTCGGACCGGTGAGATAACCAGCCCAAGCAGCAGCATGACGACCACTACAAAACTCCGAAATACGCGCTGTTGCATGCAAGCGACTCCTTTTGCCTTAACAAAACTCGCGGGAAAAGACTTTTTCAGACCATGCCGAAGTCGCCATAATCTGGCAACTAAAATAGTTGGAGAGAGCGTTGAAGATTTCTACTTTGATCAATTATGCCGGTGGTTTCAAAGAGGCCGTCGCCGAAGTTAAAAACTTAGAGAAAGCGGGCCTAGACGTCGTCTGGGTGCCAGAGGCTTATTCATTTGATGCGCCCACGGCCATGGGCTACTTAGCCGCCGAGACTGAACGAGTTATTATTGCTTCTGGTATTTTACCCATGTATAGCCGTACACCGAGTTTGCTGGCCATGACCGCTGCCGGTCTCGACTACCTCTCCGATGGCCGCGCCATGCTCGGCCTTGGCGCCTCTGGGCCGCAAGTAATAGAGGGATTTCATGGCCTTCCCTATACCGCGCCAGTAGCGCGGACTCGCGAAGTTATCGAGATTTGCCGTCAGGTGTGGCGCCGCGAAAAGGTTCAATACATGGGCGATCACTACCAAATTCCGTTGCCTCAGGACCGTGGCACCGGCCTTGGCAAACCGTTGAAGCTAATCAATCATCCTGTGCGCTCGGATATTCCAATTGCTATTGCCTCGCTGGGACCAGCCAGCGTAGCCGCCACCGCCGAGCTGGCCGACGCCTGGCTGCCAGCCTTTTATACTGCCGAAGCCGCAGACGCCGTTTGGGGCGACTCACTGCGCAAGGGTAACGGCAAGCGCGCAACTGACCGCGCACCGCTGGATGTATTCGCAGGCGGCAGTGTTGCCATAGGCGACGGCATGGAACCTCTGCGAGAACGCGCGCGCCCCGGGGCTGCTCTATACATTGGCGGTATGGGAGCGCGTTCGAAGAATTTCTATAACGATATTTTCTCTAAGAGCGGCTACGCAGCAGAGGCAAAAATCATTCAAGACCTTTACTTAGCTGGCGACAAAAAAGCCGCCGAAGAGGCCATCCCCGAAGATTACCTAGCTAAAAGTTCTTTGATAGGTGCGCAAGGGTTCGTCAAAGAGCGACTTTATGCGCTGCGCGAATCCGGAGTCACCTCGCTAAACGTCAGTTTCGCCGGAGCAGACGCCGCCGAGCGTGTGGCCCAGTGCGAAAAGCTGCGTAACCTAGTGGATTCGCTCTAAAGCTTGCTTTGGCGCCTGCTTTAGAGCTAGCGCCCGGCAACTTGTTGCGCTTCGCGCACGCGAATCAGGCCTTCCTGCACGGTCGAGGCCAGCAGTTGGCCATGTTCGGAAAAAATATTGCCCCGCGCCAAGCCTCGGGCGTGGGAGGCGCTGGGCGAGTCGATGGCGTACAGCAGCCATTGATTTAGCTGGATGGGGCGATGAAACCACATGGCATGATCGAGGCTGGCCACCTGCATATGCTCACGCTGGAAGTTACCGCGATGGGGTAGCCGTGCGGTGCCAATAAGCACGTTATCCGATTCAAACACCAGCAGACAGGCACAGGTGAGCGGGTCATCGGGCACCACACCGGTGGGCTTGAACCAAACAAATTGCTCTGGCGGTTGCGGCGTTTGGGACTGAAGGCGGCGAAATTCATGCCGCCAAGCAACAAAGGGCTCGTCATACAGCGCTGGCGGTATTTTATCTTCGGGTGGTGGCGCCATTGCAGGCATCTCTGCCTGATGGTCGAGACCGGGTTCAACAATCTGAAAAGACGCGTCCATGTTGAAAATGGCTTCACCGCGCTGGGTCACTAAGATGCGCCGAGTCGCAAACGAGCGCCCGTCCCGCACGCGTTCGACCCGAATCACCGCTGGCACTTTCGGATCACCTGGACGTAGGAAGTAGCCATGCAGTGAATGCACATGGAGATCGTCGCTCACAGTGCGCCCACCGGCCATAAGCGCCTGAGCCATAATTTGACCGCCATACAGACGACCGCGCCGACCGGCCGGGTGGTAGGCGCGGAAAATATTTTCCTCAATTTGTTGCAACTGCAGCAGCTGCAACAACTCGGTTAGCTTATCGCCAATTGCCATCAGGCGCGGCTCGCTCGAAATGCAAACTCAATCAACACAATAAGGTCCATAAAGTGGGTGGTCCTCAAGTGCCCGTCGTCTGCTACGCAGGTCGATAATGTCGGGATAGTTCCACAACAAATTTACGGACAAGTCGGTCTGATCCAGCGGATTGTTCAACGCATCGACCATGACTTCGGCATCTTCCTCAATCCATAAGTCTTGCGGCAGCGCACAGAGCATTTCCATTACCGCCTTGACTACTTCATCTTCGCTACTGCGCTCAGCGGCCGCCTGCAGCGCCCATTGCCAGATGCCCTCACCATCGATGCGGTGTTGTTGCCAAGCCTGTAACTTATTCACGACTTCGTCGCGTTCGAGGGTACTCATATCGGTTCGCTCTATTAATTTTGCTTAGGTGAAAATTGCTCTAGTGGGCGCGCGGTCGGCCGACATTCTACTGTCTCGACAGCGCAGAACCTATGCCAGTTTAGCTATCCTGCAGCGACTTTGCGGTACCATGCGTTGCCATGAGTAAGCTGTCATCTAAGTCCCTGTCAGCCAAGGCCTATGAGTTTCGCTTCGTGCACAGCTCGGGGCCCGGTGGCCAGCACGTCAATAAAACCTCAACTGCTGTAGAACTGCGCGTCAACGTGGCCATGCTTGAGCTTGACACTTACAGCCTGCGACGCCTCAAGTCATTGCAGGCAAACCGCATCAACAAAGAAGGGTTTCTTGTGCTGCAGGTGAGCGACCAACGTTCTCAGTTACGAAATCGCCAGCAAGCCATAGAACGCATAGAGGCAATGATTGTTGAAGCGCTCAAACGGCCGAAAGCTCGAGTTGCGACGCGCCCAACCTTGGCATCGAAACGGCGCCGGGTGGACAAAAAAAAGCGCCATGCAAGCACCAAAAAACAGCGTCAGCGCCCGGACTGGTGACGCAGCCTTGCGTTGGTAGGCTATTGAAGTGGCGCGAATGCAGTCGTGTTGCTGCATTTGCACAAGTGCCAACGCTAATTCGCCGCGCGTTCCCGTGCTACTAGGAAATTAACGACGTCGAGCATGGCTTGATTGGAACCCGCCATGCGGCCATCCACTCGGTATTTACCGTTGACGATCATTGTTGGTACGGAATTCAGGCCATAGGCCCGGCTCTTCGATCTTGCCTGCATGACCCGGCTACGCACAAAAAACGAGTTATAGGCCTTACTAAAGGCCTCTTCGGCAACGCCGGCAGATTCGTTGAACAATCCGGCCATAACCTGCTCACTGCGGATATTTTTTGGCTTAACGTGAATGGCCTGGAACAGCGGCCCATGCATCTGCTCTGCGACGCCTAAAATTTCTGCGGTGTAGAAAGCTCGCGCCATCAAGGCCCAGTCGTCGGAGAAAACTGCAGGCAAACGGCTGAAGGCAGCACCTTCTGGCTTGTCCTCTTCCCAGCGTTGCAGCAGCGGATCGAAGCTGTAGCAGTGGATACACATGTAGGAAAAGACTTCCACCACCTCCACTTGCGCAGGCTCTGTATCCTCTAGGCCGGTGGTCACGGGCACATCGATAACCGCGTAATGCGTGCCAGCAACAAAGGCCTCGCTCGCCAACACTGGCCCTGCCAATAGGACAGCAGTGCTCAACAATAACTTTTTCAGTAGGCTATGCATTGGTCGGCATCCTCCATATCAGAGTACATACCGACTAGTTTAAGCCACTTATATAGTCTGACAAAGCCGCTATTTCGCGATCTGAGAGGCCGCGCGAAACTCCGCGCATCATGCCACCATAAACTTCATCGGATTTACGCTCGCCTTCGCGATAGGCGATAAGCTGCGCTGCGGTGTATTGCACGGATTGCCCGCTAATGCGCGGGAACCCGGCTTGGGCGTTTCCCGCACCGTCCGGGCCATGGCAAGAACTGCAGGCCGCCACACCCTTACTCGCAATACCGCCCTTATAAATTTGTTGCGCCAAGGCTATTTGCGCATCACTGCCGGTGGCCTCCGAAGACTTCGCGGGCAAACTGGCGTAATAGGCCGCCAAATCATCAAGGTCTTGCTCGCTCTTACCAATCAGCTGAGCCGTCATCAGCGCCACATCGCGCTCACCGGACTGATACATTTTTACCTGTCTGGCCAAATATTTTTCGTTCTGACCTGCCAATTGTGGATACGACGGATCGATAACGCTGGCGCCATCTTGGCCGTGACAAGAGGCACAAACTAACGATTTCGCTTGGCCTACCTCGGCATTGCCTGCAGCAAGTAAGTGCGCGCTACAAAGGCCGAGCAGCGCGGCCAGAAGCACAGAAAGATTCAGTCGTTTTGCAGCAGCTATGCGAACACTCATTTACGTTTTCCTAATTCACTGGCGCTCATTGTTCGCCGCATTTGCTTTGTCGCGACGCCATTAAGCATTGAAATAAAAGCCTCTGGCCCAGGTGCTCCTTGTCACCACCGTTACTGCTCTGTGACGGCAGAAGCGGCTTTGTGCAAGGTTCATTCCACAGCGGTGATACACTACGGCCTACCACCCACGCACAGTTATAACAATGTACAGCGGTGCGGTGCCTCTATCAGCGCTCCGAAAGCTGCGAGATTATATACAAGATGACCAAAAATGTGTCTTTGCCAGAGCGTTTAGAAGCAACCTTTTTAACCAGTGCTCCTGACCTAAAGCGCTGCCCGCCACCTGCAGGCGCTGAAATCGCCTTTGCCGGGCGGTCTAATGCTGGCAAGTCCTCAGTATTGAATCAGCTTACCGGCAACCGCCGTACTGCCAAGGTTAGTAAAACCCCGGGACGCACTCAGTTACTGAATTTCTTCGATGTGCGCAGCGGTGGGCGCTTGGTGGACTTACCAGGCTACGGCTATGCCAAGGCCGGCAAGGAGGCGCAAAAAACCTGGCAGAATTCGGTAAATCACTACCTTTCCTACCGCGACTCTCTCTCCGGCATCGTGCTTGTAATGGATATTCGGCATCCAAACCAAAACTTTGACAAAGAGATACTCGATTGGGCCGACGCCAGCGAATTGCCCATTCATGTGCTGTTGAACAAAGCGGATAAGCTGAGTTTTGGTGCCCAAAAACAAGTCTTAAATAAGCTCAAAGGCCTCTACCAATGCCACGCCACGGTGTCTTTTCAAACCTTTTCCGCTGCTAAGGGCGACGGCAAGGTGGAGCTAATCGCCAAGTTGCTGGACTGGCTAGCCCGGCCACCACAGCTTGAGCATGATGAGGCAGGCGCCGACCAGACCCTTTGATCTAATGCGCCTGGTCCCAGTTTTCGCCAACGCCGGTATCCACTACCAAGGGCACGCTCAACGCCGCCGCCCCCGCCATACGTTCAATCACTCCGGCGTTTAGCGCACCGACATCGGACTCCGCCACTTCAAACACGAGTTCATCATGCACCTGCATGATCATTCGCGCATCAAGACCGCTGATGGGCAACCACTGCTGCACAGAGATCATGGCGAGCTTGATGATGTCCGCAGCGGTACCTTGCATAGGAGCGTTAATGGCAGTGCGCTCTGCCGCTTGCCTTCTCGGCACTGCCTTGGCATTGATTTCCGGCAGGTACAAACGCCGCCCAAATACTGTTTCGACAAAGCCCTGCTCGGCGGCCAAGGCCTTGGTTTCTTCCATATAGCGCAGCACACCCGGGTAACGCTGGAAATAGCGCTCGATATAGTCTGCCGCTAACCCCCGGGAGATGTTCAGCTGCTTGGCAAGGCCGAAAGCAGACATGCCGTAAATCAGGCCAAAATTAATTGCTTTAGCACTGCGCCGCTGGTCGTCGGCTACCTCTTGCGGCGGCAGACCAAATACCTCTGCCGCGGTGGCGCGGTGAATGTCCTGATTCTGCGCAAACGCCTCAGACAAGCCTTGATCCGCTGACAGGTGCGCCATAATACGCAGCTCAATTTGCGAATAGTCGGCTGCCAATATCACATTGCCCGCCGGGGCGACGAAGGCTTGACGAATTCGCCTGCCCTCTGCGTTGCGAATCGGAATGTTTTGCAGGTTTGGATCAGAGGACGACAACCTGCCAGTGGCAGCCACGGCCTGATGATAAGAAGTATGTATGCGCCCCGTCTCGGCATGAATGTCTAACGGCAGTTTATCCGCATAGGTCGATTTGAGCTTGGCCAGACTGCGGTAGGTTAAAATCATTTGCGGCAGTTCATAGTCTTGCGCCAAATCCACCAGCACCGGTTCAGCAGTAGAAGGCTGGCCGCCGGGTGTTTTCTTCAACACCGGCAGGCCCATCTTGTCATAAAGAATGGTCTGCAATTGCTTGGGGCTGTCGAGATTGAAATTCTCGCCTGCCAGGGCCCATACGTCTTGGGTCAACTCATTGAGTCGGTCGGCCAGTTCCGCGCCGTGCTGCTTGAGCATGCGTCCGTCCACCAAGGTGCCCTGACGCTCCACCTCCGACAAAATCGGCACTAACGGCATATCGATATTGTGATAAACACTCAGCAGGCTCGGCTCGGCCTGAAGCTGCGGATACAGGCAATGATGCAGTTGCAGGGTTACGTCTGCGTCCTCTGCGGCGTAGTCGGCAGCAGTTTCCAGCGGTACTTGATTGAACGTCAACTGTTTCGCACCCTTGCCCGCAACATCCTCAAAATGAATGGTTTTTCGATCAAGGTAGAAGCCCGCCAAGGCATCCATGTTATGCCGCGTTGCCACGCTGTTGAGCACATAGGACTGCAGCATGGTGTCGTGGAGAGTACCCTTGATGGCTATGCCATATCGCTCTAGCACGCTCATGTCGTACTTTAAATTTTGCCCAACCTTAACGATTTCAGGATTCGCCAGAACAGGCGCCAAGGCCTGCAAAACGCGCGGCAAACTCAGTTGATCTGGTGCGCCGGGATAGTCGTGAGCCACGGGCAGATAGGCCGCACGGCCCGGGCCGACCGCAAAAGAAAAGCCCACCAACTCTGCCTGCATGTAATCGATGCTGGTTGTTTCGGTGTCTATGGCTATTAGGGGTTGCGCTTGCAGCAGCGCGATCCATTGTTGCAATTGGACTTCATCGAGAATCAGGTCGTAAGCTGTTGCCACTGGGTCCGGATGGTTGTCGGCTACAGCCACCGACGCCTGTTGGGATGCGACGGCGGGAGCATCCAACTCCTGAGACCAAGACTTAAACTCAAATTGCCGATAAAAATCAGCCAGTGTTTCGTTGTCCGGTGGGGTTGGCAGCAAGTCCCCAAAGGTTAGCGGCAACTCTAGGTCGCATCTGATCTGGGTTAGCTCGCGCGACAACGGTAACTGGCCAAGACTGTTCCGCAGATTTTCTCCGACCTTGCCTTTCACCTCATCGGGCCGGGCCATTAAAGCGTCGAGCGAACCATACTCGTTAAGCCACTTGGTCGCGGTTTTTGGGCCGACCTTGGGAACGCCGGGAATGTTGTCCACTGTGTCGCCCATAAGCGCAAGATAGTCGACGATTAGCTCCGGGCCGACGCCAAATTTCTCTTTGACGCCTCCGGCATCCATAGTGGTTTCAGTCATGGTGTTGACCAGCGTCACATAGGGGGTCACCAACTGGGCCATATCCTTGTCGCCGGTCGAAATAACGGTTTCTCGCTGCAGGGCGGTGGCTTGAGCGGCGTAGGTACCAATTACATCATCAGCCTCAACGCCTTCGACACTGACCAGCGGCAGCCCCATGGCCTTAATCATGGCGTGGATGGGAGCGATTTGCTCGCGCAGATCGTCGGGCATGGCACTGCGGTTGGCCTTATAGTCTGCATAGAGATCATCACGAAACGTCCGACCCGGCGCGTCAAAGACAACGGCTAGGGGGCTGTGCGGATAGTCCTTGGCCAGACGTCGCAACATACTGATAACGCCGCGAATGGCGCCCGTGGGGCGTCCATCACTGCTGCGCAGGTCGGGCAACGCATAAAAGGCGCGAAACAGATAAGACGAGCCGTCGACTAAAACAACCGGTGCTTGGTGTTCTGCAGATGGCGGGGTTAAATTGTCTGCCACAGTGCACTCCATACGTTAGCAAAAGACTCGATATTGATTATGGCCCGAGTTCCGATCCAATCACCAGATAGCGTCCGCACGTCGTGGCGCTGCGCTCGACTAATATGCACGCTACTCATCACCGCACTGTTGTCGACATCTGTCAGCGCTGCGCAACGCGGCCCGGATGTGGTGATCATTGCCGAAGAGGACAGAATGATCTATGAATTCCGGCAAAACGGCGAGTTGCGCATGATTCGTGTGGTACCGAACGCTGGTAAACCCTACTACCTAGTGCCGCGGGATCCGACTCGTGGCGATGGTGACTTGCGGCGCGTCGACGCGTTGGTACCAAGCTGGGTGTTATGGGAGTTCGACTGATTCAATTACGCCCAGCAGTTAATCCACCTTGAGCAGATACAAACCAAAATACGCCTGCGCATCCAACCATTGGCCGGCGCTGGCAAAGCCTGATGCTTGGGCAAGCTGCAAAAATTCGTGCGGCGCGTACTTATAAGAATTCTCCGTATGCAGGCGCTCTCCAGCGGCAAAGGTAAACACCTCACCGCGAATCTCGACCTGTTGCTCCTGCGTGCTGCGCAAAAACATTTCAATACATCCGCGCTCACTGTTGTAGCGGGCCTCGTGTTGAAACGCCTCGATGTTGAAGTTGCAGTCTAACACTCGGTTTAAGTGGGTTAGCGCATTGAGGTTAAATGCAGCGGTGACACCCGCTGCATCGTTATAGGCGCGCTCTAAAACTAACCGATCTTTTTTACAATCTACGCCAATCAATAGATGCCCGCCGGGGCCAAGCGTCTGGGCTACCCGCTGCAAAAACTGCTGGGCGTTACTGGGTTCAAAGTTACCGATGCTGGAACCGGGAAAAAAACCAATGCGATGTAGGTCATTGGTCTGTTCAGGCAGCGCTATCGTTTGCCCGAAGTCGGCGCATACCGGAAAAACATCGAGCGCGGGAAAGTCCTTGGCCAGTTCTTGCGCGCCGTGCAGCAAATAATCGCGGGAAATGTCTATGGGAACGTAGGCCTTAGGAGCCAGTGCTTGGAGCAGCTTGCGGATCTTTAGCGAAGAGCCGCTGCCGTATTCGATAACACAGCTGCCGGACCCTATCGCTGCGGCAATCTCCGCTAAATTGCTATCGAACAAACCCAGCTCAGTGCGAGTAGGGTAATACTCATCCAGCTCGGTTATCTCCTCAAACAGCTGCGAGCCTTTCTGATCGTAGAAAAATTTCGGTGACAGGCTCTTGCCAATTTGGCGAAACCCTGCACAGACCTCGGCAAACACATCGTCCACCTGAGGATGCAAATCAAAAAAGGCGAATTGCTGACTCGAAGTATTCACAGAGTCCGTGCCAGACGCAGGCCACTGAACTGCCACGAATCTTTCGGGTAAAAGAAGTTGCGGTAGCTGGCACGAATATGACTTTGCGGCGTTGCGCAGGAACCGCCGCGCAATACCCACTGACTGCTCATAAACTTGCCGTTGTATTCACCCAACACACCGGGCAAGGGGCGATAGCCGGGATAGGGCCCATAGCTACTGCTGGTCCATTCCCAGACATCGCCGAACATTTGTTTGTGTCCGTCCTGCTGCGGCAGCGGATGTAGCTGCTGGCTTTCCACAAAGTTACCTAGATCGGGCGTATGCACAGATGCCGCATGCTCCCACTCGAACTCCGTGGGCAGCCGCGCATCGGACCAAGCCGCAAAAGCCGCAGCCTCATAGCCACTGATGTGTACTACCGGCGCGTCATCAACTAACGGATAGTAGCCGTCGAGACGGTACTCGAACCACTGCCCGTCCTGCCAATGCCAGTACAGAGGCTGGTGCCTTGGTGCGTGTTGCAGTGCGGCCCAAGCTTCTGACAGCCAAAGGTCGGCGCGTTGATAGCCGCCAGCATTGACGAAGCCCAGATACTCAGCGTTTGTAACCAAACGATCGGCCAGTGCGTAGGGCGCCAAATACACTGGATGCCGAGGTAACTCGTTATCAAAACAAAAACCGGCAGCCGCTCCAACTTCGATCAGTTCTGGCTCGAAGGTGCTGTAGGTGAGGGGTTTAGAGGCCTTGGATGGGGTAAGTAACTGCGATGCTGGATTTGCTCTTAACGCAGGGTATAGGGGGTTATGGCCTAAGTTGTACTTAATGTCGGTGAGTAACAGCTCTTGATGTTGCTGCTCGTGGTGCAGACCCAGTTGCAGCGTTTGCAATAGGCTACGCCAGATCTGGGTAGGGTGGTCGTGAGCCAAAAGGGCTACTACCGCTGCATCGATATGCGCACGATACTCCATCACCTCATCTACAGTAGGCCGCGAAAGATGCCCGCGCTTAGTGCGCGGGAATGGCTCTCCAACACCGTTATAATAAGAGTTAAACAGGTGCTCAAAAGCCGGGTGATACGGCTGCAGGCCGGGTTGATGCGGCTTCAGCAGAAACGTTTCAAAAAACCAGCTGGTATGTGCCAGATGCCATTTCGGCGGACTCGCATCCGGCATGGGCTGCACGCCAAAATCTTCTACCTGAAGAAAACTGCACAACCATTCACTGCGTGCGCGCACGCGGCGAAAGTCCTCAAGCCCAATGACCGGGTTGGAAGTGAAGTTGCTTGGTGGTGTTCGCTGAGCGCTCTTCGCCGCGGTCATAGACTGCCTTATGGGTGTACGCCCCGCCGGGCCAAATCGACCCGCTCAGGCAAAAGTGGCGGCCTAAAACTGAGCCGCCAGCGTTTGGAAGGTCAGCCTAATGGTCTCAGCATCATGAGGCAACTTGATGAAACCATGATAGTGGCCTTTTGGATTAACGATCACGATATTGCCTGTATGGTCGACGGTGTAGGCATCGGCTTCTACCGGCCCAGCCGCCAAGCCTCCCTGAGTCAGCTGTGGCAGCGGTACTTTGGCAAAGGCCACATTGACCTGAGTCGTCAGTTCCACCAAGTCTTGCCGCGCCCCAGTAACCCCTAGAAATCGAGGCGAAAACGCGGTCGCATAGCTGGCAAGCTGCTCTAGGCTGTCACGTTGAGGGTCCACGGAAACTAAAATTCCCTGAAACTGCGATGCCGTTTCGGCGTCGTTGGCTTGCAGCTGCCGATCTACCGTACCCAACACTGCCATAGTCGTTGGGCATATGTCTGGACAGTTCACAAAGCCAAAAAACACAAAGCTCCACTTGCCTTCAAGGCTGGAGCGATCAAACACTGCGCCGGTGTGGTCATTGAGCTGAAATGGCGCAATATCTCTGGGCGTTGGCAGAATAAAAACACCCTTATTGCGCATTTCTTCTAGCGACAGCTGGGGCACCCGCAGCACACTAATGACAAACATCACCAGCACGATGGAGATAAAGGCCAAACAAAGAAAAACGGTGCTTTTAATCGTATTCATGAGTTAGGCCGATCACGGAGTCATTTGCAGCGGCGCGGTCACACCAACGCCGATACCCAGATAAAGGTAATGATCGACGAGCATCAGTAAAAACAACGCCCCCAGATAAATGATCGAGTAGCGGAACGTCTCCATAGGCGCTTTGGCGTTATTGTTTTTGATCAACACAATGGCCCAGTAAAGGAAACCAGCGCCGAGGGCCAGCGCCCCAGCGAGATAAAGCGGCCCGGACATAGCGATTACAAACGGCAGTACTGAGGCGATTACGAGCAAAATGGTGTACAGCAAGATATGCAGCCGAGTAAAGGCCTCGCCGTGGGTTACCGGCAACATTGGCATACCGACGTCGGCATATTCGTCCTTACGCTCCAGCGCGAGCGCCCAAAAATGTGGCGGTGTCCAAGCGAAAATAATCAGCACCAGTAGTAGCCCGCCGGGATCTACACTGTTGGTTACTGCGGTCCAGCCAAACAACGGTGGGGCGGCACCAAAAAGTCCGCCGATCACAATATTCTGCGGTGTCGCGCGTTTCAGATAGAGGGTATAGATCAGCCCATAGCCGACCCATGAGGCGAGATTCAACCACGCCGTTAGCGGGTTTATAAAAAACCAAAGCATGCCCATGCCAAGCACGCCTGTGATCGCGCAAAACACCATGGCCTGTTGATTATTGACCCGCCCAGTTGCCACAGGTCGGCTCTCGGTGCGCGCCATTTGCGCGTCGATGTGTTGATCGGCAACGTGATTTACCACTGCCGCCGAACCCGCTACCAGGGCGATACCCAGGCTGCCAAACAATAGAGTATCGACGGGCACCATACCCGGGCTTGCCAAAAACATACCCACTACCGCGCATAGCAGCATCAACACCACGACCCGCGGCTTACACATTTCAAGGTAGTCGCGCCAAGTTGCACTAACGGCTACTTCATTCATATACGGGTCATACTCAGCCTGGGGACTGCGCAATGCGCAGTCGGGGAGCGAAGTTTATCGTAACCAGCACCAGCAGCAACAGTGCGCCGACGGTATTGTGCGCGGTAGCGTTAAGTAACGGCAGAACCCACACCACATTGAGGATGCCGAGGGTGATTTGCGTCAGCAGCGCCGCCAGCAAAAGGTATCCAACCACGGCAACCTGCCGGACCATTTGCCAGACCAGACCACCGACCACCAGCAGCACAATGACCGCGCCGATTCTGTGCACCCAGTGTATTGCCATGCGCGCTTCGTTGGTCATCAATCCGCCCAAATAGTTTGGGCCAACGCTTTGCAACACATTGAACCCCTGCTGTAGATCGATCTGCGGTGTGTAAGTGCCGTCACAGCTTGGAAAGTCGTAGCAGGCCAGCGCGGCATAATTTGACGACACCCAACCGCCTAGTGCGATCTGCAACACGACGGCCACAAAGGCGGCTGTTGCCAGCAGCGTCGGCTTGGGCAGGGTCGATACCACAGCGGAGAAGCCGCCCTGTCGAAGAAACAGCAGCCAAATAAGGCTCAGGGTTGTGAATCCGCCAAGGAGATGCCCGGTTACCACTTGCGGCCAAAGTTTGAGTGTCACGGTCCATGCACCAAAGGCGGCCTGACAAAGTATGACGAACATGAGTACAGACGCTAGTTTGACCGGCGTGTCCTCACGTTCGCGGCCTCGGTAGGCGAGCACTAAGATTCCGAACACCAACAGCAGCAAGGCGCCGGCAATGTAGCGGTGGCCCATCTCCCACCAGGCTTTGACGAACTCAACCGGCGCATCGGGGTAGCGCTGGTTGGTCACGTTAAGTTCATCGACTTGATCCGGCACGGTAAGAAAGCCGTAACAGCCTGGCCAGTCCGGGCAGCCGAGGCCAGCATCAGCAAGCCGTGTGTATGCGCCTACCGACACCACCAGAAGGGCAAAAAGAACGCCGAATCCGGCGAGTTTTCTGATCTGTGCATTAACCAATTTGTGAAACCTTCAAAAGCCGTTTGAGATCCGCGAGCAACAATTTCGGATTGACATCCAGCGGGTAAAAGAAAACGAGGTTGCCATTAGGGTCGACAATGTAAATGCCCTCGGCCATTGCCGCTGTAGGCGTCATAATACGCTGCAAGTCTGGTTGGTCGTCAGGCACAACATACTGGGCAGCGGTCGTCACACCACGCCGCACCCGTTTGGCTTCTCGATTGAGCAATATGTGGGCGGCGCGGAGCTTCTGCAATGCCGTAGCGCACACTTCATCGCACTGGTCAGCTACTGTCCAAAGCCACCACTGGCCCGAGGTTGGAAGCTTCGTTTGTTCGGGCGTTTGCCAGCCCAATTGTTCAACAGTAGTAGGCGGTTGCACAAAGGCCCCATTATTGGTGGTACCCCAACCCGCGCCGCTTTGCGCGGAAAAAAACAAGGCATAGGACCCACCCAAGGAAAACGCTGCCATGACTAAAATGATGGTCAACTGACGGCGGCCACTGTTTTGTGCCGCTTGTAGGGGCTTGTCTTGCATAGTTCACTCGATAATTGTCACAGCGCCAGTTCGTCCAGAGGCGCTTTTGATTGATTCGATCGGGCCTATTGGTTATTGATCGAGGCGCCGTGCAGAGCCATGACCGGTGTCACCGATCGCGCTTGCTGAAACCGCCATAGAGGTATCCCAACAAAAGCACTACTGCTAGGCCAAACCAGGTCGCCGCATAGCCATTATGCTTGTCATCCGCCAGTCTGGAGGCAAAGGGTGCTGGCTCTAGTACCGACGGCTGCCCGGGCTCCAAACGCAATTCCGCCGGCCAGGTATTGGCCAGCGCAGCCATGCGCTGCACGTTTGCACGCTGCACTCGCTTCGGCCACCCCTCTGCCCAGTCTTGACTGCCCCATGCAGGAATAAGACCCAGCTGGGGCCAGACCGTAGCGACGAGGGCGATCGAGCTGTCAGGCGTCGCAATTGTCGGCAGCTGCGCGCGCCCGTTTGCGGCGACAAAACCCCGGTTAATGAGCAGTGGGCCAACGCTGCGTTCGTCGAATACTTGGTATACCCAATATCCGGTTCGCCCCTTGGAGACCTGATTATCCACCAGAAACATCTCAGGGCGGTACAGGCCCACAAGTCGCAAAGCTTGAAACGGTTGAGACAGGGTGGTGTCGCTTACTGCCACCGGCAACTGGGTCAGCTGTAGCAAATATTGATTTTCGAGTTGCCTTTGGTACTCACCTCGCTGCAGCTGCCAACTCCCCAAGCTCAACAAAATAGGCATCATCAACAAAAAAAACAGGGTCATACGCCAGCCTGGGGTGAACTTCTTCATCACTCAGCAAACACACGCGATTGGTATACTGCCTGTCCGCTCAACAAGAGTAGCCAAAACGTGTTGAAAATAGTCATCGTCATTCTATTAATCTGCGTCATTCTCAGTTTGATGAGTGGGCTGGTGTTTTTGTTTAAGGACACGGGTAAGCCCGACAGTCGGCGGCTCTGGTATGCCTTAGGTGTTCGCATCACGTTCGCAACACTACTGCTGCTCACGATAGGCTATGGATTCTACACTGGCGAGTTGCGCATGGGGCTAAACGCACCCTGGCATGGCGTCAGTCAGGCACCGATGCAACCGCCTCAGCCCTAGTCAGAGTTTTGCGCTCACAGCTGACCGACATGAAAAAAGGGGCCCGCGGCCCCTTTTTTTACGCCTAGGGGCTCCCTCCGGCCCGGCTAGACAACATAAACGAAAATAAACAGGCCTACCCACACCACGTCAACGAAGTGCCAATACCAGCTAGAGGCCTCAAAACCAAAGCAGTCGTTGGCCGAAAAGTGTCCTTTAAAGGCCCGAATTAGCTGAATCAGCAGCATAAATGTGCCCAAGGTCACATGAAACCCGTGGAAGCCCGTCAAAATAAAGAACGTCGACCCATAGATACCACTACCAAGAGTAAGCCCTAACTTGGTGTACGCGTGAATGTACTCTTCTACCTGAAGTACCAAGAAGACAAAGCCCAGCAATACAGTAAAGCCCAACCAGCCAATTAGCTTGTTGCGGTTTTGTTCTTTGATCGCATCGTGCGCAAAGTGCACGGTGACGCTGGAGCTCAGTAGAATAACGGTGTTGTAGAAAGGTAAGTAGGCGCCCCACTTACTTACTTCGGTCACTCCGGGTGCTTGCATGCTCTCGCCCGGATTGACGAATAGCGCGGAATCTGGGTTCTGCACCACAGGCCACGTGGCCTCAAACGCCGGCCACGGATAATTGGTTATACCCTTGTCCCCTTCACCACCAAGCCATGGCACGACGAAGGTGCGCACATAGAACAGCGCGCCAAAGAATGCCGCGAAGAACATGACTTCCGAGAAAATAAACCAGCCCATGCCCCAAACGTAGCTTCGCTTGAGCGAGTCGTTGTTCAAACCGGCAGTGTTTTCTTCTACCACCTTGGCGAACCAGCTATATAGCACCAGTGCGACAATGGCAAAGCCTACGGTCGACTGAGTCGCATCTCCCGCACCGCCCGTATTGACGTCGTTTAACCAACCGGCCAAGCCGGTCACAGTGACCATCAGGCCAAAGGCTAAAAAAACCGGGTACCAGCCAGAGTCTGGTACGTAATAAATCGACTTATCGACTTCTGCCGAGTTAGCCATGGATCTCCTCCAGTAAAGTACAGTCGTTAGCCGCCAGCGGCTGGCAGCTGGTCTTGATCGCCGTTCCCTACGACGGTCGAAATATCCACCCGGTCGGTAATATCAAATAAGGCGTAGCTCAAATTGATTGAGCCCACATTCTTTGGCAGTTCCCTCCCGACAATAAAGCGCATTGGCATCTCCACCTCTTCTCCGGGTAACAGCATTTGCTGCTCAAAACAGAAACATTCCGTTTCGTGGAAGAAGTCCGCTGCCGAGAACGGCACCAGTGATGGAATCGCCTGCGCGACCATGGGTTTATTCGTCGTGTTTTTTACGAAAAAGCTAACGGTTTTCGCTTCGCCGGGGTGGACCCTCACCGCACCCTTAGCTGGCCAAAACTTCCATGGCATACCTTCATTGGTATTGGTCAAAAAATTGACCTTGATCAGCCGTGAGCGATCCGGTTCGGTGCTGGCTTCATCAAATATGTAGGGCCCGCCGGTTTTACCGTTCAGGCCCGTTATCTCGCAGAACAAGTCATACAATGGCACTAAGGCAAAGGCGAATCCGCACATGCCTAAGACGATCAAGGACAGTTTTCTTACTGTCCGTTTGATCTGTGTTTGCTGGGCTTGTTCAGTCATAGCTGCTTCGGTGTTAGCCCAGCACCTCTTCATCTTTCACCACCGGTGGGTGAGTGAATGAGTGATAGGGGGCGGGCGAAGGCAAGGTCCACTCCAGACCTTTCGCGCCTTCCCAAGACCGATCTGCAGCAGGCGCACCCGAGCGAATCGACTTGATAATTACGTAGAGGAAAAACACCTGAGACAAGCCAAAAATGAACGCTCCGACGCTGGAAATCATGTTGAAATCCGCAAACTGCAGCGGATAGTCCGGGATGCGTCGGGGCATACCCGCCAAGCCAGAGAAGTGCTGCGGAAAGAAGGTGACGTTGACACCCACAAAGGACAGCCAGAAATGAATCTTGCCTAAGGTCTCGTCATACATCTTACCTGTCCACTTCGGAAACCAGAAATACACAGCCGCAATGATGGAAAACAAGGCGCCAGGAACCAATACGTAGTGGAAGTGTGCAACCACGAAATAGGTGTCGTGGTACTGATAATCCACCGGCGTAATCGCCAACATTAGCCCTGAGAAACCACCCATGGTGAACAGCACAACGAAGGCTATGGCAAACAGCATAGGCGTTTCAAACGTCATGGACCCGCGCCACATGGTGGATATCCAGTTGAAGACTTTCACCCCGGTGGGCACGGCAATCAGCATGGTGCTGTACATAAAGAACAGCTGTCCAGCCAGGGGCATACCTACCGTGAACATGTGATGCGCCCAAACGATAAACGACAAGAACGCGATGGAGGCGACGGCGTATACCATGGAGGTGTAGCCGAATAACCGTTTGCGCGCAAAGGCCGGAATAATATGAGAGACAATGCCGAATGCCGGCAAAATCATGATGTATACCTCGGGATGCCCGAAGAACCATAAAATGTGCTGGAACATTACCGGATCACCACCACCGGCGGCGTTGAAGAAGCTGGTATTAAAGTGGATGTCGAACAGCATCATCGTTACCGCACCAGCAAGTACTGGCATTACGGCAATCAGCAAGTAAGCGGTGATCAACCAAGTCCATACGAACATTGGCATTTTCATCAGCGTCATACCCGGCGCGCGCATGTTCAAGATGGTCGCGATGATGTTAATGCTACCCATAATAGAGGATGCACCCATCAGGTGGACGGCAAAAATAAAGTACGTTACCGAAGGTGGCGCATAGGTCGTAGACAGGGGCGCATAGAAGGTCCAGCCAAAGTTAGGGCCGCCGCCTTCCATGAACAGTGTCGAAATCATCATGCCGAAAGCAAAGGGCAGAATCCAAAACGACAGGTTGTTCATACGCGGTAGAGCCATATCTGGCGCACCGACCTGCATGGGTACCAGCCAATTCGCCAAGCCCACGAAAGCGGGCATAATGGCTCCGAAAACCATAATCAGCCCGTGATTGGTCGTCATCTGGTTGAAAAATTCTGGCTGCACAAACTGCAAGCCTGGCTGGAACAATTCCGCCCGAATCACCAGCGCCAGCACCCCACCAATCAAGAACATGGCGAAACTGAACCAGAGGTACAGCGTGCCAATGTCTTTGTGATTGGTAGTAAACAGCCAACGCTTCAGGCCCTTGGCTGG
Organism: Pseudomonadota bacterium; assembly: GCA_009936775.1. Lineage (GTDB taxonomy): Bacteria > Pseudomonadota > Gammaproteobacteria > Pseudomonadales > Azotimanducaceae > UBA4421. The sequence continues at coordinate 29,076 of JAACDW010000126.1, forward strand.
ACCGTGGGCGTGGTCGTCGTGATGATCTGCATGAATAACTTCGCTCATGACTATTCCTTACTGACCGTTAGATAAATTTATGACGTCTTGTGGTTGGGACATATCCCCCACATCGTTACCGAACGCATTGCGCTGGTAATGTACGACCGACGCGAGCTGCGCCGAGTCAAGTTGTTTGCCGAAAGCCTGCATCGCCGTGCCGGCGACGCCGTTGATGACCAAACTCAGGTGATCGTCGCGTGGACCCTGAGCGACAGCCGAACCAGCAATGGCAGGAAACACGGGAGCCACGCCTTCACCGTTGGCCAAATGACAGGAAGCGCAGTACGTGCCGTATACGGCCTCACCTTGTGCCATCAGCTCTTCGTGAGTCAGGGCATCAGCGATGCTCTCTTGGCGAACACTTTCGGACGTTACTCTGGAGGCATACCAAGCATCGAATTCCGCTTCTGGCATTACTTCCAGAACAATTGGCATAAAGCCATGGTCTTTCCCGCACAGCTCGGTGCACTGACCGCGGTAAATGCCCGGCTCCTCGACTATGGTCCAAAGCTCGTTCAGCATGCCGGGCACCGCGTCGCGCTTGATGCCGAAGTCCGGCACCCACCAAGCATGAATTACATCCTCTGCTGTGATCAAAAACCGCACTTTGCGGTTGGTCGGTATGCGCAGGTACTCGTCAACCTCTAGGAGATAATTTTCTGCCTTCGCCGATTGGTTATAGATCTCGTCTCTTGGTGTCGACATCACGGAGAAAAACGACAGGGTGTTATTGTAATCGTCATCAAGATACTTGTACTGCCACTTCCACTGATAGCCGCGCACCTCGATCGACATGTCTTCACCGCCGGTGTCGTACATGGCGACCAGCACTTGGGTCGCAGGAATTGCCATTACGATCAAAATTAATGTAGGCACGATGGTCCAAGCCAGCTCAAGTTTCGTGCTTTCGTGAAAAGTCGCGGGCTCAACGCCCTTTGATTTGCGGTGCGCGAAAACCGACCAAAACAGCACACCTAAAACCACCACACCGATGGCTACGCATATCAGGAAGATGGTCATGTGCAGGTCGTAGACTTGGCGGCTGATATCCGTCACGCCAACGCGAAGATTCAATTCGTCTGCGGTGGCAATGCCCGCCGACAACAAGGCTGCTATTCCACCAAAAATGCGCAAAAGCTGATGTTTCATTCTGCTCTGTCTCTCTAGCTAAATTCGCGTTGCATGATCAGCCCAATTCGATCCGGGCAGCATTGCGTCAGGGCTGCGCTCTTTTCAACGCAACGAGCCTCACACATGTTGTAGCGATATCGGGAGATCACTCAGTCGCCTACGCAACGAGGTGGTTTGATAAAAACCTTGCCTTGGTTTAACGCCTTGTCTTCGCCTTCGGTCCCTTCTCCTCCCGAAAACAAAAGCAAACATTAAACCCTAGGCCACGCTAGGTTGGCTGCTCACGAGAACTGACTCTTGTGAGCGCTCGGAGTATAGCAGTCAGCGACCGATCGGCAACTCGTAGGAGGCATGAAACTTGGACAATTCCAACTATTTAGCCCGTCTTTCTCGTCATTTCAGGAGGATTTTGGCGGTGTTAGATCGAGTATTCTTACTGCATCTATTTTGTTCGTGGTTTGCCGGCTTTTTTCGTACCGCGCGCGCGGCAGCGGCGCGGTTACTGCGGGTGTTTCTGGGTCTAGGGCTTCGGTGAAACCGCAGGCAACACAGCGCCTGCGAATGGCTTGGGTCGGCAGCTCGTTAATGTCCGCTGCTGCTGACTCGGTATCAACTGGCTCAATTAAGGTGCGATCTGCCTCTTGACAGGCCGGGCAAACCGCGCCAGATATAAAACGCCTCGTCTTTTTCATCTCGCAGGGTGCTCCTTAGCGGGCATTATACTGTTCTGTCCATGAGGCTTAGCTGCTACTGACGCTGGCAGCATGACGCTCAACTGCTGAGTTGGCTGCGCAAAGTCTGATAGACCGCCTCTGTTGCGGGTTGCCGACCTAGCCATATTCGATAGCTTTCCGCTGCTTGCTCCACCAACATGCCCAAGCCATCTGCACTCATGGCGGCACCGCATTGCGCCGCCCAAGCAGCAAAATGGGCGCTCGGACCATAGCTGAGATCGTAGCAGAAGCGATGGGCCAAGAGGTTTGTTGGCAACATTTGTAGCAACTCTGACGCGTTATCCAACAAGCCAATAGACGTGCTGTTTAAAATCGCGTCCACCCTGGGTGGCGCAGTATCTAGCTGTGACCAAGTCAGTGCTTCAAGGCGCGTTGACACATCCGCATCGAAATGTTGTATCAACGTCTGCGCATTTTTCAGTGTGCGATTGGCAATAAAAATTTTCTCCACCCCTGCATTTAACAGCGGCTGGACAATGCCACGGCAAGCCCCGCCAGCGCCCAGTATTAGAACGCTCAGACTCCGCAGGGTCACGCCATGACGTACTTCAATATCGCGCACCATGCCAACACCGTCGGTGTTGAAGCCAACAATGCGCTGTTCGCGCAGCGCTAGCGTGTTGACCGCACCGGCCGCAGCAGCCAATGGGTCCAGCTCATCGGCGAAAGTATGGGCGTCCTGTTTAAATGGCACCGTTACGTTCAAACCCGTCCCGCCCTGCTGAAAAAAGTCCTGCGCCCGAGACGCGAACTGTCCTCGAGGAAACAAATAGCGCTGATAGTCCACCGCGTCACCACAGGCGCTGGCAAAGGCGGCGTGAATGGTGGGCGACAGCGAGTGGGCAATCGGGTTGCCTGCTACGCCGAGCCTATAGGGTTCTGAGGTCAACTGGATGCCTCACGAACCACCGTACCATCAAGATTGATGATCGCACTGGCCCCTGTGTATCCGCTGGTGTGCCCTGGCACCACAAGATCCACCTCGCCAACAAACTGGTCCGTGGCCTGTGCAAAACTGCGCACTAGCACAGCGCCAGCCCGGTTCAGCGAGGTAGAGACCATCGGGCCGCCAAATGCCGCCGCGATTTGCCTTGCTTGCTGATGGTCGGGCACTCGGCAAGCAACAGTGCTGTGCTCTCCCTTGATGGTTTGCGGATAGGCTGCACCCGGCAGCAGCCAAGTGACATGGCCGGGCCAGCTGGCCAAAACCTGTGCTCGAACGGGCTCCTCCAATGCTGTCAAAGCCTCTTCAAAGGCCGCGGCGCAGGCACCGATCAGCAGCATTCCCTTGGCAGACTCACGGCCTTTAATAGCCAAAATCCGCTCGACGGCGCGCGTATTGTTAGGGTCACAGGCCAAGCCCCAAACGCCTTCAGTAGCATGCGCAATGACGCCACCCGATTGCAGGCAGAGTGCGGCATCTGCCACGCCTGCCTCCACAGTCACGACGTCAAAGACGCCTGTACTGACTCGTTTTGAGCCTCAACCTTGGCGCGGTTGTCGCTGCGGTCTTGAACCACGGTCTGATGCAGGGCGTCATCTGCTACGGCCAGTATTTGCGCAGCAAGATAGGCCGCGTTTTTCGCACCAGCCTTGCCGACGGCAACAGTGGCAACGGGAATGCCGCCGGGCATCTGCACCGTTGAAAGCAACGCGTCAAAGCCCTGCAACGGCCCGCTGTCGATGGGCACGCCGATCACAGGGCGCTGTGTGTGTGCAGCGACCGCACCGGCCAAGTGCGCTGCCATGCCTGCGGCACAGATAAACACGCGGCAGCCACGCTCTTCAGCGTCTTGCACGTAGGCCTGTGTGCCTGCTGGAGTTCGATGCGCGCTAGTCACTTTCACCTCATAATGGATGCCGAGCGTTTGCAACATCGATGTTGTTGACTGCATGACGGGCCAATCGGACTCGGACCCCATTAAAACCGCTACCCAACTCATTCGCTTCTCCGACCTACCTACAGCACGCGAATATACCCGTCAGGTCCCTGCCGAACAAATCCGCTGAGCTGTAATTCCACCAAACTTTGACTGCCCTGCTGTGGATCAAGGGCTGCAAGCACCGATATTTCATCTAACTGTCGAGGCTCAACCGCAAGCGCAGCAAGCACAGCAGCGGTGCCAGCCCCTAGCTCCGAGGCGGCATTATCAGCGGCCGCCCGTTGATTCGGTTTGGGCGCCAATTGCCAACCCATCTCTTCTGCCACCTCCTGGGCATTGGTGACCAGGGCTGCGCCCTGACGAATAAGCCGATGACATCCAGCGCTTAGGGGGCTGAACGCGGAACCAGGCACCGCACAAACATCGCGGCCTTGCTCCAAGGCCAATCGCGCGGTAATCAAGGAGCCACTGTGCTCGCCAGCCTCCACCAAGAGCGTCAACTCAGACAGACCACTGATTAGGCGGTTACGCTCGGGAAACTGATAGGGCCGCGGTGGCAGGGCCGTGGGGTACTCGGACACGAGCAACCCTCCTGCTGCTAAAATCGACAGGGCTAAGCGCCGATGCTGGCGCGGATAAAGGTGCTCAAAACCCGCCCCCAACACCGCAACCGTGCGCCCTGCGTTGGCGCTAAGAGCGCCACGATGCGCCGCGGCATCGATACCCAAGGCGAGGCCGCTCACAATGGTCCGTCCGCTGGCGGCCAATTCGGCTGCCATCGTCTTGGCAAGGGTGCGGCCCGCAGTGGTGCATTTGCGCGCTCCCACCACGGCCACGCAGCAATCCTCTAGCGCCCTCAGATCGCCAACGCAGAAGAGTACGAGCGGAGGGTCGGGAATACTCCTCAGCAAGGCTGGATAAGTCGCATCGAATAGGCCCACTGCCACAAACTCAGCATTGCCAAAAAACGCGGGCAAGTAAGCCTCTTGCGCAAATGCGCTCACCGGTTTGTTGCGCTTGGCATGCAATTCCGGTTGCGCGCTAGATTGCAGCGCCTGCCGCGGCGATGCCTGCTGCCCCAGCCAACTTGCGATCGCCTGCCGCGGCCACTGGGTTAACAGCGCGCAAAGCCGTCGGGTGGCTGCAGTACATACGAGTGTTGGGCCAGACATAAATAGCAACATCGTTACCAATAGTCCTCCATTCAGCCTGATGCTCGCAGGGCCAGCTACCAACAATGTCTCGAATGTCTGTGCGAGAAGGCTCGCCAAGGCGTTATACTCGCTGGCTTCAAATCAACTGCAGGCCATTGGTCAGCAAAGTCGGCTAAAACAAACGACCTCAAAAAATGCCCTTATTGAAAATTCTGCATCATCCAGATCCTCGCCTGCGCACCAAGGCCACTGCGGTAAGCACTTTTGATGAGGTCTTGAGTGAATTCACGCACAACCTGCTCACCACTATGTATGCCGCACCAGGTATTGGCTTGGCGGCCACCCAAGTCAACGTGCACAAACGGGTGATCGTGGTAGACATCAGTGAAGAAAAAAACCAGCCCCATGTGCTGGTGAACCCGGTACTGGAGCCATATGGCGACAAAATTAAGGGCGAAGAAGGCTGTTTATCGGTGCCGGATATCTTTGACGCGGTAGAGCGCTTTGCGTATGTGAGGGTGAGCGCTCAAGATGTGCATGGAGAGCCGCTGGAATTCACTGCCGACGGCATGCTGTCCATTTGCATCCAGCACGAGTGCGATCACCTTGAGGGCAAGTTATTTGTCGACTACCTGTCGAGCCTGAAGCGCGGGCGCATCAGCAAGGCGCTACGCGAGCGAGCCAAGTAATTGACGCAGCCAGCGTTAAGGCTAGCCTTTGCCGGTAGCCCAGAATTCGCTGCGACGATTCTGTCCACGCTACAGGCATCGCGGTTTCCCTGTGGGCTGGTACTTACCCAACCGGATCGACCCAGCGGCAGAGGGCGTAAGCTGATCCCAAATGCGGTAAAAAAAATAGCCGACGAACAGGCTTTGACCCTACTACAGCCAACGAGCCTGAAACACATCGAGACAGTTGCACAGCTTCAGGCATTTGCGCCAGATGTTCTGATCGTGGCGGCCTATGGTCTGTTACTGCCACAAGCGGTATTGGCTATTCCTACATATGGTTGCCTCAACGTGCACGCCTCGCTACTGCCGCGATGGCGGGGCGC
>JAACDW010000127.1 GCA_009936775.1 Pseudomonadota bacterium
GGAGGTCGGAGTCGAATGAAGGATCAACCAAGTGCCTATCTAAAGACTATAAACGATGGAGCGTTCTCCAGACAAAAAAACCTACTGCGATTGCAACCGCAACGCCAATGACTGTCTCAACGACGTGTGGATTGCCGACAATCCCCATGCATCCGACAAACACTGCCAGTCCAGCAATTATCGGTATCGCGATTCCCATTGTTTGGTGTTCCTGAGGAAGCGTAAACAGTAGGCATTTGACAAAAAAAATGCTCTGCTGACCGAGGCAGCTACCGAACGGTCGTTAGGTCCGTCAAACGGTATGTTTGTTGACTTTATGCCTGCATGAGCGCAACCCTGTCAGACTAGGGTATTTAGAACTGGAAGCTTCACGCTTGGCGCTGCAAAAGGGGGAGCGGATTGATCGCGAGCCAAGGGTTCGCTTACTGTGCAACGCTGGGCCGCGAACGGGCAGGAAAATGGAGGCTGAGGTCGGAATCGAACCGGCGTTAACGGAGTTGCAGTCCGCTGCATAACCACTCTGCCACCCAGCCTTGGGGAGCGAGAGTCTAGCGGTGTCCTGCCGCAAATACTACCGCTCAACAGGAAATGACGAAACGTTAAGCCCCAGTTCTGCGTCAACACTGTACGTTTTCGAAATAGGGAAAAGTGTGAAACAAGATATTATGCCCGTTGGCGATAGCGCCGCATTCTTCGAGCGGTTCGACGAAAATCCTTTTCATCGTTTTATTGGTCTCTCGGTTGCAGAAATTCGCGACGATCACGCCGTGTTGCGCCTAACCATTACGCCTAACACACCGACCGGTATTGGTGGCAGCGTCAATGGTGGCGTCTTGGCGACGATGGTGGATATGGCGGCGGTTGGCGCGGTCTTTAGTAAGGCTATGCCGAATAGCATACCCGCGGGCACAGCAGATCTGTCGATTACCTACCTGCGCCAAGCGCGAGGTGAATGGCTGGACGCCCGCGCCACTGTCATTAAACGAGGTCGGCAACTGAGCACGATTACCATTGATATCGTCAATGACCAAGGCACCCTTTGCTGCAGTGGCAAGGTGCTTTACGCCATGCGCACCGCTTAGCCGTCAACATACCTAGGACGTAATTTGCTTTCGTCTCGCGTATCTTCGAACCCGAGCGGGTGGTTAGCATTACGACAGCTAACGCTTAACCGAGCGGGCCAATATTCTGTCTAAGGCGTTGGCAAAGGCCTGTACGTCTTTTTTGTCCAGGGCCGCAGGGCTAGAGCCGACAACCCCTGCTGCGCGCATTTCTTCCGCTCGATTGCGTCGCTGAAGATAATCCTTAATGTTCTCAGGAGTGTAATGGGTGCCGCGCGGATTCAATGCGGTACCGCCCTTGGTCACAACGTCTGCGGCTAAGGGAATGTCTGCGGTAATCACCAAGTCGCCCTCAGTCACACACTCGACAATGGCATTGTCTGCAACGTCGAACCCTTGTGCTACTTGTACGGACTTGATTACCCGCGAAGGAGGCGTTGCAATGTACTGATTGGCGACCAGCGTCAACGGCATGGCTAAACGCTCTGCTGCCTTAAACAAAACCTGCTTAATAGCCTTTGGACAGGCGTCGGCGTCGACCCAAATGTGCATGTTCTTTCCTTTCGTGTGTGTGCTGTCGTCGCGAGAATGCCATTTACAAGCGCGACAGGAAACGACTGGCCAAGAGCATCAGATCAAACGAGTTAGCGTATGAGCGAACCAACATTCAAAGGTCTCTTTAAGGACCTTGTCATCTTCTTCGGAACGGTCTTAGCCTTTGTTGGCGGATTTTTGCTGGTCAGCTTCGTCCTGCCGCCGAGCCGTAACGCTTACGGCTTCTGGCTTGGCTTCCTTATCTATATGTTCGTGTTTGCCAAACTCTTGGGCTGGGCACTGAAGCCGCGTCGGAAAGGCCAGCATCTTAGCGACTGAGAGTGATTTGAATCGGGCGGGCAGTGAGATACCGCGGCATCAAGGGGGAGGGAGCAAACGCCTTGGAGGTGAAGTAGCGCAGAGGGGGAGAGGGGATAGCACCGAAGCAACACCTCCAAGGCA
>JAACDW010000128.1 GCA_009936775.1 Pseudomonadota bacterium
AGCTTGGTGCAATGCGCCGATGGTCCTACGTCGCTGTACAACTCGGCGGGGGGCTCCTCTGGCGAATAGCCTTGCGACCCCTATGGCCAGCATCTGCAAAGATGCTGGCTGAGTTGCGCGTCAGCGCAAAAACTGTCACTACCTCTCAGCCAATCTGCCGCCCCTTGCGGTGATGCAATTTGCCGCAGATCACGCCATTCTTAGCGCTTTGTCGGAAGCGGAGCGAAGATGAGTTTTCACAAGTTAATCTGGGGCGTCAAAGCCAGTTTCAGGGGCTATGTCGAGGCAGCGGGTGGTTCGATCACCTTGAGTGATGGAGCAACTCAAGCCGAGGATGGCAGCTTTATTTTTATGGCCGAACCGGGTGGTGATCTGGCGATAGCAGCCGATGGTAGTGCAACGGGAAGCACCCGTTTTCAGGGTACGGTGGCCTTTGAGGCCCATGGCGGCATGCTTAAGTCCACATTGACCGAACTGGCTATAGAGGCCACAGAGGAAGGGCTTATGCTCACGGTGCTAGACGGCCCAATGAACAGGGGCCGCTGTGCGGTTGCCGAGCTTGGCTGCGTTGATGCCGGTGCGGGAGAGGGCATGTTGATACGTACGCAAATTACCGAGGACGGTATGTACCAAATTGCAGACCACTACCCGCCAGGTACTGAACTGGATCCGCTGCTGCTTGTTTAAGGTCGCGGTGCTGTATCAAATGGTGCCCAAGCTGCGGCTGTAAACGCACCAGTACATCGTTGAAAGAGAGAAGCGTATGAAAACGAATCCTGATCTTTGGCCGGAAGATCAAGGCCTGCGTCGTAAAAGCATTGGCATTGAATTTCGTAGCAACGAATTCCTCGGCCATATGGTTGCGCCTGCGCAATCTGCTGGTCCACGCCCGCTGGTGCTGGTGATCCATAACTATCAGGGTCTGAAGGGCTTTGATGTCGATGTCGCCGAGTACCTGGCGCGAGTGGGTTATGTTGGCCTTGCCATCGATATGTATGGCAACGACGTGCCAGCAGATGAGCGTGACTTTCCCGCAGATGCAGCGCAAATCATGCCGTTTCAAAAACAGTGTTTTGAGGCCATGGTGAAACTCGATCACGACCACGAGCTGCTGCGCAGTCTGTTTGACTGTTGGATACAAACTGGCCTAGCGCAGGATTGGGTCGATGCGTCTGCCGCACCGTCCTCCATTGGGTATTGTTTCGGCGGCATGGTAGTTATCGAAGGGGTGCGCGGTGGCTTGAACTTGGCCGGTGTGGTGTCCTTCCACGGTCTGCTGCAAACCGGCGAAGACCCCAGCGCCAGTAATTTCGATGCCGAGCGGCCCGCGCTGAAGCCTTGCGCCAATCGTTACAATACGGACTCGGTGATTGTTATTGAGAACGGCGCCGAAGATCACCTGGTAAGGCCAGAAAATCGGCAACGTTTTTTTGCTGAGATGGATGCGGCCAATGTGGACTGGAGCTTTCATGATCACGCCAAGACTCCCCATGGTTTTGCCCTGCCGCCACGACTCGGCCCACCAGGTAAGCTGCACGAAGCAGCGGATCGGCGCTCAACACAAAATATGCTGAGCCTGTTTCGTGAGCTTTATCCGAACATCGAGCAGCAAGCGGTGTCGCCCAACGCTGCGGGCACTGCGATCCCTTAGGTACCCACTCCTTAAGTCCCAACGCTTAAATCCCCGCGGTTGCCGATGGTTGGGCTTGTTTGCCTTATTGTGGGGGAAGTGCCTGTTCGGGCGCAGCCAAAGTTCAGCAATTCTTGTGGTTGTTGCCCTGCAAACCGGTACCCTAGCGATGAGGTAGACGAGACCAAGGCCGCGGTGTTAACAGGTAAGAAACGGATGTTCTGGCATCAGCGTCAAGCGGCGTTGGTGGATCGGCTGTGCCACCTGTGTGCCTGCGGGTTCTTACTGCTGGGTGCCTCAACACTGGCTGCGCAGGAACAAAAGTGGCCTGCGGCCTGGTTTCAGCCCATGCAAACCGCTGCCGAACTTGGCATTGAGCAATTTACTCAAAGCCCGGCACTAGACGGCAAAGACCTTCCCAGTGTGGCGGCGCGCCTGCCCGATGATCCGCCCGTAGTTGTACCCTTGGCGGGTCTGGGCCACTACGGTGGTACAGCGCGCATCACCCCAAACGAATGGCTGACCTTCCCGAATATGGAAGCCCCGCTGACCATGTCGGCAGATATACAAACGATCTTGCCGAATCTTGCCCAAAGCTGGCAGGTTAGCGCAGACGGCAGGCGGATTACGCTTACACTGCGTAAGGGGATTAAATGGTCTGATGGGGTGCCGCTCAGCAGCGACGATTTTTTGTTCACCTTCAATAACATTTGGCTCAACACGGAATATTCGCCGGTACCCAGCCGTAATGTGGAAGGCGGCAAGGCGGTCAAAGTCGATGACCTAACTTTTTACTACGAATTCGACGAGCCCCGGCCGCTAATGGTCAACCTGCTCGCTAACTACGGTGACTTCTTTGTTGATCCTGTGCACTACTACAAAGATTTCCACCCGGCTTTCACCGATAGAGACACGCTAAAGCAGCGTATTGCCGACATGGGCCTGCTGACTTGGATGGCTTTTTATCATGCGGCCAAGCGTCAGTTAATTGAGGAAAGCGCCCAAGTGCCCACCCTTGCCGCGCATCGGGTGGTGAGCCGCACGCCAACGCGGGTGCAACTTGAGCGTAACCCCTACTACTTTAAGGTCGACCCCGCCGGGCAGCAGTTGCCTTACATCGACAGTATCGACTCCCGGCAGGTGGACAATAAAGAGGTCATCGCCGCCATGTCATCAACCGGTCAGCTGGATTTCTCAGCTTACGAGTTGAAAACCCAAGACATCCCGCTGTTGAAACTGGGTGAACGCAATGGCGACATCCGCGTGCTGGTTTGGAACCGGCTGCATTCCAGTGACGTGGTCATACAGCCGAACTACAACTACGACGATGCCAATCTCAGCGCTTTGTTTTGGCAGCGAAGTTTTCGGCAGGCCCTGTCCATTGCCATTAACCGCGATGAAATGAATCAGATCATTTACTTTGGCCGGGGCACCCCGCGTCAGGTAACTGCCCACCCCAGCAGTAGTATGTATGAGCCAGCCTTTGCCGAGGCTTTCACCCAATACGACCCGGTGCGTGCACGGCAGTTGCTCGATGAGCTCGGTCTACACGATGTAAACGGTGACGGCCTGCGCGAATTTGCCGATGGTCAGCCCTTGGTAATTACGTTGGAGTTTATGGACTGGGAAACTCCCAAGGCCATCTCGCTGGAACTGGTGGCGCTGTATTGGCGCGAGATAGGTATTGATTTGCGGCTAAAAATTGTCGATGCCAGTCTGCAAAGTGAGCGCGCGCTTAGCAATAAAATGCAAATGACGGTTTGGCATGCCGATCAGGTCACCGACATTTTGCTGCCCATCAACCCCACTTGGTGGGCGCCTATTTCCAGCAGTCGCTCGAATACCCTGTGGAACGACTGGGCGCGCTGGCATTTGACAGCTGGCCGTTTGGGTAAGGAGCCGCCTGCCAACATGCGCCAACTGCAGCAGTGGGCTACCGAGATGTCTGCCACCGTAGATGAGCAGCGTCGCATCGAACTGGGTAAAAAGCTCTTGGCCAGTAATGCAAAGAACTTGTGGACCATTGGTACCGTAGGTTTGGCACCGCAACCGGTGGTCATTTCGCAGCACTTGCGCGGAGTGCCCGAGCGGGCAATTTGGGGCTGGGACAACCGTTGGACCATGGCCTATCACCCGGCCACTTGGTATTTCGCGTCAGATCAAGAGATGTCTGAGCAGCGCGGCACCAGCCTCCAGCCCGTGAGCGCCAAAACTGTTGGCTCCAGAACGGCTGCCCCTGAAGCTGCTGCTGACCGACCTGCGCTGTCCCAATCTCTGGTGACACGCGTCGAATGAAAATCTATGTTGCCAAGCGTTTACTGGGTGCCATCCCGACGCTTATTTTCATCTCGATGATCGTCTTTGTGGTGATTCAGCTGCCGCCGGGAGACATTGTCACTTCTACCTTAGACCGCATGCAGTCTCAGGGCGTGGAGATGTCCTCGGAGGCCATCCAAAACCTGCGCGCCCAATACAATTTAGATCAACCCCTGCCGCTGCAGTACCTGAGCTGGATCACCAATTTCGTTACCGGCGACATGGGCTATTCCTATTTGTTCAATCGCCCGGTGAACGAGTTGGTGGGCGAACGCATTGGCTACACGCTGCTTATCACCCTGTCGGCGCTGTTGTTTACTTGGGCGGTGGCCATTCCTGCTGGTGTGTATAGCGCAGTGCGCCAATACTCGCTCGGCGACTACGCTCTTACCACAGTCATGCTGGTGGGTTTGGCGACCCCGAGCTTTTTGCTGGCGCTAATCGTCATGTACTTCGGCTACGAGTGGTTTGGTATCAGTATCGGCGGACTGTTTTCACCGGAGTATCGTGACGCACCTTGGTCGTTGGCTCGGTTAGGCGATTTCCTCAGTCACCTGTGGATTCCCATGGTGGTGGTGGGCTTGGGAGGTACGGCTTCCCCCATGCGTATTTTGCGCGCGAACTTACTCGACGAACTGAACAAACCCTATGTCATCACGGCTCGCGCCAAGGGTGCGAAACCGCTCAAATTGTTAGTCAAATACCCGCTGCGCATCGCCATTAATCCGTTCATCAGCACCATCGGTGTGCTGCTACCTACACTCATCTCCGGCGAGGCTATTGTTTCAATTGTACTCAACCTGCCAACAACGGGGCCCGCATTGGTGCAGGCGCTGATCAATCAGGACATGTATCTGGCTGGCAGTTTTTTAATGCTGCTGTCCATTCTCACCATTGTCGGCATGCTCATATCCGACCTGCTGCTCGCTTGGGCTGACCCGAGGATTCGCTATGAGTGAGGTCAGCGCCGAGTCGCAAGCGCATACGCTGTCGCCGCGCCAGTTGGTGTGGCTGCGCTTTAAGCGACACCGGCTGGCTATGGCCAGCGGCTACTTCTTGCTTTTCATTTACACCGTCGCGGCGTTCTGCGAGTTCGTCAGTCCTTACGGCACCGACTGGCGCAACGTACAGGCTATCAATGCACCACCCATGCGCGTGCGTTTTGTAGATGCCCAAGGTCAGTTCCACCTGCGGCCCTTTGTTTATGGCTACGACATGCAGGTAGACGATGAAACTTGGGTGCGTCAGTACATCGAAAATCCGCAAAAACGATACCCCATTTACTTTGTTGCCCGTGGCGAGAGCTATCAGATGTGGAACTTATTTTCTGCCGAGCGGCATCTGTTCACTACCGGCGAGCAAGGCTATATCCATTTGTTCGGCACTGACCAGCTAGGCCGAGACTTGTTTTCGCGTGTGCTTTATGGCGCCCGGGTGTCGCTTTCCATTGGTATTCTTGGTGTGTTACTGACGCTGTTTTTAGGGGTTCTGCTTGGCGGATTGGCCGGCTATGTTGGTGGCCTACTCGACCGCGTAGTGCAGCGCGCGATCGAGGTACTGCAGTCGTTGCCGGCCCTACCCTTATGGATGGCGCTGTCTGCGGCGCTGCCGGTGAGCTGGTCGTCGCTCGGAGTCTACTTCGGGATCACTATTATTTTGTCACTTCTTGGCTGGCCCGCCTTAGCACGGCAGGTGCGCGGTAAATTCTTGACCCTGCGCGAAGAGGATTTTGTTGTGTCTGCGCGAATGCTCGGGGCGAGCAAAATGCGTGTGATTTTTAAGCACATGCTGCCAAGTTTTAACTCCCACCTAATCGCTACCGCAACCCTTGCTGTGCCGGGCATGATTCTTGGCGAAACCGCCCTGAGCTTTCTCGGCATTGGGTTGCGGCCGCCGGTTGTGAGCTGGGGGGTGCTGATGCAGCAGGCGCAAAATTATCAGGCTATTGTGCTGACTCCATGGTTGCTGATCCCCGGCCTTTTTGTGGTGCTTACGGTGATGGCATTCAATTTACTCGGTGACGGCGTGCGCGACGCCGTAGACCCCTACAGCAGCGGTGGTCAACCCTGATGTCAGACCGTCAGTTTCACGATGCTATGAACCCTGACAACATTCTTCAGGTGCGCGATCTTGCTGTTGAATTTCATACTGAAACTGGTCGCACCGCGGCGCTGCAGGGGGTCAGCTTTGATGTGCCCAGAGGCCAAGTAACAGCCATTATCGGTGAGAGCGGGTCGGGTAAGTCGGTGACCGCCAGCGCTATTATGCGGCTGATTCAGCCCCCGGGCAGGGTAACGGCTGGCAGTGTCGATTTTGCGCCCTCGGGCAGCGCGCCCTACGATGTATTGGCCTTGACAGACAATGATGCACGCATAGAGCAGCTGCGCGGTGACCATATCAGTATGGTTTTTCAGGAACCGATGACAGCGCTCGCGCCAGTATATAGCGTAGGTAACCAAGTGGCTGAAGCCATTCTGTGTCATCGTGAGGTGTCGAAACAAGCGGCTTGGGACGAGGCTGCCGATATGCTCCAGCGTGTCGGCATCGATGAGCTGCAGCGGCGCATGAAGCAGTACCCGTTTGAGTTTTCTGGCGGCATGCGGCAGCGCGTGGTCATTGCCATGGCCTTGGTTTGCCAACCCGATCTGCTGATTTGCGACGAACCGACTACGGCCCTAGACGTCACCATACAGGCAGAAATACTGACTCTCATTCGCCAGCTCAAAGACGAGTTGAATAATTCTGTGCTCTTTATTACTCATGACATTGGTGTGGTTGCCCAGTTAGCGGATCATGTGGTCGTTATGCACCACGGCCGCGTGCTCGAAGCCGGCACGGTGCGTCAAGTGCTGAAACAACCACTGCACCCTTATACCAAGGGGCTGATGGCTGCCATCCCCGGGCTGGCACCTAAGGGCCAGCGGCTAGCTACTGTGGCAAGTGTGGTGGGGGCTACGGACATCACCACAGCCCACCCGCTAACGCGACTGGCCGATGGACGACAGATTAGCTTGTCGCCCAGTCAACTACGGGCGCTCGGTCATGAATGAGGTTTTGCTGGAAGTAAACAAGCTGCGCAAAACCTTTGGCGACAGCTTGGCCGTCGACGACGTCAGCTTTAAGCTCAGGTCTGCAGAAATTCTCGGTGTCGTTGGCGAAAGCGGCTCCGGCAAAACCACCTTAGCGCGCTGCATAATGCGGGCCATCGAGGTGGATTCAGGAACAGTACGCTATCGCAGCGACGAGGGTTGGCATGAGCTACTGCAAATGACCGAGCGCGAGTTGTTCCCGCTGCGTCGGCAAATTCAGATGGTTTTCCAAGATCCCTTTGCCTCGCTAAACCCGCGTATGACGGTCCAACAAATTCTCGAAGAACCGTTAATCATCCACCGCCTTGGCGATAAAGCCAGCAGACGCCAAGCAGTGGCCGAAGTATTAGCGAGTGTCCACCTCGATTCGGCTGTATTGAGCCGCTTCCCCCACGCTTTCTCAGGCGGCCAACGTCAGCGTATCAGTATTGCCCGTGCGCTTATCCTGCAGCCGCGACTCCTGGTCTGTGACGAGTCCGTGTCGGCGTTAGATGTCTCGGTGCAAGCACAGATTATTAATTTGCTCGAAGACCTGCAGCAGTCGTTGGGCCTTACCTATTTATTCGTAGCTCACGACCTGAGTCTGGTGCGGCATATCTGTGATCGGGTGCTGGTGATGTACAAGGGCCGGGTGGTGGAGGAGGGCGCAGTCGATGAGGTTTTCGAAAACCCGCAACACGACTACACCAAGCTACTGTTGTCAGCCATTCCGTCCGCCGACCCAGATCAGCGCCTAGCCCCCATGGACCGACGCCTGCTGGATATCTAGTGCCTAGACGATTTCGTTGAGTGCTCGAATTGGAAATATCTCGCCGCTGATTCTGGCGCTGCCTTTAGAGGCTAGGAATAGGCTCAGGTCAGCGACATTTTGTGGCTCCGGCGGGTATTGCAGTGGCGGTACCGGTGAACCGTCTTCCTGTGTTTTCGGTGGCAGCCACTGAGCCACTCCCTCGGTGGCTGTGAGTCCGGGGGCAATGCAGTTGACGTTGATATTGTGCGGTCCCCAGCATACCGCCATGGACTTAGTCAGGTTAATCACGCCAGCTTTCGCTGCACCGTAGTGCACAAACGCAGGTGAATTTTTAATCCCCGCAACAGATGAGATATTGATGATGCGTCCGCCACCCTGCTCGATCATGCGCTGGCCTGCTGCGGCACTGCAGTAAAAGACGCTGCTCAAGTTTAGGTCGATGGCTGCGCGCCACTGCTCGGGTCTGAGCTTTTCAGGCGTCTTAACGAACATGGCGCCGCCGGCATTGTTGATCATGACGTCGATGCGCCCGAATTCGGCCTCGGTGCCAGCCATCAGTGCCTCTACCTGATCGGCGTCGGTAACATCGCAAGTCAGCGGCAGACAAGTGTGCCCGTCAGTGCGTATTTGCGCGGCCAGTGTTTCGAGCTTTTCGGCGTTGCGGCCGGCGATGACCACCCGCGCGCCTGCGGCTGCAAAGGTGTGGGCGATTCTGCTACCAATGCCGCCGGCTCCGCCGGTAACGATGACGACGCTGTCCTTGATGTCACTGTGCATAATGTTTTCTCTGCTCTCTAGATTTGGGTATTTATGGTCGCGTGCCTTTGCGTTAGCGGGCTTAGCTCCTAGCGAAACTGGCCACCAACTTGAGTAATGAATTTCTCCATCAGGTCTTGTTTCACCTGATCCGCGCCAATCAGTGTGCCCAGCGTAAAGTCTGGGATGATCAATTCTTTTACCCCGGCCTCTTGCAGTGCCGCTACCACGTCGACCACCTCGCTGACATTGCCAATAATGGTGGGCATGGCAATGTCTGCTGCGCGCATGCGCTGCAGGTACTTTTCGTTGTCGCTAAGAAACAGCAGGGCTACTGCCGAGCGCTCAATTTCCTTTGGGTCTCGGCCAATGTCTTCGCAGTGCTGATCTAGTACCGCCATCTTTTGCTGGAGAATGGCTACATCGCCCCAGACGTTCCACTCGTCTGCGTATTGAGCGGTAATGCGTAGGGTGCGTTTTTCACCGCCGCCGCCAATCATTAGCGGCAGTTTGGCCTGCTTCGGCTTTGGTTCCAGCGGCGCTCTTTGCATTTGGTAGTGGTTGCCTTGGAAATCAAAATAATCGTTGCCAAACAGCCCCTTAAGTACTTGGCATGCTTCCTCCAGTCGGTCCAGCCGCGAGCCAGTGGTGCCGTAATCCAGCCCATAGGCTTCGTGTTCGTTTTGCTGCCAGCCCGCGCCAAGGCCCAGTACGACGCGGCCGTCGGATAGGTTGTCGAGGGTGGCGACCATGTTCGCCAGCAGTGCTGGATGGCGGTACGTGTTGCCTGCGACCAAGGTGCCCAGACGCACTCGGGGTACATCGCGGGCCAAGGCGGCTAGGGTAATCCAGCTCTCGTGCACAGGTATGAGCTCGTCTTCGTCGGGCAAGAAGTGGTCGGCCAGCCAAATACCATGCCAACCCGTTGCCTCGGCATGTTGGGCAAGGGTTTTGGTTGCTTCATAGTCGCTGCGTGGGTTTGGCCAAAATCCGAATCTCATAGGATGTCTCTGCTGTTGTCAGGGTTGTTGCGTGGTTTTTCTGTGATGCATGTTAGCGGCTACCAGATTGCAGGGTGACATAGTGTCGGTAGCGCCCGTCGGACTGGGCCATCAGTTCTTCATGGGAACCGGTTTCCATAATTTCACCGTCCTCAAGAAAATAAATACGATCGTCATGGGATATGGTCGACAGCCGATGGGCGATGATTACCACCAGCTTGTGCTGCGCTGCTGCGTGCAAGGCGTCAATCAGATAGGACTCGGTTTCTGGGTCTAGCGCTGAGGTTGGTTCATCTAGAATCAATATGCGCGATTCCTTGAGTAAGCCCCGGGCGATGGCGATACGCTGTTTTTGACCTACAGATAGTTTGCTGGTGACAGTGCCCAGATTGGTTTGGTAACCCTCGGGCAGTGCCGAGATAAAGTCGTGTGCGCCCGCGGTTTTGGCTACGGCTTCTACTTGGGCCTGCGACGCGGCTGCATTGCCGTAGCGAATATTATCCGCAATGGAGTCTGAAAACAGTTGGGTCTCTTGAAACACGTAGGCAATTTGCTGACGCAGGCTTGGCATGGAAATGTTTTGCGTATCCACGTCGTCAATGGACACCGTGCCTGTGCTGGCCTGCAAATAACCGGGTATGAGGTAGGCTAAACTGGTTTTGCCCGCGCCAGTGGGGCCAACTAGCGCAATGATTTCGCCGATGTTGGCCTGCAGGTTAATGTTCTTTAGCGCCTGCCGCCCATCGGGATAGGTCAACGCCACGCTATCCATCCGCACACCGTGCTGGATCGTAGGAATGTGTATGCCTTGCTGAAACGTCTCGGTAGGTATATCCAGCAGATTAAAGACCCGCGCCAAGCCTGCGATAAAAACCTGCAGTTCGGTATAGAGAAAGCCGAAGGAGAAAAATACCGCGCTCAGCACGAAGAAGTAATAGAGCAATACGAAGTAGTCACCAGCAGTAAAGGTGCCGTCGATCACGTAGCCTGCAATTACCAGAAAGAAAATGATCTGACCGGTTAAGAAGGCTATTGAACCGGCGTGTCCGAACAGCAGCTTTACGAGTGTCTCGGCTCGAAAGCGGCGAAACGATTCGTCACTTGCGGCGGCAAACCGCTCGCTTTCACGCTTGTTGCCGCCAAGGCTTTGTACCGCCAACACATTGGCCATGCCTTCCTCTATGTTGCTAGTGGTCTGTGAACCGGAAAGGCGGCTGGCTTGACTGCGGCGACGCGCCAGGCGCGTAAAGGGGATGACGAAAAGGAAGGTCAGCGGGCCAACTAAAATGCCCACCACGATCACTTCAGGCGCGCTGCCGAAGCTTTCGAACATGATGTAGATGGTCAGCACGATCATCAGCATGCCGCCATACAGTCCGATGGCCAGCGCTTCATAAATGCCAGTGGCGCTGGTGGTGTCGTAAATCACGCGATAAACGCTGTCGCCAATACGGCGCTCATCCAAGGTGGTCATAGGCAGCGCCTTAATATGCTCGGCCAATTCAGAGCGCAGCAGATGGTTCAGCGACTGGGATAGGCGTAGATGGATATTGAATTCCAAAATACCCAGCAGACCGCCCATGGCGCTGCCGGCGCTGTTCGCCGCATTTTCGGTTTGGGTCGCGGTGTCGTGGACTTGTGCCAGCTATGCCGAGGCTGCCCCTAGGGATCCGGCAGCGGCACCAGTGTAGCGCCCGGTGGCATTTCTACCGGTGCCCCGGTTTGGGGTCATGCCGAGAAAAATCACCATCACGATGCCAGCCATGAGCATGTAGAACATAATCTCTTGTGAGGTTTTGGCTGATAAAAACAGCATGATGCCGGCCATATAGTCAGGAAAACCTGCGCCGTCTGCGGCAATGGGCTCACCAAGAATTACATGATCGACAACAATTTTTAGCGGCCAAGGCAGCAGCAGAATGCGAAAGGTATGCTCCAAGGTCATCAGGCTCAGCTTAGCGGCGATGCGCGCTTTGAAAAAACTGAGGTAGGCCATCAGGCGCCTGAATACCTGCATGGTTTGGCTGAAGGAAATTTCCTGCTCTTGCTCGGATTGGTTTTCCGCTGCTGTGTGCATTTGTGAATTCATCCCCGTGCTGGCTCGCTGGAAATGCGCTTGGCCAGCTGGGCCTCGGTCTCGACAAAGCGACGGTAGCGACCTCCCTGCAGCTGCATTAGTTCATCGTGAGAGCCTTGCTCGATCAGTTGGCCCTCGTCGATATAAAGAATGTTGTCCGCCTGCGCAATGGTGGAAATGCGGTGGGTTATCAAAAATACCACCCGCTGTTCTGCCCAGTCAGCAAGCCGCTGCAACACCCGGTGCTCGGTGGCCGCATCCAGAGCAGCAGTGGGTTCGTCTAAAACGAGAATTGGCGCGCCCTTTACCAGGGCTCGGGCAATGGATAGGCGCTGGCGTTGGCCCGTGGACAGCTTGCCGCCGCGGTCACTGAGTATGGTATCCAAACCGTCGGGCAAGCCCGCAACATATTCCTCCACGCAGGCCACCTCTACGGCCTTAAGTACCTGCTCGTCGCTGGCGTCAGGCACCACATAGCGGATGTTGTCACGCAATGAAATGCCAAACAGCACGTTCTCCTGCAGTGCGACAGAGACATTGGCACGCAGGGCATCAAGGTCGATATCGCGTAGATCTACGCCATCAATGGATACGCTGCCAGTGTCTGGATCGAAGAGTCGCGACAGCAAACTCATGAGGCTGCTTTTACCCGAGCCAGTGGGCCCGACGATGGCGGTGACGGTGCCCGGTGTCACTGTAAAGTTGACATCGCGTAACACCGGGCGTTCGGGTTCGTAAGCGAAGCTCACCCTGTCGAAGCGAATCTCTTGCTGCAAAGGCGGCATCGGCTTGGCGTCGGTGCGGGTTTGTACATCGGGTTCGATATCAAGCATGTCGAACACTCGGTGCAGGCCCATTGCCATGTCTTGGGCACGGGTCCAGCGCTCGACTAAGTCGCGGATGGAAACACTGGCGGCCCCCAAATATTCTTGGGCCGACTGATAGGCAGACAAGTTCCAGCGCAGGAAGCTCAAACCGACTAAGCCAACCAGCACGCTGGCATAGGTTTCGCGCTCGCCGAAGGCCCATATGGCAGTCAGGTATTGGCCATAAAGCAGCGCGCCTGCGGCGATGGTAAAGGTGATGATGCCGATAATCGCCATTAGTGTGCGCACTCGGTAGGCGGCGTTAAAGGCGCGCAGCGAATCTTGCTCGAAGCGCGCCTGTTCTCGCGCCTCGGCACCAAAAGCCTTAATTAAGCGGGTGCTGGCAAACGTTTCCTGTACCCGGGAGGTAAAGTCCGAATTGGCCTGCCGGCTAGCTAAGGAATTGCTGCGCATGCGTGGGGAAAACCAGCGCCCCCAAGCCAGCGCCCCAAGCACAATGGCCAGCGCCATCAGTCCAAGAATCGGATCAAGGGCAAAGAGGAAGACAATGCCAGTGAAATAGGTGATGAGAATTTGCAGTGCTTGGGTAATTTCACCAACCACGGCGGTGACTTGGGCGCTGTCTTGATACAGTCGGTAGACCGAATCGCCAACCCGATGATTGCTGTGATAGCGCAGTGATAGCCGATGCCAGCGCTCCAGCAAGGCGACGCGCAGGTCCTGATTTACCCGCTGCATAATGTAAATATAGTAGTAAGGTAGCGCGAGGCTGAGGGGTAGCTGGGCGATCCAGCCGACGAACAAGAATACCGCATAGAGCCATTTCAGATCGTGCCGTTCGGCATCAGACAGCGGCGCCAGGTCAACATTGGCGTTGGCATTCGCAGAGCCCTCGGCCGCTGCAGTGCTGCCCTGTTCCAAAGTGTTCGAGGCGGCTCCAGCCAACTCTGGTTGGGAGACAAGGTCGGCGATAAAGGGTGTCAGTGGTTTGGCCTGCAAAATAGATTGACTGACCACATCCACCGAGAACAGTGAGATCAGCAGCAGTAACAGGGTAGAAACCCAAACACCGACAAAGTAGTAAATCAGGTGGCTGCCAAGGCGGATACGCAGTCGCAGCTTGCCCGCATCTATGCGGTACTGAAGCAACCAGATACCCGCGCTTACCAAGCACATGACAGCGATAAAGATGTTGGCGGTTACGCCATCGACGGCAAAAACCGCAAACAAAAAGGCACAGGCGCCGAGCACAACCAGGGCCGTAGAAAACCCCACATAGAGACTTTGCCTGACGTAGAGCAGGCTCCAGGACAGCCCGGCCATGCAGGCGGTTACGACCAACAGAAAGTCGTAAACCCAACTCGTGTTAAGCGGCAGCACGCCTAATAGCGGCCCTAGCGCTGCGGTCAGGGTGGCCAGCGGCGGTATGTGCTTAAAGCTCCAGTCCTTCTCTGTTGCCGTTGGGGTGGCTGCGCTGCCGTCACTTGCTGCGAAGTCACGAGCCTCGCTTTGGGGGAGTTCTGGGCTGTCTTCGCCAAGGCGAACTTCGCGCCAGTAGCCGACAATGTAGGGACGAATAAAGGGCCAAGTGCGGGCAAAAATCATGGCCACCGCTAAGAACCCTTGAGCCTGTTCCGGCTCGCTGTTGTGCTCGTCTAGTGCGGGGCCTCGGCCCAGAAAGGGTAAGGCATTTGCTCGCTTTGAATTACTCATGATCGCCCTTTCTCCTAGGCTACGCAGACTAGTGAGCGCTACTACGCCGGGTCAACGCCGGGACTTTCCACTTCCCCCATAAATTTTTATTTTACAGCCTGTGGAGGTGCAATTGTTGAGACAAAATTGGGGGAAATCTGTGCCCATGGCATTGCGTTTGCTCAAGCACTTTCCCTAGGCTGATGCAAAGCATTGTAAGGGAGGAGAAATGGTCGCAATAACTGCTGACTACGCAGAGCGCGTATATGCCGGGGTTCTAGGCAAGGTCATTGGTGTTTATCTTGGTCGGCCCTTCGAGGGTTGGTCCTATGAGAGAATTCAAGAGCAGTTGGGGGACATTGAATATTATGTTCACGACAAGCTCGATGTGCCGCTGATTGTTACCGACGACGATATTGCAGGCACCTTTACGTTTATTCGTGCGCTGGAAGACCACGCCACTAATCGCAACATCACGGCCAAAGAAATCGGCCAGAGCTGGCTTAATTACCTGATTAAAGAACGCAGCGTTCTGTGGTGGGGTGGCATGGGTAACTCCACCGAGCATACCGCCTACCTGCGCTTGGCCAGCGGTATTGATGCCCCCATGAGCGGTTCCATGGAAATGAATGGACAGGTGGTAGCAGAGCAAATTGGCGCCCAAATTTTTATCGACGGTTGGGCCATGGTCGCGCCCGGCGATCCCGATCAGGCAGTAAAATTTGCCGAGGCTGCGGCTCGGGTGAGCCACGATGGCGAGGCGGTGTATGGTGCCATGGTGCTCACTGCCATGGAGTCTATGGCCTTTGTTGAGAAAGACATTCAAAAGCTCATTGATATTGGGTTGAGTTACATCCCGGCAGATTCCGTGATTGCGACCATGATTGCCGATCTGCGCGCTTGGTATGCGCAGGAAAAAGACTGGCGCGTCACCCGTGAAATGCTTGCGGCCACCTACGGATACGATAAGTACGGTGGCAACTGCCACATGGTGCCGAACCACGGTTTGATCATTCATTCACTCTTGCACGGCGAAGGCGACTTCTCCGAAACCCTGAAAATCGTCAACACCTGTGGTTGGGATACTGACTGCAACTCCGGCAACGTCGGCTGTCTGATGGGTATTTTGGTTGGCGTGGAAGGCATCGATGCAAGCCGCGAGCGCGGTATCGACTGGCGTGGTCCTGTGGCAGATCGTTTGTACAGCCCAACCGCAGATGGCGATCGCTGCATTAGCGACTGCGTGCGCGAGGCTTCGCATATTATCAACATGGGACACACCCTCGCTGGCGAGGATGCCTTTGCGCCGAACAATGGCGCCCAATTCCACTTTAGCTGTGCAGGCTCGGTGCAGGGGTTTCAGGTGTTGGCCGGAGAGGGCGAGCTGAGCAATCCACGGGGCGGGTCCCTACACATAAGCGGCAAGGCCGGGGCGCGTATTGGCACGCCGGTGTTTGCGCCTTCGAAAGAGGTTGCCGACTATTTTGAAAAAGCACACTACAAGCTGATGGCTTCGCCGCGAATTTTTCCGGGTCAGACGGTGTTCGCGCAGGTCAGTGATCCGGCGGCGACTTTGTACCTGGGTTATTACGGTGAAGACGACGAAGCTTGCTATGTGGATCTTGACGGCTCTGGCAGCGTGGTGCCTAAGCTGCCCGGACCAATCTTTGAAATCGGCGTGCGGCTGCAAGCGGATACCACGTTGGAGCTGGATCATATTGGCTGGTACGGCAATCCGGACACACTATTCGAGCGGCCCAAGCATAAAGGCGTCATGTGGCGCCGGGCATGGGTTGATGGCGTTGACCACCTCTTTGGTTGGTCGGAAATGTTTCGCTTGGTGCAAAACGAAGGCCTAGGTCTTATTTCCCAAGGCACCCGGGAATGGCAGGACTACAGCGTAACCGCCGACATTACACCGCACTTGGTTGCCCGCGCGGGTGTTGCCGCACGGGTGCAGGGCCTGACCCGCTTTTACGCGCTGCTGCTGACTAACGAGCAAAAAGTGCAATTGGTGCGCAGCGTGCACGAGCAAACTGTGCTGGCTGAGGCAGATTTTGCATGGTCCTTTGGTGAGACCCTGAACCTGACTCTCACCGTAAAGGGCAATGCGTTGGTTGGTGAGATCAACGGCGTGGTAGTCCTTGAAGCAAGCGATGCCAGCCTAGATGCAGGTGCTATTGGCCTAGTGGTGGAACAAGGACGTACCGCTACCCATCAGATACAGGTCAGGCCCTGTGCTTGATCAGCTGCGCCGCACCAAGGTGGCCACTGGCAACAACAGCGAAGGATCAGCGCGACATGATGGATAGTTTGTTTTCTATGGCCGGCAAAGTCTGCGTCGTTACTGGTGGCTCTACCGGGTTGGGCAGCTATATGGCGCAAGGATTTTTGCAGGCTGGAGCAGCACGGGTTTACATCACCGCACGATCGACCGAAACGCTCGCCGCCACTGCCACAGAGCTGTCTGCGCAGGCAACGGGTGAGTGCATTGGTATCGCCGGAGATTTAGCAACTCTTGAGGGCGTACAGGCCTTGGCCGCAACCTTGGCCGACAGAGAAACCCACATCGACGTGTTGGTGAATAATGCCGGCCTTGGTACTGGAGGGCCGTTCGCAGACCTCAGCGCTCACGACTGGGATCGCACCATGGACTTAAACCTGCGCTCACCGTTGTTTCTAACCCAAGCCCTACTGGAGCTGCTAAAACGGCGGGCAACGGTGGCTGATCCGTCTCGGGTGATTTTTATCAGTTCTGTGGCGGCCAGTGAGATCTATGCCCATGTCATGGCTTATTCCACTAGCAAAAAAGCGGTAGAACACCTGACGCCCCAACTGGCGCTGGCTCTGGCCGACGACCAAGTAACAGTAAACGCCATAGCGCCCGGCCGCTTCTATTCGGAGATGACCCGAGGTGCTTGGCAAAACCCAGAGAAGGAGTCTTTTAAAGCCGAGCTGCAGCGTATTCCAGCCCACCGCTATGGAGACAGAGAAGACATCGCTGGCGTCGCGGTTATGTTGTGCAGCCGTGCCGGCGCCTATTTTACTGGCGAGGTGCTTAACTTAGACGGCGGTCACCGGCTGCGTCGCTAGTCATTTGCGAGCACCATGGCGGCGACGGCATGGGTGCGCTGGGCGAGAGCCGATATACGATTGTGCTGTTCGCCGCGAACGGCGCTTTTAATCTTATCGTTAAACACGCCGACCCATTTGTGCGGCAGCGCCTTGGCACCCAACACCAAGCCGATCAAAGAGCCCGCGCTGGCCGTCGTGCAGTCAGCGTCCCAGCCGCCAAGCACGGTAGTGACAATGGTTTGCTCAAAGTCGCCCTGACCATGCATAAGACCCATAACCACGAGTAAGGCATTGTTGATGGTGTGCACATCGGCGTAATGGCCGTAGTGCTCATTGATCTGGTGCCACGTTTGCTGCCAGTGCTCATATTCGTCACACCATTGCAGGGTATGTTGGATCGCTACCGCCAAACGGCAGTTTGCGGGAATTTCCGAAAGTCCTATTTCGATCAGTTTTTTGCCATCGCTCGTGGCATAGCTGGCCGCTAGCAGTGCGGCCAAAAACATGGCCCCATAAATGCCGTTTTTGCTGTGCGAGATGCAGGCATCGCGAAAAGCCAGTTCTGCGGCGAGCTCGGGCCGCCCCGGCGTTACATAGCCCCAAACGTCGGCGCGAATTTGCGCGCCGATCCATTCCCGGAACGGATTTTCCGTGCGCGCCGATGCAGGCGGCACAATGCCGTTTATCAAGTTGCGATAAGCGATGCGTTCGGCGGTATAGAGTAGATTATAAGGCAGTCGGTCGAGCCATGTTAGGCCGACCTGCACAGGCGTGAAATCAATACCATACTGTTCCAGCACGGCTAAGCCGATGATGGTGTAGTCCATGTCGTCGTCACGCGGCATGTGGGTGATCTTGCCGCGAGCGCAGTCCATGCCGCTGAAGGTGTAGTGGCTTGCATGGTTTGCTGGAAACCCCTTGCCTGCGGGAATGTAGTCGCTCAGGGGCAGCGCGCCATAGTGTTCAAGGTAGGCGGCAATGGTGTCTTTAGGCCACTTTTCTACCGGTTTGCCCAGCGCACAGCCCGCAGCCCTACCCAGCCAAGCATCGTAAATGCGGTCGTTCAGGTCGAGGTCTGCGGGCAGCTGCAATTTTCTGGGTCCGTCAGGTCGCGCCGCTCGAATGGCTGCAAGATCCTCCGGTTCGTCAAAGCTGAAACCAGCAGCCGGCTGCAGTGCGGCAAGCTCTTTCAGCAACTGGCGCAGGGCTGGTTCGTCGTCTTGAGCGATAGCGGTACGAATTCGCTCCGTTAGAGCGGCGTCAATCTCGCAGCCTTCCTGACGCCGCTGGTCTACCTCAAAGCCAATACTGGCGGCAGGCCGCTCCCAAGGTTTTAACATCGGTGTGCTGCCTCTGAAGTCGCTCGACCATTCATTGCCAGAACCGTTCCGACTTCAGCCAAGCACGAATTGGATATTGTTCGCCGGTTAGTGCGTCCGCGGCTGGCGAGGCCAGAAATACCGCCAGATCCGCTACATTTTCAGGGTCCGGCGTGAGTTCCAGTCGCGGCACCGGCTGACCGTCTGGGTCCGTTGCCGACGGAATAAGGCCGTAACCTTTGAGCTCCTCTGTGGCAATGAGGCCCGGCAGAATGCAGTTGACGTTGATATTGTGCTTGGCCCACATGTAGGCGAGGTTGTTGGCTAGGCTGATGACCCCAGCTTTTGCCGCCGAGTAGTGCAGTTGATGGGGGTTGCCCTTGCTGCCAGCGGTAGATGAGATGTTAATGATCTTGCCGTGCTGCTGTTTGATCATCTGCCGACCCGCAGCCATGCAGGGTAAAAACACGCCGGTAAGGTTCTGGTCGACAATCAGTCGCCATTCGTCCAGCGGTGTATCCTCGGCAGCATAGCTGCGGCCCCAGCGTCCGGCATTGTTAACCATCACGTCGACTGCACCGTAGGCCTCGACTGTTTTGGCGATCATTGCCCCAACTTGTTCTGCATCGGTGACATCTACCGGTATCGCTAAGGCGCTATAGCCGCGCTCGCGCAAGCTTGAAGCTTCTGCCTCTATTTTTTCCGCAGTGCGGCTGGCGACAACAACGTTGGCCCCAGCAGCTGCATAGGCAGACACCATGGCGCGGCCAAGGCCACCAGCACCGCCGGTGACGATTACCGTCTTGTCCGTGAGAGTGAAATTCGACATCGCCTGTTCCTTTTAGATGGCTACTTTTTATTTCGGTCTTTTTGTTTCAGACGTTCTTTGTAGGTGTCTGTGTTCAGAGCTTTTATCCTTGGCTGTGATTTTGCCTAGAGCGGCGAAGCAGCAATGGGTTGTCTTACCAAGCGCTGGTATCCAGTGTACCTAGCATCGGTGCGAGCACATCGTTAGTGAGCTCGCCTCGCAGTTTTGCGTATGCCGGATCATCGATTAGATTGTGCAGCTCATTCGGGTCTGCGCCGAGGTCATACTGCTCGATGGGTTGGCGGTTAGTCGCGTCAACGCAGAGCTTGTGTTGGTCAGTGCGTAGCATTATGAACGCCGCTGGCGGCAGACCCAGTTCCGCCAGCACCGCGCTGCGATGCGGATTCGTTTGTTCGCCCCGCAGTTGCGGCAGTACCGAACGGCCATCGCTGTCCTGCAGCGGCGCGGCGCCACAAATATCCACCAGCGTGGCCACCATATCGAGGTGACAGGTGAGGGCCGGGTTTATGCTCTTGATTTTGCTGTTTGCAGCGTCCCCGCTCGTGACAGATTTTTCATTCTCGGGAGGACAGAACAGACACGGGACAGTCACTGCTCCATCGTAGAACACCTTCTTCGCCAGCAGGCCGTGGTCGCCGAGCATTTCGCCATGGTCTGAACTAAATACGATCCATGTGTTGTCAAGCATCTTGAGCTGTTCTAGCTTGTTCACGATGCGGCCAACGCAGTCGTCGATGAGCGTCACCTTACTGTAGTAGTTAGACTTCATCACACGGTTCTGGGCCGCGCTCATGTTGTGCAGCTTATTCGGCGCATGTTCAAGCAGCAGCTGCACATGGGGCGATGACGGCCCGGATCGCGGCTCGTTCATCGACAGCGGTATGTCGTCTGAGTTGTACAGACTGCGATATTCGCTGGGGGCATCCCATGGGTCGTGGGGGCAGCCAAAATTCACCTGCAAATAAAAGGGCTGCTGGGCCGGGCAGTCGTCGAGCCATTGTTGGGCTAGTTCGGCAATGTACCGATCGAGATGGTCCTCTGCCGGCAGTTGGGTTGGCGGCAGCTCCCAAGGAAAGGGCCGCTCACCGTTAAGGTACATTTCAAAATACTGCCGATGAGTGTCGAGTAAACCCTTGGCTGCAAGATGGTCGGTATAGCTGGAATCGGTGTTCAGGGATTCCGACGGCCCTGTTACCTCTCGCGCATCGACAAAGCCCCAGTCTTGCATTTCCTCCACATGGCTGCTGGCATGTCCGTCACCGTGCTGCCAAAGGTGGGTCTTGCCCACCACACCGGTGCGATAACCGGCATCACGAATGTTGCGCACATGGCTTTGGCCATGGCGCAGCTCAGGATCGGCAAAGGCCCATACCCCGTGCTCGTGCACTTGGTAGCCTGTCATCATGCTAGCCCGCGCAGGCATACAAACTGGCGAACTGGTGGTGCATTGGCTAAACACCGTGCCTTGTTTTGCTAAACGATCCAGATTCGGTGTAATCGCCACCGGATCACCCGCATAGCCCATAGTGTCAGGTCGCTGCTGATCGGAAAAAATAAAAACGATATTTGGCTTTGGCATTACTCTCTCGAACTCTCCGTCCCTGTCTCATATGCTGCTTTACGACAGGCAAAACTATACCTAGCCGTTTCTATTTCAGCTGCTTTACCTGCAGGGTTAGGCGGTCTCACCAGTATAGAAACAGTTGAAGCCACGGCGCGGGGAGCCATCGAAGTTTGGCCCAGACCAGTGCACGGTGGTGGCGCGGAACAACAGCATATCGCCAGCTTTCATGACCGCCGCCCCCTTGTCTGGATGGTTGCTTAAATCGTTGGATCGATCGGGGCGCACATAGGCAAACTCCTGTTGGCGCAGGTGCGAGCCTCGAAGAAAATGAATACAACCATTGGTATCGTCGCAGTCGTCGAGGGCGACCCAGATAACACCGCCCGTGTGCGCGTCGAAATGTGGGTTGACGATTTCGGCTGTGTTGTTTTTGGTGAAGAAACTGGAAGTGACAGGCACCGGTTTTGTTGCCATCAGCTGCTGCAGCAATGCCACCTGTGGGCCGTCGTGCAAGAGTTCTGCAAAAAAAGAGTCAACCTTCTCTAACCCCTTAGTGACATTCGTATAGTTCCCAGAGATACGGTCGCGCTGCGCGAGCGTTTGCTCACCGCGTTGGCGCATTTCCTCGACCATGTCGGCAGCAAAAAAACCCTGCGCGATGACGAAACCATCTGCGGCAAAAGATGTCTGCATGTTTTTCAGCTCGGCAGCTAGCATCCGTGTCCTCACTCCTCCTAACCATGAAAAACTGTAAACCTGTCGCGTTTTTTTGTGTAGACGGCAGCGTATTCTTTCACCCAAATTTGCTTGGATTGCAGAGCTTTTCCTGCCTTGGGATCAAGCCAGCGTTGCAGAGACAGCTATCACTGGCAAATGCCGGAGGCTATGCTAGAAGGCCATCGCAATAGCGCACGCGGCTGGTATGTGCTGTTCCTGCAGCGCCCCTGGCCAGTGCTGGCTTAGTCAGGAGAATGGTTTGTCCCAGTTGTACGCCGAGCTGCATCGCCCCCAATTTCATTTTAGCGCGAAAAAAAATTGGCTAAATGATCCAAATGGTTTGGTGTATGTCGACGGCGTTTGGCACCTGTTTTTTCAGCACAATCCGCTGGCGACAGTTTGGGGCAATATGACATGGGGTCATGCCGTGAGCCATGACCTGATGCATTGGCGGCAGCTGGAGCATGCCCTGTACCCGGATAAAATGGGCACCATGTTCTCCGGTTCTGCGGTAGTGGATCATCACAACAGTGCAGGATTTGGCTCAGGTGCACTGCTCGCCTTTTATACCGCAGCGGGTTCTGGTGCCAGCCCGGCACAGCCCTTTACCCAGTGTCTGGCCTACAGTCTCGATGCGGGTGAGAGCTGGACCAAGTATGCGGCCAATCCAGTGGTGGATTGGCTCGAAGACGATAACCGTGACCCCAAGGTGATCTGGCATGCACCGAGTGAACGCTGGGTGATGGCACTGTATTTGACTGCAGATCGTTATGCCTTGCTGGTGTCCGAGGATGCGCGGCATTGGCATACCACCCAAGAAATTGTGTTGACCGGTGATACTGAGTGTCCGGACTTTTTCCCGTTGCACGATGCCTCTGGGGTTGAGCGTTGGGTGTTTTGGGGCGCAAGCGGACGCTACTTGATCGGCAGTTTTGATGGTTCCACTTTTACTCCGGAGACAGAACAGCAACGCTGTGAGCAAGGTGCCAATGGCTACGCAGCGCAAACTTGGAGTAACGCACCAGACGGTCGCTTGGTGCAGGTTTCGTGGATGGCTGGCGGGCTGTACCCGGAGATGCCCTTTAATCAGCAAATGTCCATACCCGTAGAGCTCAAGCTGCTGGGCGCGGGCAGCGAGGCTCGGTTGGCCAGGCAGCCCGTGGCAGAACTGGCGGCCCTTTACCGGCGCAGAGTCACCGCCGCAGGTGTTGCCCTGAATCCGGGTCAGCCCTATCTGGTGGATACTCAGGCAAAGCTGTTTGATTGCACCCTCACGCTCAGCAAAGATACCGCCAAGGCCCTGTATATTGTGGTGCGCGGGCAAACCCTGACCCTAGATTGGCACCGGGGGCTGCTCATATTTGCCGGTGGCCGGCCGCACAAGCTCAATGCCACCGTCGCTGATATCGCGCTGCCCAAGTCGAATAAACTGGTGCTACGGCTGCTAGTCGACCTGACCTCTTGCGAAATTTTCATTAATGACGGCGAACTGTCAGCGTCGTTTTGCTATTTGCCTGACGCCTACGAGCATCCCTTGGCGCTGTACAGCAGCGGCGCTGTGCAGTCCCTAGAGTATCTGCAATTGCATGAGTTGAACTCGAGTTGGCAGTAAAAATGGGGGAGGATTTGCCTGCTGCGGTTTCAATAGGTAGTGGCTGACCATAAGCTACTTCGATGAAAATACTTGTTATCAGCGACATTCACGGCAATGCCGAAGCCCTGCGCTCGGTCATGCATGCCGAAGCCGATGCTGATGCGTCTATTTTTCTTGGCGACGCACTGCTTTCTGGTCCCCAAGCCAATGAAACTATGGAACTGCTGGAGCAGCTTGATCCGGCAGTCGCAGTACGCGGCAATCACGATGACGAGTTGCTCAATCCCAGCCTGTTCCAAGGCTGGCCGCCCGAATGGGTGGCTTTAAATGAATGGATACTCGAACACCTCGACCCAGCAGCCGTTACCCAGGCAGCTAAATTTTCCGAGCCGGGCCGTTATCAAATAGGCGAGTTAGATGCTTGTTTGCATCATGGCGATCTGGGCAGCCGCGAACTGGCGGCAGTTCCCGGTGCCGACGAGCGTGTGTTTGAACTGCTGCGCGGTGGTAACGATGCGCCGCTGGTACTCTTTGGCCATACCCATGTGCAGTTCAGCCATCACGTAGGGGGCACTCGGTTTATCAACCCGGGTAGTGTTGGGCAGTCGCGCTGCGGGGTAATGCATGCCTGCTATGGTGTGTTTCAAGACGGCGCATATCAGCCGCGACAGGTGACCTATGACCCGGCGCCGTGGTTGGCGGCACTAAACCGCATCGACGCACTCGAGGCATTCCCTGATTTTAAGCAGTGGCTAACAGACGGCCTGCTCAGCGGCTACGGTATTGGACGACGCGAACCGTGGACGCGCTTTGCTGCCCAAGGATATCACTAGCTTATGGCGGAAATAACGCCGGACAGTGATAGGCATGCAGTGCCTCAGTCCTCTGGTTACACAAAGGATCCGCAGGCGGAAAACGCCACTACCCTAAGAGAAACGTTGGCATTGGCCTGGCGTTGCTGGCCCTACTACCGTCCCCAAGCTAAGCATCTGGCAACCTTTGTGCTGGTCAACAGCATACTCGGTGCGATGGTGTTGGGTGTGGCGGTGCTCGGTGCCGACCTTGTCGAAAATAAAGTTTTGCTTGGTGAAAAGCTTGAGCCTTTGCAGGCTTCATTGTTGGTATTAGGCGATGAGTTTGTCAGCGGCGCGGAGGCCGATGAAGCCCCCTTGAGCACCGCCCAGCGTGTCCAGCTCCGCCAGCGAATCATTTATGCCGGCGCTGTGCTGGCCTTGTTGTTGCTGTCGATCAGTGTCGTGGTCTGGTACTACCAGACATGGATATTTCAGCGTGTGAACCAACAGCTAAGAGTCGAGATGCTCGCCAGAGTCGAGCATCTGTCGCTGCGCTATCACAGCGGTTCAAGAACCGGTGACGCCATTTATCGCGTCTATCAGGACAGCGCCACCATCGTCAACGTACTGCTTTATATGATTCTTTCGCCTCTGCGGGTTTTGGCTTGGGCCGGTTTTGGTTTGGCGGTACTGCTGCTGTTCGCGCCGCTCCTTGGCCTGCTCATAGTAGCGGCAGCGGTGCCCACAGCGCTGCTGATGCGTCACTACATTCCGAAGGTGCGTGTGGCAGCCACCCTATCTCGAGAAAGAAATAGCGACCTCACCTCGCGAATTCAGGAAACCCTTGCTGCCATCCGCGTGGTTAAAGCCAGTGGTGCAGAGCAGCGTTTGATGGAGCGATTTGACGAAGACTCTCAAGGCGCCCTCGACGCGGCATTTGAGATGCGCAAGAACATGGCGTTTCTTACCGTGGGTGTGGCCGTTGTCGGACTTACTTGTGTCTTTATCGCAGACTACTTTATGGCCACTTGGGCAATGCGTGAGGTGCCCACCTACTTTGGCGGCAGCATTGCCCTCGTGGGTTTCGCTGTGTGGAATCTTGGCGCTTTTAAGGCCGCTACCAGCCGCGCTGAAGATGCTTCCCAGCAGGTCTGGGAGCTTGCCTTTTATTGGTGCACGGTACAGGACCTTGTGGCCGGACTGCGTAGGGCATTCTTTCTCTTGGACTTAGAGCCCGAGGTCGTCGATGTTGCGAACCCGCAGGCGTTTCCAGCTGCGCTGCAAAGTGTCCGGCTGGACAACATTCATTTTGCCTATGAAGCCGCGCGGCCTGTTCTACAGGGCGCGTCGTTAAGCGCCAACGCAAGTACTGTAACTGCCATCGTCGGCTCGACGGGTTCTGGTAAATCTACGCTCATGTCTTTGTTACTGCGCCTTTACAACCCAGACAGCGGCGGCGTTTTTGTCAACGATCTGGCGCTTAGTCAGATTTCGACGCATGCGGTGCGGGCCAATGTCGCCATTGCCCTGCAGCAGAATGTTCTGTTCGCCATGAGCGTTGCGGACAACATTCGCTACGGCATGGCCGACGTAGATGAGGCACAGGTTATTGCTGCTGCCAAGGTCGCCTGTGCTGACGAATTCATACAGGCTATGCCTCAGGGTTACGCTACGGAGTTGGGAGAGCGCGGCGGCAAGCTGTCCACAGGCCAGCGTCAGCGTATTTCTATCGCCCGTGCCATATTGCGCGACACGCCTATTCTGATCCTCGATGAACCAACGGCGGCGCTGGATGCCGAAACCGAGCGTCAAGTAATGAAGAACCTTGCGGCTTGGGGTCAGTCCCGAGTGATCTTTATCATTACGCACCGGCTCTCCACCGTGCGCAACGCCGATCAAATCGCCTTTCTCGAAGACGGCGTCGTGAAGGAGCTTGGCAGCCACACAGAACTGCTTGCGCAAGACGGTGCTTATGCAGGCTTTGTTGCCGCGGAACAGGGCGATCTGCAAACAGC
Organism: Pseudomonadota bacterium; assembly: GCA_009936775.1. Lineage (GTDB taxonomy): Bacteria > Pseudomonadota > Gammaproteobacteria > Pseudomonadales > Azotimanducaceae > UBA4421. The sequence goes on from JAACDW010000128.1 coordinate 26,047, forward strand.
GGCACAAAACCGTGACTAACGCCACTCGTTACGACGACCGCGTCGATGTCGATACTGAATTGACACTGGCCCAGACCTTCGCGCTGATTGGTCGCTCGCTGAGCCTTGTTGCCAAGGTGCGCAAGCTGTTCGCGTATAAGGTCGTGTTCGCCATCGTCGCAGTGTTGCCGGCTATCATTTTTCCATGGTTGCTGACAATTGCGGTAGATCAGGTGATATTACAGCAGCCTATTGATCCTAGCGTGCGCTTCCCGCCCTTCCTCGATCCGCTGATTTTGGCTCTGGATGGTATGACGCCTACGGACATCATGCTCAATCTGACGGGGTTGTTTTTACTGCTGCTCGTGGGTTTCGGCATGCGCGCGATGCCTAGCATACAAACCGAAAACGGCGGCCTGCCTGCAGGCCATGATGCGGCCACCCAGTCGGAACAGGCGTTGTCGGCGGGCGGCAGCCCAACCAGCGGACTGTGGGGGCTACTGGAAACGCTGCTGACCATCCGTCTGACCCAGCGGCTGGCCAACGGTTTGCGAACATCGTTGATGGGCCGCCTGACGCGTTTGGAGATGACAACATTAGATGACCAACGGATCGGCGATTCGGTTTATCGGGTTATGTACGATGCGCCCATGGTGCCGGAGATTTGCTACAAGCTGACCGTTGCACCTTTCTTGCTGCTCTTTAGCGCCGCTCTGTCACTGTGGATGATGCAATACAGCTACGGCGATATAGCCCCGGAAATTGTCTGGTTGGCCGCTGCGTTGCTGCCCATGACATTGCTATTTACCGCACCGCTGTCGGGTGTCGCACGACGGGTCAACCAAGCCAGTCGCGCCTCGGGTGCCGCAACGACCAATCAGATGGAAGAGAGTGTGGATAACATCGGCGCGGTGCAGGCGCTGGGTGGCACACAAGTAGAGTCGGAAAAGTTCGCGAACAAGAGTTCTGAGTCGTTCAAGCGTCATCGCATCACTTTTTTCGTCGATCTGGCCGCAACCTCCTTGTCTTACTTGAGCCTCATCATTGCCATGGGCCTTGCTTTCGTGATGACCACAGACAAAGTGATTGCCAACAGCCTGTCGCCCGGCGATTACGCTGTACTGATCGGGTTCTTTCTAATTCTTGGGCAAAACGCGCGTCTGGCAGGAAAGTACTGGATCGACCTGCAGCGTAACGTGGCAGCTGTGCGGCGGGTATTTTTCTTTCTCGATTACACCTCGGAGCTGGATGTTGAATCCGTCGGGCTGACTGCGCCGGCCCAAGGTATGGCGCTGCGTGATGTCAGCTTTGCCTATCCCGATGGCCGCCAGGTGCTCTGTGGCCTAGACCTTGATCTGCCACTTGGCGAAGTGGTCGCCATAGTTGGACCAACAGGTGCCGGTAAGACCACTTTGGCGTATTTGCTGCCGGGTTATATACGGCCTACCGCTGGCCAAGTGCTGATGGATGGCAAAGACTTAGCCTCCGTGGGCGTGAACGAAATACGCAAGCAGGTAACCTACGTTTTCCAAGAGCATATGCTGCTGTCCGAGAGCATCCGCGACAACCTGTTGTTGGGTAGCCCCAGCGCCACCACCGAAGACATCCTTGAGGCCTGCCGAATCGCGGGGGCCATGGACTTTATCAGTGAAATGCCCGAAGGCATCGACACTGTTATTGGTAAGGGCGGCAACACCCTTTCGGTGGGCCAAAAACAGCGCCTGTCGATTGCTCGCGGTTTGGTTAGGCAAACCCCAGTGCTAGTGCTCGACGAGCCTACCGCTGCGCTGGACCCAAAGACCGAAAATGCCTTGGTGCAGGCCTTGCGAAAAAGCGCAGAAGGCCGCCTGGTCGTTGTTATTGCTCATCGCCTTTCCACGATAAAAAGCGCCGATCGCATTATCTTTTTGCAGGACGGACAGGTGCGTGATGTCGGCGATCATGACTCTTTAATGGCTGATCCAAACAGTGCCTACCGGCGCTTCGTTGAATTGCAAAATGCCCGACAGTGAATAGGATCACAAATGATTTTAGATACCACAGTTGATATCAGTGCTGTAGTCGCAGAATACGGCCTCGCCCCGCATATTGAAGAACTGGACGAGGTTGGTCTGACGGTGGTTAGCCAAGAAACATTACGGCTTTGCGACACCTGGATAAACCGGCTGCGCGATGCACTGATAAGAGTCGGTGAAGAGCGCACGGGCGCACGCTTCAACTTGCATGAAAACCCCCAGACCGAGTTTCCGGGTCGGCCGAGCGAGATCGGCCATATTATTTTCCCGAGCCTGTTATTTGAGGGCAGGCCATTTGTCGATGTGCTTACCCATCCGGTAAAAAAAGCGCTGATGAATCATCTGCTGGGCGACGGGCATTTGCTGTCGGTCAGTGACGGCTGGATTAAGTGGCAAACCCCGGAGGCATGGCCCGACCCGGTGACCACGGGCTTTCATGCCGACCAAAGCGCCGTGCCAGCGCCGTGGAATTGGCAGCTGCCTCATGTGGCGAATATGAACTGGACCCTCACCGACTACACCAAGGACGATGGCGCGCTGGCCTATGTGCCCGGCAGTCATCGCAAGGAACGTCTACCAGAGCTGGATGAGGCGCTGCCGCTGGCGGTGCCGGTGGTCGCTCCCAAGGGTTCGCTGGTTATTTTCAATGGTGCACTGTGGCACGGTGCCTATCGCAAAACCACACCCGGACTGCGGGTCACCATGTTGGGTCAGCACTGTCGCCCCTATATGCGTCCGTTCGAGGATTTCAAAGGCAAGCTGCCGGAGCAAATTTTTGCCTCCAGCGAAGACCCTGCCTATCTGCGCACGCTGCTGCTTGAAGGCTCGGGGTAGTATCGCTTAGCGCTGGTTGGGGGAGCGGCGTAACGACTTAAAAAAGACCAGAGTGTTTTGTAGGTAGGTGCCCCAGCCAAGGTGGCAGGCCACTCGTGGGTGCCAGCGTCAAGACGGTAGTGTTCGACCACAACGCCTTGGTCGCAATGGCCGTGCACAATATGAGTTTCACCTGCCTGTTCTACTGTGCTTTGTTGTTGGCAGCGATAACGCTTGCGCCAGAAAGCGATGAGGCTTGGAATATCCTGCATGGTGCCAACGCTAGGCCATTGCTTCCAATCCCATGAGTTGGCGTAGGCGATGATTTCGTCTTGCACGCCATGGGCGTGCAGAAGCGCCACCGGCTGGGCTGGCGAACAGGCCTTGGGGGCTACCGGCATGGTTCCGGCGAAGGAGGCCACTGCAGCAAAACGATCACTCATATGGCAGACCAATTCATAACTGAACATTGAGCCAAGGGAGTAACCAACGGCATAGATACGCTGGTTGTCGAGGCGCTGGCCGCTACCAATTTGTTCGATCATGGCGTCGATGTAGGCGATGTCCTGCATACTGCTCGGCAGCGTATCGAGCTGCCAAGCTCCTTCGTTATGCGCTAGCCGCTGGCCTACGGGTATGGCGAGCACGAAGCCAACCGCGCTGGCTAATTGTTGCCACTGTCGCTGCTGGGGAAAGCGCCAGCGCCCGGCAGAGCCGCCGTTCAATAGTATGACCAAGGGCAGTGGGGTAGCGCTGTCAGCGCTTGGCGTGAACAGGGCGTATTCCCGTGCCACGCCATTTACGTTCAGTTCAGTAAAGGGCAGGTCTTGACCATAACGTTGTTTTACATAAACCGAGTAGGCGGCATAGAGCAGTATGAGCAGAAGCGCCAAGGCTCCAAGTACCTTGGCTAAGGTAAGGAGCCCGTGTCCTGCTGACTGCTGCATGTATTCTCGTTGGCTTTGAAGGCTGTTTTTGACTATTGAGGACGGATATCGGCTACCCAAACCTCCGGCGAGGACAGCCACTTTTCTGTTTCGCTCTCACGTCGGCCATCCCAGCCGCCGGCAACGTATAGACGGTTGTCGATAATAGACGCCGCAGGGGAGGAAATTGGCTTCGGCAGTTTGCTTTGCAGCTGCCACTGGCCATTGGCGCGCAGGGTTAGGATGTCGCCGCAGAAGCTTTTCTTCTCCCCCGTCGGGGTATGGTGGCCGCCGATCATCCAGATTTGCTCTTCATGCACGAAGGTCGCACCTTCGGAATGGGAGTGGCCGTAAGGCAGTGGTGGTCCTGCACGCCAGCTGTCGGCAGTTGGATTATAGATGTCTACGTTGGTTTGGTCCAGCTGCTGCGAATCGTGATTGAACTGGCCGCCGATCACATAGATTTCGTTACCCAGTACAGCGACGGACAGTTGGTTGCGCGCCAAGGGCAGGGGTGCCACCGTTTGCCAGTCGGTCTTTTCGCCCCGTCGCCAAGCGTTAATATCCAGTGTCCAGTGATCGGGTGAGTCGGTATCCCGGTCAGCCATTAGGCCAGAAATGTAGTGCAGGGTATCGCCAATACGAGCCAGCCCGCCGCCCGCTCTTGGCCCGGGCAGCAGGGGTGCAGCGGTATAGCGGTCCAGTGCTATATCGTAGTGCCAAACCTCGCAAATTATATGGTCTTTGCCCGGGTGGATCTTGTCCTTCATACCCCCAGCAAACCAAAACCCGCTCTCGTCGGCGACTAGATTTACATGTGATAGCGCGCTGGGTAAGTCGCTTAGCTTGGTCCAACTGCCGTCTTGTGGGTCGAAGACGTCGAGCCGCCGGCTCGACATGATGTAGTTTTCGTAGCCACCCAGGACATACAGCCGTCCGTCGACGAGCAAGCTAGCGGGTTCCCATTTGGCCGATGGCATGTCGGCAAGCTGCTGCCAAGTGAAGTTATTTGTCACAGTGTTCATAGTTTTGCTCTGAATGTCGTTATCGGTATTTGCTGCCGCTTTTGCGTCCCTAGCTCATCGTTGGTAGCTCGCAGTTGCCAGCCCGACTCAGCTCGGGAACTGCCGCTCCATGGCGGCCAACATGTCTGCGCAGCGCTGTTCGAGCATGGCCCGGGAGTCGCCGCCATCACAAAAAATGTAGAACTCGCCACTGCGAATCGCGGCCAGCGCTTGCTCGCCAACCGTGTCTGCAGAGACCGCGATGTGCCGCAGCCAAGGCATGCTAGCGCGCCGCTCCGCGATGGCATCGGTTTCAGTAGGTCTGAGGTCCGGGTAAAAAATTGGTGTATCTACCACATGCGGGCACAGCACGGATACGGAGATACAGCTAGCTTCTAAATCGTTGCGCAAGAACTCGGACAATCCCACTGCGGCAAATTTGCTGGTGCCATAGGCGCCTTGCGAATGGTGACCCTGTATGCCGCTAAAGGAAGCGGTATTGACAATATGGCCTTCGTCGCCGCGCTCCAGCATGCCCGGCAAGAACACTTTTACACCGTTCAAAGGTCCCCATAAATTTACCCCCATGACGCGCTGCCAGCGTTCGTCGGGGGTGGCCAGCACCTCACCGCCGCCGCCAATGCCCGCGTTGTTGCATAGAATATTGACGGGGCTGAAGCGCTGCTCAATGTGCTGCGCAGCTTGCTCCAGAGCGCCGATATCTGTGGTATCAACCTCAAGGGTGAGTACGGCGTCGGTAATGTCAGCCAACTGCTGTGCAGCGTCTGCGAGCCGGTCTGTTTGAATGTCGCCAATGACCACATTGGCACCGGCCTTGGCAAACGCCTTCGCCATGCCCAAGCCGACACCGCTGGCGCCGCCAGTGATAAAGGCCGTCTTGCCATTGAAGTCCTGCATTAAAGCTCGGCAACCTTGTTATGTTCGATAAGGTCAAAGTCGATTTCCGCGCCGAGGCCGGGCCCTTGTGGGGCATGCACCATGCCGTTCTTGTCGACCTCAATGTCCTTTACCAGACCGTGCTTTTGTACTTCGTCGGGCAGCAAGACCTCGAAGTACTCGCAGTTTTTCACGGCCATAATCAAATGCAGGTTGGCGACATTGTGGAGTGAGTTACCGCCGTGATGGACTTCGTAATTCATCTGGAAGGTTTCGGCGGTATGCGCGGTCTTCAAACAAGACGTGAGGCCGCCCTTAATCGCCACATCGCCGCGCAGGTAATCTGTGGCTTTTTGTAGAATCCAAGGTGCGTAGGCAGTTGGCCCAGTATTCGGCATTTCTGTGGCCATGATCGGGATGCGCAGGTCCTGCTTGAGTTTTACATAGCCGTACAAATC
>JAACDW010000129.1 GCA_009936775.1 Pseudomonadota bacterium
AAGATCCCCCACTTTCCTCCATAGAGCGTATGCGGTATTAGCTCGAGTTTCCTCGAGTTGTCCCCCACTACTAGGTAGATTCCTACGCGTTACTCACCCGTCCGCCACTGTACTCACACCGAGGTGCTTTCTCGTTCGACTTGCATGTATTAGGCGTGCCGCCAACGTTCAATCTGAGCCATGATCAAACTCTTCAGTTTAATTTTTTCGACTTTCGGTCTGGTCCGGTCTGTTATTGCGACGCTCCGAAGAACTTCACAGCAACCTACTTTTCCTCGCCATGATGCCGAGTAATCATTTACTCAAAACGAATTACGTGTTCCCACACGAATGGCTTGTTTGTACATTTTGCTTCTCCATCTTTGCTCAACCGCTTGTCACGGCTGTGCAGTGAAGAACCACAATGCACTTGCTTTATATTTTTAAAGATCGGCAGCTTGACTGTTTAGGGCCTTGCTGCGGGGAGGCGTATAATACGCATATCAAAAGGGCGCGCAACCGCAATTTGCAAAAAAGTTCACGTTTTTTTTCACGGCTATTTCGCTAATCCCCGCGCACGATCAAGTGGTAATTCTTTTTCCCTTTGCGAATCAGGTAGTAGCGCTGAAACAAGGCATCATCGAAGCGCAAATCCCTCGCCATTTCGTCAACTTGAGCACCATTGACCTTGATGCCATTCGCCTGAATCAGCTTGCGTGCCTCCCCAGTCGACTTGCAAAGCGCCGCATCGACCAGCGCGGTAAGCAGCCCTGTCCCCACAGCACATTGGCTGCTCGACAACCCATCTTGCTGCAGTTGCTGTAGATCGTCTTCGCACAATTGTGTGGTATCACCAGCAAACAATGCTTGGCTGATGCGCTCCGCGGCGACCACGGCGTCCGGCCCATGCACTAGGGCTGTGACTTCTTGAGCTAATTTACGATGGGCTTGCCGCCGTTCGGGATGCTCGCGCATCAGGGTTTCGAGATGCGTTATGTCTGTGCTCGGCAAAAAGGTAAACAAACGTAAGAACCGACCAACATCGGCGTCAGCACTGTTCAGCCAGAACTGATAGAAGGTGTAGGGCGATGTCTTGCTCGCATCCAGCCAGACTGCTCCGCTCGCTGACTTACCAAACTTGGTGCCGTCAGCCTTCGTCACCAATGGCATGGTAAGGGCAAAGGCGCTTTTGCCCGTATGCCGACGGATCAAATCGATGCCAGAAACTATGTTGCCCCATTGATCGCTACCGCCAATCTGCAGCAGGCAGTCTTCGCTTTGCGCCAGACGCAAAAAATCCATGGCTTGCAGCAGCATGTAACTGAACTCGGTATAGGAGATGCCTTGCTCCGCCCGCTCTAGCCGAGCCTTCACCGAATCTCGCTGAATCATCGCATTGACCGAAAAGTGTTTGCCGATGTCGCGCAGAAAGTCGATGACATTGAGGTCCGCGGTCCAATCCAAATTGTTCACAATTGTCGCCGCAGAACCGTCTGTTGCGGTGAAATCTAAGAAGCGACCGACCTGTGTTTGCAATTTCTCTACCCAAGAACTGACCGTTGCACTGTCGTTCAACGACCGTTCGTCGTCTCGAAAAGACGGATCGCCAATCAAGCCAGTAGCACCTCCCAGCAACAGCAGCGGCCTATGGCCCTGCAGTTGAAACCGGCGCAGCGCCAACAAAGGCACCAAACTGCCTACATGCAAACTGTCTGCGCTGGGGTCAAAGCCGCAATAAAGCACTCGATTTTCCGCATCAAGATGCTCAACTAATCCTTCTTCATCCGATATCTGTACCAGCAAACCGCGCCAACGCAGTTCATCGACAAACGCTCGTGCGCTCATTTGCTCTTTCCCTGTTCTTGCATCATATCCGAGAGGCCAAATAGCCTTATCCGTATTCGCGCCCGTCAGCGACGCGCGGCAAACCTTATCAAAAGATGCTATGCGATAAGAACAAGCAGCATAAAAACTTCGCCGATAAAACAGCGCTAAAGCCCCTTTGTCTGCGCGTGCACCGCTTTTCTTCGCCTAGGTTTCTTCTATACTCGCCTCGCAGTAAACCGAGGGCCTACCGAGCAGATCAGGAATCCCATTTAGATTATGCAAATTCCTTCCTTCCATCGCCGCCTCGCTACGTTTGTCGCCGCAGGACTCGCGTTGCTCTTAGTAACCGGGTTTATTAAGCCGCAACAGGTGCCAGGGCCTGTAAAGCTCGACACTGAGTTGCCGACCGAAGCATTGGCCGCCAGCCCGGCCGCGAACACGCGAGTTGGGCAGACCGCGCCGGCGAACGAGACCGTTCCCTCGGTGCCGCAGGTAGGCTTCGCCACTGTGCGGCCTGGCGACAATATGGCCATGATCTTCAACCGCAGCGGCTTCTCAGCGCAGACCCTCTATGCGCTGACTCAAACGCCGCACGGCAAAACTTTGGCGGACATCTTCGCCGGCGCGCAACTAACTTTTGAGAGCGTTGACTCTGAGTTGACAAAACTCACCTATCAGCCCGGGCCTCTTGAGCGCGTGGTATTTACGCGCACAGCCAACAACTCTTTTACCAGCGCGGAAATCATCGCTGAACCTGAAGCGCGCTTGACCTACAAGCATGGGGTGATCGACAACAGTCTGTTTTTGACCAGTCAGTCGATTGGTTTACCGGACAATTTGACCATGCGGCTAGCGCAGATCTTTCAGTGGGATATTGATTTCGTTCTCGACATTCGGCCGGGGGACGAATTCTTCGTGGTCTTTCAAGAACAATACCTTGATGGTGAATTTATAGGCTATGGGGCCATTGTTGCTGCGCGTTTCATCAACCAAGGTAAGTCTTACACCGCGGTACGCTATACCAACGAGGCTGGCGAGGCCGACTACTTTGACCCAGACGGCCTGAGCATGCGTAAAGCGTTTCTGCGCGCGCCGGTGGAGTTTTCCCGCATCAGTTCCAGTTTTAATCTACGCCGCAAACACCCTCTCTATAAAACCGTTAGACCACACCGAGGCATTGATTATGCTGCACCCCGCGGCACACCAATACTCGCCGCAGGCGATGGCAAGGTTGAACAGGCGTCTCGGACTAAGGCCAACGGCAACTACGTGGTAATCAAACACGGCGAACAATTCGTCACCAAGTATCTGCATCTGTCAAAGTTTGCCCGCAGCATTCGTGCCGGCCAGCGCGTCAAACAGGGCCAGACCATTGGCTACGTCGGAGCCACCGGCTACGCGACTGGCCCCCACCTGCATTACGAGTTTCTCGTCAACGGCGTGCACCAAAACCCGCGAACAGTAGATTTACCCGAAGCGCAGCCCGTACCGGGACAGGAACTGAACCGTTTCCGCCAACTGACCTTGAGCAATATTTTGCTGCTAGACCATTTTTCCGAACAAGTTGTACTGCTCGCAAGCGATGCGGGAGCATGAAGCTCGGCCGTTTTATTGGGTGCATGACTGGCACCAGCGTCGATGGTCTTGATTTAGCCTTAATTGACGTTACTCACCCTACTGGCGCTGATGAGGCGCTGGATGAAAACGTAACTGTTGTTGCGGCCTGCACCTTGCCGTTACCAAGTACTTTGCGCGATGCATTACTGCGCTGTGCGCAGCCAGATCACTCCTCTGTGGAATTGCTTGGAGCCTGCGATGCCGCCTTGGGCGAGTTTATCGGTACCGCGATAAACCACTGGCTGCGGTCACTGAGTGTTGAGCCTTCGAGCATCCGTGCCATCGGCAGTCACGGCCAAACAGTGCGCCACCGTCCGAGCGGCGGTATTGCGAGTGCTGAAATCGACGAACCCTTTACAGTGCAAATTGGCGATCCAAATCACATCGCTGAACTAACGGGCATCGACACCATTGCCGATTTTCGCCGTCGCGACATGGCAGCAGGTGGTCAAGGCGCACCGCTAGCACCAGCCTTTCATCAGGTGCTCTTCGGCGACCGCTTAGCAAGGCCTTGTATCGTTAACATTGGCGGCATCAGTAACATCTCGCCCCTGGATGGCAGCTTTAGCGGTTTCGACAGTGGTCCCGGAAACTGCCTGATGGATGAATGGTTTAGTCAGCATCATCACGATGCAGACGTTAGCTTTGATCTTGGCGGTGCATGGGCGGCATCGGGTCGCGTCGACAAGGCCCTGCTAGAACAAATGCTGAGTGATCCTTTCTTTCGCGCGCCGGCACCCAAAAGCACCGGGCGCGAGTATTTTAATCAAGCATGGATCAACGCCCAGATCACCTCGTCTCAGCGGCAGATTGCGCCACAGGACGTGCAGGCCACATTGGCTGCGCTAACCGCCCAATCCATTGCGCAGGCGATCACCGCACAAATGCCGGATGTGCAAAACGTACCCGTCTGCGGAGGCGGCAGACGCAACGAGCATGTGTTAGGCGCACTCAAGCAAGCTCTTACAAGCGCAGGTTCATCAAGCAGCCATGTAGCGGCGACAGAACATTGGGAAATTGACGGCGATTCGGTCGAGGCAGCGGCCTTTGGATGGCTTGCCTATCGGCGCATCTACGCTCTAAGCGGCAATCTCGTAGCAGTCACCGGCGCCACCGGCGCTCGGGTGCTGGGTGCGATTTATCCGGCTTAGTCAGCTGCAAGCCTGCACGGCCTCGAGCTCCTTAAGCGCGAGCTCTAAAGCAAAAGCTTTAGAGCGAAAAAGAACTGCCGCAGCCGCAGGTTGCGGCAGCATTAGGGTTAGACACAACGAACTGAGCCCCGGCAAGGTCCTCCACGTAGTCGACGGCAGCCCCGGCTAAGTAGGGATAGCTCATAGAGTCGACCAGCATGCGGACGCCGGATCGTTCAATAACCGCGTCGTCTTCAGCCTGCGCATCATCAAAGGTGAAGCCATAGGAAAACCCGTTGCAGCCCCCACCGGTAATGAAGACGCGCAAACACAGCGCGCCATCGCCCTCTTGCTCAATTAGGTTTTGAACTTTTTCGGCTGCTTTTTGAGAAAACGTGATGTCCGATAACACTTAAATCTGACCTCTTGTGATGCCCACAGGTGCCGGCTCTTCCGTCTTCGCAACGGCATCGTTTGCGGATTTTTCCGGCTCGGTATGCACTAATCGACCCTGCACAGATGCACCCATATGCATCTGTAGCACCCGATAGTGCAAGTCGCCCTGAATCACTGCACCCTCGGCAATTTCCAGATGTTCCGAGCAATAGACCGTGCCCTTAACTTTGCCGTGAATCACAACTTTTGGCACTCGGATGTCGCCGATTACCCGACCGTTGGGACTAATGGTCATGGCCGCACCTGCCGTATCGGCGATGGTCGAGCCGCGCAGTAAACCATTGACAACAAATTGGCTCGCAAATGTGATGTCGCCTGCCAGTTCCGCGTCGTTCGCGATGAGTGTGATTTCTTTTTTGGCCATGCTGTATCGTTTTCCCTTCCAAGCCATTTTCTCAGCAACTCGGTGATTGCGCCGGAGCAATAAAAGACACTATACCGGCCAAGCGTATTCGGTCTCGACCGGCGTTTTTTTGTTTGCGACCACTGCCACTTTCACCCGCAAGGGCTGGAAATCTGCGGGCAGCTCCACCGACTGCTCCAAATGCTGGAAATAGCGAAAGCGAAACTCCAGCTTCTCTGAACTGCTAGCGAGGTCGTTACTTGAGAGAATTGCGGGTTCGCCATTGCGCGTACCTTCAATTTTCACCACCACCGAGCCAGAAACCACGCGTGGCCTTTCCGCGACTTGAATCAGTGTAGCCTCCAACACAAACCCAGGCCCTTCCTTGGTCCGCACGTCAAAGCGTTCGACATGCAAGCCCTGTCGGGTTGCACCGGGCACCATGATTTTGCGAAAAAAACCTAGCTCAGTCTCAAGTATCGTCTTGTTCTTATGCAGTTCAGTCAGTTCATCGCGCAGCGCTACCGAAGTATGCCTTTGCGTATCAATAACCAATTCACTGTCCGTTAGCTGATTTTACAATTGCGTATTTTCGCTTAGCAACTGCTGCGCCTGTGCCCTTAAATCGCTATTTTCCCGAATCTGGATTTGTGCCGCAGAAACACCCCAGAGAAATCCGAGGCCGCCAACCGCACAACATGTCGACAACGCAGCAGCCCAAAGCGACCAGCGTTTGCGCGACGAATGTTCTTTTATAACGCGATATTGCAAGTTGGATTTCCTTTGTGTCTTGTCTGTTTGCTTCTCTTAAATTGGCACTTTTCTTTAGTTTCAGCTGCTCTTGCGTCTCAGCTTCCATCAAATGTCGGCTTCTTGCCTGTCTGCGCCAGACTCAGCTTGTCCCGATGGTCTTGTAGCTTAAACCTCTGCCTCAATGCAAACCAGCGCGCTCATGAACCGCAAATCAGCGCATTTATGTCGAAAGAAACAAGTCGGTGTTCCGTCCCTTCAGGCTGTAAACTCCCGCCCTAATTCCGCGACCAGAGCCCCTCACTGCATGTACCTGTGGCTAAAAGCACTACATATTATCAGCGTCATCACATGGTTCGCGGGCATCTTTTACCTGCCGCGACTGTTTGTCTACCACGCGGCGACAGAAGATGCGATTAGTAACGAACGCTTCAAAGTTATGGAAGACAAGCTTTATCGGCTGATCATGACGCCATCCATGGTTGTTACTCTGGCGCTGGGTTTTTGGATGCTGGTCATAGGCTGGTCCGCACTGCATACCAGCCTGTGGATCTGGGTTAAAACAGCGCTAGTCGCCCTCTTGGTCGTCTATCATTTGCATTGTGGCAGAATGATCAAGGACTTCGCAGCTGATCGACAACGGCGAAGCGAGCGTTTTTTTCGTATTTATAACGAACTTCCGGTGTTTATTTTGATACCCGTAGTACTGCTGGTGGTCATCAAACCTTTTTGATGACCGACACTACACGGTTTATCCGGTCAGCAGCGCAACGACGCATCTACCCCACAACGATTACGACAGAGAAACTATGCAACGAAATACTTCCTCCGCGCTGATGCAACGAGCGCAACAAAGCATTCCCGGCGGCGTCAACTCGCCGGTGCGTGCGTTTAAGGGCGTTGGCGGCGATCCGATTTTTTTTGCTGGCGCAAATGGCGCCTATCTTGAGGACGTCGATGGCAATCATTTCATTGATTATATCGGCTCGTGGGGTCCCATGATTCTCGGCCACAACTTCGCGCCCATCGTAAACGCTGTCACCGAACAGGCACAAAAAGCGTTGAGTTTTGGCGCGCCGACGGAACTGGAAATTGAGTTGGCGGAGAAAATTACACAGTTGGTACCAAGCATGAGCCTAGTGCGCATGGTGAATTCCGGCACCGAAGCCACTATGTCTGCTATCCGACTCGCCCGCGGCTTCACCGGCAGAGACATGATCGTCAAGTTTGCAGGCTGCTATCACGGCCACTCAGATTCTCTGCTGGTCAAGGCGGGCAGCGGCGTACTGACGTTGGGACTACCTAATTCGCCCGGTGTGCCCGAAGATCTTGCCAAGCACACGCTTACGGCTCCGTTTAATGATGCACAGGCTATCGGCGAATTGATGGCAGCCTATGGTGACAAGGTCGCGTGCATTATCGTCGAACCCATCGCAGGTAACATGGGCTGTATCCCGCCCGCCGACGGGTATCTGCAAACCTTGCAAGCACTGTGTCAGCAACACGGTGCAGTGTTAATTTTCGACGAAGTGATGACCGGATTCCGAGTCGCGCCCGGGGGTGCTCAAGACCTGTATGGTATTCAGCCAGACCTTACCACGCTCGGCAAAATTGTCGGCGGCGGGCTGCCTGTTGGGGCCTTCGGCGGCCGCGCAGACATCATGAACTGCATCGCACCGATGGGGCCTGTGTATCAGGCTGGAACGCTTTCTGGCAACCCGTTGGCCATGGCCGCTGGCCTAGCCACTTTGAACAACCTCACCGCTGAAGTTTATGCCCAGCTTGCGAGCACCACAGATGCTCTTGTAACAGGCGTGTTGGCAGCGGCAAACAAGCATGGTATCGAATTATGCGAAAATCACGTTTGCGGCATGTTTAGCTTCTTTTTTGGACGCAGTACCGTGGTGAACTTCGACGATGTCGCTGGCTCCAATGTTGAGCAGTTCAATCAATTTTTCCACAGCATGCTGGAGCACGGCATTTACCTTGCCCCATCTGCTTATGAAGCCGGATTTTTATCGGCGCAACATGGCGCGGAGGAGTTAGCCAAGACCCTTGCCGCCGCTGATTCAGCTTTCGCGGCACTCGCCGCGGGCTAAAACGCGAAAAATCTCCAGCATCACAAACTGCAAAAAATTACAAAAACGTACAAAAAAGGAAATTAGCATGGTGGATCTTTATGGCATCGGTAACGCCGTTGTAGATGCAGACGTCGAAGTCAGCATGGCATTCCTGTCAGACGAAGATCTGGCGGTGGGACACATGACCCTCATCGACTCGCCGCGCATGGCCGATCTGGTGGCCAAGCTCGAGCATTTGCCCATGCGTCGTGCCAGTGGGGGGTCTGCTGCCAACACCATCTTTGCGGCTCAAGCACTGGGTCTGTCAACAACCTATACCTGTAAGCTTGCTGACGACGTGAATGGCAAGTACTTTCTGGCAGACATGCAAGCTGCCGGTGTCGACAACTCGGAAATTTCTGAGGCCGCCACAGACCAGCGTCGCTCGGGTCAATGCTTGGTTATGATTACCCCGGACGGCCAACGCACCATGTGCACCGACTTGGGCGTTTCCAACGAAATGACTCCTAGTCTTGTTAATACGAGCGCTCTGGCAAGCGCTCAGTGTCTATACATCGAGGGCTACTTGAGCTCGTCAGAACATAACAGCCAAACCGCTATCTACTGTCATGAGCTTGCCCGCGCCAGCAACACCCAGATAGCACTGACTCTCAGTGATGTCTCAATGGTGACTTTTTGCCGAGAGACTCTAGAGACTATGATGGGCGAAGGCGTAGACACATTGTTTTGCAACGCGGAAGAAGCTCTGGCTTGGGCAAGCACCGACAGCCTTGGGGTTGCAATTAAGGAACTTCAGGATATCACTAAGGAGCTATACATTACTCTTGGGGCAAACGGTGCGCAGGTCGTCAACGCCGAGGGCTCTTGGCAGGTAGGCACAGAAAAAGTCAGGCCAATAGATACAAACGGTGCCGGTGATATTTTCGCAGGCGCTTGTCTTGCGGCACGCCTGCGAGGTGCCTCCGCCGCCGAGGCTGCCAAGTTCGCCAATAACGCCGCGGCCAAAGTGATTACCCAATTTGGTGCCCGCCTTCCTAGCATTGCCGACTATCAAAAACTGCAATCAGGCAGCTAGATAATAAAATCGATTTGCCGATCAATGCGCATGGTTAGTAAATCGGTCGTGCAGCCGACTGCATAAACTTCGATGCCGGCTGCCAGCCCCTCGGTCAGGCCTTGTGCATATGCCGGGTCGATCGCATGAGCAGGACTGACCTGATCAATACCACAATGTTGGGCGCAAAAGATCAGCACACCGCGATGGCCTGCCGCCACCATGCGCTGCAGCGCTTGTACATGTTTCAGCGCCCGCTCACTTACCGCATCGGGGAATGCCCCACGGCCTGAGTCGATGTGCAGCGTTGCGCTTTTGACTTCAATGTATGCGCGCGCGCCCTCAGCATTGCAGGCTAGAAAGTCAAAGCGACCACCACCATCGGGAATACTGGCCTCGGACTTAATGTCCGCGTAATCGGCTAAGGGCGCAAACTGCTGCTGCGCCAAGGCTTCAGCAACTAGCGCATTTGCTCGACCGGTATTGACGCTGACTAGGCCGGCGTCAGTAGCCACAATCTCCAGCGTGCAGGGATACTTGCGTTGAGGATTATCAGACACCGAATAGTAGGCCATGCTGCCCGGCTCAATGCACCCGGTCATCGCGCCTGTATTGGGGCAGTGTACGGTAATGACGTCGCCGGACAGGGTTTCGATATCCGCCAGAAATCGTTTGTAACGCCGAATCAGAACTCCTGACTGTAACTCTGGCAGTTTCAATGACCGATCCCCCAGGTGGTCAAGGCCTGTTTGATGCGCTGTAACCCGAGATCAATTGATTGCTGATCTGTGGTGTAGGCAAAACGCACATAGCGATCGGCATGATGTTCACCGAAGTCGTCTCCCGGGGTTACCGCCACTTGAAACTGATCGAGCAGCCGGCAGCAAAAGTCCATGCTGCGCATTCCGGTGTGGCTGATATCGACATATAAATAAAATGCCCCATCGGGAATCACGGGGATTTGGAATCCTAGATCCAGCAACCCAGCTCGCAGCGTGGCGGCGCGCTGCGCGAAAGTTTCCTTGCGTTGTTCATGTATTGCCATGGCATCGTCGTCGAAAGCTGCCAACGCCGCATACTGGGCCGGCGCGTTTGGCGAGATGAAGAGATTTTGCGCCAGTTTCGTCATCGGTGCGGTCGCCTCAGGGGGCACCACGACCCAGCCCAAACGCCAGCCCGTCATACCGAAGTATTTGGAAAAGCTATTGAGAATAAAGAGATCATCACGAACGGCTAAGCCGGAAGGATAAATCGCCGGGCCGTGGTTCAGACCCTGATAGATCTCATCAAGAATCAAAAAACCTGCGTGCTGCGCAGCAAATGCAGCCATCGCCGCTAGATCCTCCGCGCGCAGCATTGTCCCAGTAGGGTTAGCGGGCGAGGCCAGTAAGGCGGCCCGTGTCTGCGCCGTCCAAGCTGCGGAGAACTCTGCCAATGTCGGCTGAAAGCGGTTATGTGCCTGCACCGCTAGCGGCCGTGGCCGGGCCCCGACCAGACGCGCAAACACGTCGTTACAGGGGTAGCCAGGGTCGGTAATTAGCAGCTCGTCGTCCGGGTCTAGCAGCAGCGATGTCAGCAAGGTTAAGCCACCGCTGGCACCACTGGTGACCAGCACTCGATCCGGCGCAACCTCGACCCCCATGTTGCGATAAAAACCACTAATTTTTTGCCGCAGCTCAGGGATGCCCTGAGCAGATGTGTATTTCGTTCGCCCCGCAGCGATGGCCTGTTGCGCTGCCGCAACAATGGGTTCTGCTGTTGCAAAATCCGGCTCGCCCACCTCGAAGTGCACTACCGTTTTGCCCGCGCTCTCATATTCGCGCGCGCGCTGTAGCAACTGCATAACGACGAATGGCGAAATCTCACTTGAACGGGCTGAAAACATGAAATCTTCCTTAACTGCGTTGACGAAGGGGCGTGCCCCTCAACAGACCGGTAAAAAGCGCACTAACACTGCATTTGTTCCTGCTCATTCACAAAACTCAATACCGAAGGTGTAGTTTTCACCGCCAGCATCTGCTAGATTTCGCGCCCCTGCGATTTTGGCCCTACTTTTTTGGTAAGAGGCCTGAATAATATAGGAAAAATTATGGCCGCTGACGCAAAGGCAAAAACAGTTAAAAAAACGGCTCCCACCAAACGTCGTAAAGCAGCACCGAAGGATTCGCAATTTCGCAATTTTACTCCGTATAAACCCAAACGCGGTGAGGAATACATGAGCGAAGAGCAGTTGCTGCATCTGCGTGGCATTCTGAACCAATGGCGCACCCAGTTAATGGAAGAGGTTGATCGAACCGTCAATCATATGCAGGACGATGCAGCCAACTTCCCTGACCCCGCTGACCGCGCGACTCAAGAGGAGGAGTTTAGCATCGAGCTGCGAACTCGGGACCGCGAGCGCAAATTGATTAAGAAAATCGATAAAACCATCGACATGTTGGAAACTGACGATTACGGCTACTGCGAAACCTGCGGTATCGAGATTGGCTTGCGCCGTCTGGAAGCGCGTCCTACGGCGACCCAGTGCGTTGACTGCAAATCCCTCGACGAAATCAAAGAACGTCAAATTCACGGTTAATGCTATGGCGTTGCGCGGCTGACCCTTTGGCTTTGCGTGATTGGCTTATGCTTGGCCCTCGGCAGCACTGAAACGTGGTTGAGTCTCAACCGCCACCCGCGCTGAATCGCGGCCGCGAACATCTCGCTGGTCGCTTCGCTCCATCTCCTACCGGCCCACTCCATATGGGCAGCCTGATAACGGCCTTGGCCAGCTACTGCGACATAAAGCAGCGCGGCGGATCATGGCATATTCGCATCGACGATATAGACCCCCAGCGCGCCGCAGTGGGTGCCTTGCAACACATTCGCCAGGCGCTGGCAGCCCATGGCTTACTAGGCGACGCGCCGATTCGCTACCAGAGTCAGCGCCTTGCCGTTTATCAGGCAGCGCGTCAGCAGCTCGCAGACCTGTGTTATTACTGTAATTGCTCGCGCAAAAGCCTACAGGGCCTACGGTTATATCCCGGCAACTGCCGACACAAGTCTGCCCAAGCCCCAGACCAAGCCACAGACCAAGCCCCAGACCATGCATTACGGATCTTGGCGGATCGGCAGGTGCGCAGCTTTGAAGACGGCTGCAAAGGCAGCCATGACTTTGTCGCGAGCACGGATTTTGGCGACATCGTTATCTGGCGCCGAGATGCTTTGGTCACCTACCACCTAGCAACGGCTCACGACGACGCGCTGGACTACAGTCATGTCGTTCGGGGTGACGATTTATTCACCATGACCGCGCCGCAGATTTTTCTCATGGATAAGCTGAACCTCAAACCACCCCAGTACGCGCATATTCCAGTGCTCACCTATGCCGATGGCACAAAACTCTCTAAACAAACACACGCCCCAGCACTCAATAACGCGGCCCCTGTCGCGAACCTTGGCAGGGCGCTATGGCACCTTGGGCAACTCGCACCGCCTCAGGATGCGAGCGTTGTGCAATGTCTTGAATGGGCTGTTGCGCATTGGCAACTGGATGCCGTTCCGGCTCAGCTTGCACCGTTCCAAGAGCAAGTTTACCGGTGACAGCGAACATGCTAATGCAGTGCAGGCGACGCCTGATAGCGACTTTTTTAACGGCATTCTCTGTTAGAATTTCATCATGACCCGCATCCTTATCATTGACGACGACACCCCTAGGCGCACCGCTCTGGCGGATGATTTGCGTGAACAGGGCATCGAAGTCAACGAACAAAAAACGCTGGATATTTCTGCCACCAGCGACCAAGCAGCGCTTGTCGCGGTACATGAGTTGGTAGCAGACGAACTACCTTCACTAGTCAATATAGCTCCCGTTGTTCTGCTCGCACCGAACCCTTCAATCAAGGCCTCCGTGGCCGCGCTGCAGGCCGGCGCGAAAGACTATCTCGCTCTACCCACACCTATTGGCGACATTATGGCAGCTGTTGAGCGAGCAACCGCCTACAGTGTCCGGCAGCCGATTACCGTAAGCGAGCCAATAGAGATGATCGGTTCATCTGAAATAATGAACACGCTGCGTCAGCGCATTGCCAAGATTGGTCCCACAGACTCCACGGTGCTTATTTTGGGTCAATCTGGAACCGGCAAGGAACTGGTGGCCAGAGGCATTCACGCTGCCAGCAACCGCTCCCATGCCCCGCTCATTACTCTCAACTGTGCAACGGTTCCGGCGAATCTAATTGAGTCTGAGCTATTTGGCTTGGCTGCATACGAAAACCGAGCGCAGGAGAGCATTGGTCTGGTTGAGGCTGCATCAGGTGGCACGTTGTTTTTGGATGAAATCGCCGAGCTGCCGCCAAGTGCCCAAGCCAGACTGCTGCAGGTTGTGCAGGGGGAGAATCGCAAGGTCGGTCAGGCCCAGACTGTGCCGGTCGATGTCAGGATAATTGCTGCAACGCATAAGGACCTAAAGGCATTGACCGAGAGCGGTGAGTTTCGTTCTGACCTGTTCTACCGCCTCAATGTGCTGTGCTTGGAACTTTCACCCTTACGCGGACGACGCAAAGACATTATTGATTTGGCTGAGCGGTTGCTGGCGGAGACATGCCAGCGCCTCAATAAACCCGGCCTCATCTTAGGCGAACAGGCCAAGGAAGTGATGCTCGAGTACCACTGGCCTGGCAATGTAAGGGAACTCAGTAATGCCATAGAACGAGCGGTTATTTTAGCCGACGACGACGCTGTCATTACCCAAACGCTGCTTGCCATCGAACCCAGCGCACAAGCAAGATTTGAGCAACCTGTTGAACCGGATGCGAGGCAGACATCGCTTGAAGACTATTTCGTGCGGTTCGTGCAGGAAAACGAAGATCTGCTGACAGAAACCGAGCTCGCGTCAAAACTCGGTATCAGCCGCAAGAGCCTTTGGGAGCGACGTCAACGGCTGAATATTCCACGCAAGAAAACTCAGCAACGCGGGCCGCGAGAACCATCTTAACTTCCATGCTCAATGTCTTTCGGCGCAACAAAAAACCACTGTCCCCGACACCCGACCGCATTCAAGACCATGGTTTAGGCCCTAGGGTGCGAGATGCCAGCGCCCTCAAGGTTATTCAGACGCTAAACGCACACGGCTATCAGGGTTACTTGGTTGGCGGCTGCGTGCGCGATGCTCTTTGTGGCGTTAAGCCCAAGGACTTCGACGTGGCTACCGACGCGCCACTAGAAGCCGTCAGCAAACTCTTTCGACGCTCAAGAATTGTCGGTCGGCGCTTTCCTATCGTGCATGTGCGTTTCGGCAGGGACTTAATTGAGGTGTCGACATTTCGCCAGTCAATTTCTGACAAGGTCGTACATGACGATCGGGGCATGATCCTACGCGACAATGCCTTTGGCACTCTGCAGGAAGATGCTTTACGTCGCGACTTTACGACCAATGCCCTGTACTACGATCCGACCACCAACGAAATCATAGATTTCGTCGGCGGCGTAAGAGACATCAAGGCAAAGAAACTGCGCTTCATTGGCGATACAAAGACACGCCTTGCTGAAGACCCGGTGCGAATGCTCCGCGCGATGCGTTTTAGCGCCAAGCTGGGATTTGAGATTGCGCCGGATATTCTCGCGCAAGCAAGCAGCACCGCGAAACGCATGGAGGCGATTCCACCCGCCCGGCTGTTTGACGAGTTCCTCAAACTCTTTCTTAACGGCTATGCTGAAACCGTGTGGCGGGCGATGCGCAAGACGCCGTTGGCAACAGCTCTATTCCCCTGCTGCGATCCGCACAGCGAGCTAGTGCTCGCTGCCATGCGCAATACAGACGAACGTATTCGCAGCGGTTCCTCTGTAACCCCGGGCTTCCTGGTCGCAGTGCTGCTATGGGAAGACTTTAAGGCTCGCAGCACTTCGACAGAAGTGGAGGACGACGATCCCGCTTTCGCCACGTTAAAAAACCAGCAGTCCTATGTGGCGGTGCCACGCCGCTTTGGCACCTTTGCTCGGGAGGTTTGGCTTATTCAAGAGCGGTTACATAAGCGCAATGTACGCTCCATTGACCGCCTGGTAACGCATAAACGCTTTCGCGCTGGTTACGACTTTTTGTGTCTGCAAGCAGAATCCGATGAACAGGTGCGCGCACTGGCGCAGTGGTGGACCGCGTATCAAGAGGCCGACGAGATCGAGCGTAAAACCCTTATTGACCAGCTGCCAAAAGCACCGCGCAAACGTCGGCGCAGCAAAAACAAACGCGTCAATCCAGTCTCAGCTGCCGAAGACACAGGCAGCAGTTGATCCCAACTGCAGAGGCCTCCATAGTGTGGTTTCTCCAGCACATAACGCTTTGAGCTAGGGTGAATTGGTGTCGATGCTGCAAACAACACAATTGTCTGCCGATGTGGATTACAACGCGGCTGCACCGCTATACGCGCTTGTAGAAGCAGCCAAGCAGGCCAATTCCCTGCCTCGTTATGTCGCCGTCGAAGGCCCCATCGGCGTTGGTAAAACCACACTGGCTAGGAAGCTCGCCACACTTTTCGGTTATCCGCTGATGCTTGAAGGCGCGGATGAAAATCCTTTTCTTGACCGTTTTTATGCCGAGGGCGCCAGCCAAGCCCTACCTACTCAACTGTTTTTTTTGTTACATCGGGCAAAACAGGTCGCAGATATGCCCGGCAACGACCTACTCGACCGCTCCCTAGTCGCAGACTTCATGATCGAAAAAGACGATCTGTTTGCGCGCCTGACCCTCGACAGCGAAGAACTTGCCCTGTATCAGCAGATTCACAAAAGTTTGCTGCTGCAGCCGCCGACCCCAGACCTTGTGATCTATCTGCAGGCGCCAGCAAAGGTTCTACAGCAACGCGTATTGCGGCGAGGTATCGACTTCGAACAGTCCATCGGCGTGGAATATCTCAGTGCCCTCGCCGACAGTTATGCCGAATTTTTTCACTATTACGACCAAGCCCCAGTGCTGATTGTGAACGCAGCAGAGATCGACTTTGCCGATAACCCTGCCCACTTTGCTGCGCTGCTGGAGCAAATTGTCCAGATGGAAGGCACAAGACAATTCTTTAACCCTCATCCAATGCTTTTGTAAGCCTGCTGCCTTATGACTTTAGCCAACACCCCACCGCACTGGTCAGCACTCACGGCATCTGCTGCGCGAATCGAATCAACCGCCAGCGCAACGCTATTGCGCGACGGCAAGCGCAACAAAGACCTGCGGCATACGCTTGCAGGCTGCCACTTCGATTTTTCGCGCCAGCGTGTGGACGATAAAATTTTACACGAGTTGTTGGAGTTAACCCGGGTGACGGATCTGGCCGGCAAACGCGACGCCATGCTTGCCGGGGAAAGAATAAACGCTTCAGAAGGACGGCAGGTCCTTCACGCTGCGCTGCGCGCTGGCGCTCCCAATGCGCCAGCGACACTGCGCGAGCAGGTCGAGCAACCTCTGTCGCGGCTGTATGCCTGCGCAGAGGCTATTCGCGACGGTTCGTGGCGCGGCTACAGCAATAGGACTATCAAGGATGTCGTACATATTGGTATCGGCGGCTCGCACTTGGGCCCGGAGCTTTTGGTTAAGGCATTAGCCCACCTTCCGCAAAGCCAAGTCGCACCGAACATTCACTTTGTCGCCAATGTTGATGCGCAAGATATCAGTCGGGCCCTCGACGGACTGAACCCGGAGACCACCCTGCTCATTGTGGTCTCAAAATCCTTCGGCACACTAGAAACTCAGGTTAATGCCGCCAGTGCTCGCAGTTGGTTTCTTGAGCGAACAGGCCGCACTGACGCCATTGCGCAGCATTTCATCGGTGTAACCACCAACCTGCAGGCGGCAGCGAACTTTGGGTTTGCCGCAGAAAACGTGTTTCCGTTATGGGACTGGGTAGGCGGGCGCTTCTCTTTGTGGTCTGCCGTAGGACTGCCGATCTTGTTACAAATAGGCGCCCAGTCTTTTGCTCAACTGTTGGCTGGGGCGCAAACAGCCGATGAACATTTCGCCAACGCCGAGGCAGCGCAAAATATTCCCGTGCTGGCGGCCTTGTTGGCGACTTGGAACACTACGGCGCTGGGCTGCAACAGTCTGGCTGTTCTGAGCTACGACCAACGACTTGCCCTATGGCCCGACTTTTTGCAGCAGTTAGAAATGGAGAGCAATGGCAAATCTGTCGATACTAACGGCCAACAACTCGACTACCGGACCATGCAAATTCTGTGGGGTGGTTGCGGCACCAACGGTCAGCACGCCTACCACCAGCTATTACACCAAGGCACCAGCCGATTTGCTGCCGATCTGATTATGGTCGCCAACGACCCTTGGCAGCGCCGGGAGCATCATCAATGGTTGTTGGCAAACGGCATCGCCCAAGGTCAAGCGCTGGCCATAGGGCATAGGCCGACTGACCCAAGCGAACAGCATACGTTGGTTGGCGGCCAGCACCCATCCACTACGGTGGTGCTCGACGAGCTTGGCCCTCGTCAACTGGGTTGCCTGTTGGCGATCTACGAGCACAAGGTATTTTGTCAGGGCGTGCTGTGGAATATAAACTCCTTCGACCAGTGGGGTGTGGAGCTGGGCAAAAAACTGGCGCTGCCAATTTTCTCCCAACTAGCAGGCCAGGATTCATCAACTCAAGACCCGGCAACCCGGCATCTGATTGAGCATCTGACGATCAACCGGTCCTAGCCCCCGCCGCTAAGGGCAGCGGCTTACGACCCAAACTTAATAGGAGGTTTGCAGTGAGCGAGCTTTATTCGGTGTCCGCAGCCATGCAGGAGCGCTCGCTGATCGACGCTGAGACATATCAGCAGATGTATCAGCGCTCCATAGAAGATCCCGACGGCTTTTGGTCGGAACAGGCCGAGCACTTTCTCGATTGGTATCAGCCTTGGCATACAGTCAGTAATGCCGACATGCCCTCGGGCAACATTCAGTGGTTTGCCGGCGCCAAGCTCAACGTCAGTGTCAACTGTATCGATCGCCATCTGCCCCAGCGAGCCGATCAAACGGCTATTATTTGGGAGGGCGATGACCCCTCGGTAGACGCAAAGATCACCTATCAGGAACTGCACGACCGCGTCTGCCAACTCGCCAATGGGCTGCGCGCTCGCGGCGTTGGTAAGAGCGACCGAGTCTGTATCTACATGCCAATGATCCCGGAGGCAGCCTACGCCATGTTGGCCTGCGCCCGAATAGGCGCCATTCATAGCGTGGTATTTGGTGGTTTTTCACCCCAGTCTTTAAAAGACCGGATCCTAGACTCGGATTGCCGTGCTGTTATCACCGCCGACGAGGGCTTGCGCGGTGGCAAGGCGATTCCGCTGAAAGCTAATACAGATGAGGCGCTAGTCGACTGCCCAAATGTACACACCGTAGTGACGGTCAAGCGTACTGGCGGAGATGTCTCTTGGGTCGACGATCGGGATATTTGGTATGCAGATTTAACTGAGTCTCAGGCCAGCATCTGTGAACCCGAGCTCATGGAATCAGAGGACCCGCTGTTTATCTTGTATACCTCGGGTTCCACCGGCAAACCCAAGGGTGTACAGCACAGTAGTGGCGGCTATCTGTTGCATGCGGCCATGAGCCATAAGTATGTCTTCGATTACCACGATGGCGATATTTACTGGTGCACTGCTGATGTTGGCTGGATTACCGGCCACTCCTATATCGTCTACGGCCCCTTGGCCAACGCCGCGACCACGGTGATGTTTGAAGGAGTGCCTACCTATCCTGACGCTTCGCGCTGCTGGCAAGTTATCGACAAGCACCAAGTCAACGTGTTCTACACCGCTCCCACTGCGTTACGGCAACTTATGGCTCAAGGCGATGAATATGTCAGCAACAGTTCACGGCAGTCACTGAATTTGTTAGGCAGCGTTGGCGAGCCCATCAATCCAGAAGCTTGGGAGTGGTATCACCGAGTGGTCGGCGAAAGACGCTGCCCTATCGTCGACACTTGGTGGCAGACCGAAACCGGTGGCATCATGATTACTCCATTACCTGGAGCGACCGCATTGAAACCCGGCTCTGCCAGTCGGCCTTTCTTCGGCGTACAGCCGGCATTGATGGACGCCGAGGGCAATCTAATTGTGGATCAAGCTGCATCAGGAAATCTTGTGATCACGGCATCTTGGCCCGGGCAGATTCGCTCCGTATACGGCGACCACCAGCGGGTTATTGATACCTATTACTCGACCTATCCTGGCTACTATTTTACCGGCGACGGTGCGCGCAGGGATGAGGACGGCTACTACTGGATTACCGGCCGAGTCGACGACGTGATGAATGTCTCAGGACACCGTATAGGTACCGCCGAGGTAGAGAGTGCACTAGTGCTGCACCCCAGCGTTGCCGAGGCGGCGGTGGTAGGTTTCCCGCATGATTTGAAAGGCGAAGGGATTTACGCCTACGTTACGCTGATGAGTGGTGACAATTCGGATGCGGACCAGCTGCTCGACGAGCTTGTTGCCATGGTGCGCAAAGAGATTGGCCCTATCGCCAAGCCCGACGCGATTCAATGGGCGCCGGGGTTACCCAAAACTCGGTCCGGCAAAATCATGCGGCGCATTTGGCGCAAGATAGCCGCAGACGAGTTGGATAATTTGGGGGACACATCGACGTTGGCCGACCCCAGCGTTGTTGACGATTTGATTGCGAACCGTGTTGTGCCATCAGGCTAAGGCCATTGACCAAGCAACAAAAAAGCCGGCTCAGGCCGGCTTTTTTACGCTCAGGGCTGTCTACACGCTCAGGGCTGTCTACACGCTCAGGGCTGT
>JAACDW010000130.1 GCA_009936775.1 Pseudomonadota bacterium
CAACTTGGCCATGGTTTTTGGTCTTGGTGCCTTGCTCGCGCGTTACCCGATGCTGGGCAGTATTTTTGCTTGGGTGAGTGCCGGGTATATGAGTTGGCTCGCCCTGCGTGGCTGGTATGCCCAGCTGAGTAGTGAACAAGCGCCGACCGCTCTGGGCATGCGCCAAGGGCTGCTAGTGCATCCGCTGAACCCAAAGGCTTGGGTGATGACGACGTTGGCGTTTTCCCAATTCGGCCCAGATCTGGATGATGTTTTTCAGCGCTACGCATTGATCCCGCTGAGTTTCGCTATGGCTCAGCTGGTTTTTCATAGCGCTTGGTGCGCTGCCGGGGCCATGCTGCGAACCACCTTGGGAAGCAGTATGGTGCTCAACCGTAGTCTCATTTTGCTGACAATTGCTACCGTGGTCTGGGCGCTGCTGTGGCCCGTCTCGTGAGGTCAAAAGTGAAAGCGAAGCCCCACGAGCGTGCGGGGCTCCTGCCGCATCTTTGAGGCGTTAGTCTTGCCCCATCGACCAAGTCTTGGAGACCTGTCTTGCGCGCTCGAACTCGGAGAGTTCTTCATCAAACTTGGTAAGCGGAAGACTCTTTTTGATCTCCGGTATTTCTACCCGAAACTGTTCTGTTGGAGCTTGGTCTGCTGCTGGCGTCTGCATGATTGTTCCTAAAATCGTGATTGCATCATCGATGCGACAATCGCAGTTAACCGAAAAAATCCGCAAGGGTAAAAGGAATAAATCAAAAGAAATACATTCCATTTAGGAAACATAAGGCTTGACCTGTTTTTCCGCGATTTTACTTTTATCAGGACTTTTGCTGGATAAACTTGCATCAGGCCATCGTTGCGGCAATGATCGGAACGCGAAGGCTTCTGGATAACAAATGTCTAACGTTTTTAGTTCTTCAGCTCCCCGATGGATGTCGGTGGTGGTTTTGTTAGTGGCGCTTCAGGCCTGTAGCGAGAGCGACCACGGCGTGCCGGCTGCCCAGCAGTTAGAGAAACAGCCAACGCCGCCACAAGCAGCAGACCCAGTGCTCCCAGCGGCAGACCTAGTGCTGCTAGCGGCAGACCTAGTGCTGCGCGGCGGTATTGTGGCCAGCATGGATCCGCAAATTGTTGCAGCCACTGGCGTGGCTGTAATCGGCCACACCATTGTCGCCGTTGGCACTGATACTGAGGTCAATCAGTACGTTGGCGCCGATACCGAGATTATCGAGTTGGCAGGTCGGATGGTGGCTCCGGGGCTGATTGAAGGGCACGGTCATTTTATGAGCCTTGGTCGTGCGCAACAGATTATCGACCTCAGCGATATTGATAATTGGAGCCAAGCGGTGGGCCGGGTTGCGATGGCCGTAGATCGGGCCCAGCCCGGTGAGTGGATCTGTGGTCGGGGCTGGCATCAAGAAAAGTGGGACCAAGTGCCACTGGATGCAGTTGCAGGCGTGCCACTCAATCGCACGCTTTCACAGGTTTCGCCGAACAATCCGGTCTTACTCGGTCACGCTAGCGGTCATGCAGCGTTTGCAAACGATGCGGCGCTTGCCGCCGCTGGCATCAATGATGACACAGCCGATCCTGCCGGAGGCACCATTGTGCGAGATCAGAGCGGTAAGGCCACCGGCTTGTTGCGCGAAACCGCTCAGCGTCTTGTGGCTAAACGGGGAGCCGAGTATCAGGCGCAACGGTCTGAGGCGGAAAGAACCGCCGAGCTACGTCAGCGCGTATTGCTGGCAGGTGAAGAGGCCCTAGCCCATGGCATCACCTCGTTCCACGATGCCGGAGCAGACTTTGCGACCATCGACTTTCTCAAGACCATGGAGGCGGCTGGCGAACTGCCCATTCGCTTGAACGTTATGGTAAGGGCAGACAGTAACGAAGAGTTGGCGGCAAAGCTGTCGGCTTATCGTGAGACAGCGCAGGAGAATGATTTTCTCACGGTGCGGTCGATTAAGCGTCAGGTTGATGGTGCCCTTGGCGCCCATGGCGCTTGGCTACTTGCGCCCTATGATGATATGCCCGAATCCTACGGTCTGGTGCTCGATTCGGTGGCCAAGGTTGAGGAAACCGCGAGACTCGCCCTAAAGCACGGTTATCAGCTCAATACCCACGCCATAGGCGACCGTGCCAACCGGGAGGTGCTGAATGTCTATCAGCGTGTCTTTGCTGAGTTGGGGCAGCAAGGCTCTGAATTGCGCTGGCGCATTGAGCATGCGCAACACATTGATCCGGAGGATGTTTCCCGATTCGCTGAGCTAGGAGTTATAGCAGCCTTTCAGGGCATTCACAGCGCCTCCGACGGGCCTTGGCTGGCGACACGGCTGGGTATCGAGCGGACTGCCCGGACCTCCTATCCTTGGCGCGATTTACTCGACAGCGGGGCGCTGTTAGCGAACGGCACGGATGTGCCAGTAGAACCCATTGATGCCATTGCTTCCCTTTATGCGACGGTATCGCGGCGCATGTCGACCGGTGAGCTTTTTTATCCAGAGCAGGCCTTGACGCGCGCAGAGGCGCTGGCCAGTTATACGATCAATAATGCTTATGCAGCCTTTGAGGAGGACGTGAAAGGGTCTGTCACGCCAGGAAAATGGGCCGATCTGGTGGTGTTATCTGACGACTTTTTCGCCGTGCCAGAGCAACAGATAGCCGATATTCAGATCGATCTCACCATTGTTGGCGGTGAAGTTCGCTACCGTAGGCAACGATAAAGCTGACGTGTTTATTGACCGCTCGCCCATTCGGTTAAGCTAATTCGGCAAGGTAGGATCGCAGGCGTTGGTACTTGTCGGTGCCGCCGAAATAGTCGATCTCATGCATGTCGAAGTGCGCAAGGGACAGACTCAAGTCGGTGAGGGCCTGGGGAAAGTTGGCAATGTCCCGCAGCGGTGCAAAACGCACATTGATGGTGAACAACAAAAAGTCTGGATGAAATCGACACAGCGACTCGCGCTCAGAGCGTAGAAACCAATTGCTGGGATCTCCCGCGATAACGCCTTCCGGGCGCAAGTGCATGCGTTGCTGACTGCCGTGGACAAACCAGTTACTGCGTTCGAAAGGCTGCATTAAAGGCGCTTGTGCAATAAAGCGCTGTATCTGCGCGCCAATCTTGTTCTGTAGGGATTGCACGGGCTTATGGATCTGGGCCATTGGCAGGCCGATCTTTTCTTGCACGTTCCAGTAACTGGGCGAGCAAACACTAGCAGCTAAGAGCCGCTGCTGGCCGTTGCTTTGCATAATGCACAGATCATCAGCAACCTGTAGTGAAAGTGCTGAGATCGGATCGGGCAGGCTGTCTTGGTCTGCCTGCACGGGACGATACCAGCCGTGACGTTGCATCTGCTCGGCGAGGGCGTGTTGGGCAACAAGCGAATCTGGCAGGGCCTGTACCACTTGGCTGTAGTGCTGTCGCAGCAGCGTACGCTTATGTATTGCGAGATCCGGGGTAGGGGGGCCTTGAAACCAATGCTCTAGGTCAATCGGCCGCAGACCGAGCCGGTACTTGGTGGTGCCGCCATGCCAGGGCGGGCGTTGCCAAGGGAATTGATCAACAATCTGCTGATGCTGCTGTGCGTTCTTCGTAGTAGGAGGTTCAATTGAATGTACTGAGCTGGCCATGAATGGATCCTAGCAGAGTTCAATTCCGCAGCGGATGCAGTTGGCGTCATCCAAAAGTAGACATGCTACTATCCGCTGGAGTGATCAGTGCAACATCTGCGTAAGGAGTGAAAAATGCCTGAAGGTGTAGGATACGGTGGTTCAACCGTCGCTGGGCGAGCTGCTCAGGATGCACAGCGTACAAACGCTAATCAGCGCAGCGAGGCGAGCCGACCAGAGCAGCAGCCGCGCCAAGAGAACCGAGCCCAAACCGGTGGGGTTGAGGTGCAGATCAGCAATCGCGCTCGTGAGGCAGCGGGGCCAGCTGGCCCTCAGCCGCAGGAACAGAGCGATACCTATGCTGACCCACGTGGGCGGCGCAGTTAGCGTTAAGCCTTAGTCGCGCGCAGCAGCACCCGCGCCCTATGATTGTTGGTCGCGCACCCTAGCTTGGCTGTGGAATAAACCAAATGGGCGAAGACCAAACCCGTTCCTGAATGGTATGCGGCAGGTCTGCTCTGGGTGCGACGCCAGCGCGTAGCGCGTCCCATGTTGACCAACGGCAGGTCGGGTTCTCCAACCCCCGCACATAGTAAAAAGCGCGGTGGTCGGGGTTAAAATCAGGATCCTGCCAGCTTGCTCGTAGCTCTCCGGCACCAAGTCCCTTGCTGATCTCGCAACTTGACGGGTCAACGGTAGCGCCATTGTCTGGGCAGCGGTGGGTTGTTGGGTCAACTATGCCGCCATCGGCACAGGCCACGTCATAAACCCGTTCAAAGGATTGACCGTCGGCACTCCAGCCTTTGATGATTTGCAGGCGCTGTAGTGGTGCGGATTCCGGGTCACGAGCTGCCCACGCCAGCAATGTGGGTGCTTGCTCACCGCGGGCGGCTAATTGGGAACCCATCCTGGCCGCGCTCGCATAGGCTTGGCTAAGAGCCTGCTCGCTCATCAGGGTGTTATCGTCAAGGTCGTAGCCCGCAAAGAATCGTACCTTGATACGCGGCCCTGAGGTGGCGAAGGTTTCTTTGCGACGAAAAGCATTATAGATCGAGTCCCGCGTATTGGTTTCGGCCCATACGCCGGTAAGCCCTGAGGCTCCCCAAGTTTCATAGGCCCCGGTCGCATACTGTTTGCCGTCGATGTCTTGCACGTTGACCCGACCCGCTGCCTTGATCACTTCGGCATCTCCTGCCGATAAGGGTTCGGAGCCGCGCAGGCCACCGCTAGCGTCCAGTAGTCCGACTTTGGAGAAATAGTTAGTTTCATCCAGCGAAGCGGCGCCTGTATGAGTATCTGATGCGCCAACAAAGCCGAACTGATAGGCATTGGTAATGCCGGCATCTTCAAGTGCTAAGCCCTCTTTAAGTGCGTCTCGCGCGTAGGAGCCCTTGGGCTCGCTGTAAAGAGTGGTTGCAACGCGAAAGGGCATGATTTCAAAGCCAGCCCATTCGTCTTGGGGCGACAGCATGGGGTGAGTCTCCGAGGTACCCTTGACTTGAGTGATTTCTACCAGTGGTTCGTTGCGGATGCGCTGGGCCGCATACGCCTCATCGATGGCCCGTCCGGCCCAGTCTGCGGTCATGAACATGGCCCCATTAGAACCATTAGAGTTATGCGGAATCGCCAGAGCTTCGATGCCTTGCGCGCGCAGGCTGTCCATCCAATCCCAAAGGCCCTCTGGGTTTTGACTGTGGAAGCGTGAAAACGGCATTACCGGCAGTTTGTCGGTACCGCGGAATATCACGTTGCGATGCAAGTTGCCGCGCTGGTCGGTAGAGGAGGTGTATTCATAGGCGGCAAAGGTGGTGAATGTCCCAGGCTGGTAGTGGGCGTTGGCAGCGTCTATGGTGTCGGCCCAAGCGTTTTGCGCGATATCGTCCAGTAACTGCTGGCTGGTCTCACCGCTGGCGATACGCTGCAGTGTCTCGGGCAAGAATGTGGTGAAGACACTTACGCGTTGGGGCAGGCTTGATATGTTTTTGTTTTCGGGCGCGTTGAGATCATGCAAACCTTGCACATGCGGTTGTCGGGAGAAGGGTGTGGTGGTATCTGCCCCAGCTTTCACTGCGCCGAGAAACATGGCGTGGTCGGTTACGGCATAAAAATCCAGTGGCTGCCGCAGCTGCATTTGGAAACCCGCAGGGTGAGCTATGGCATCGCCCTTGGCATAGCGGTAGGCATCGTAGGGTGTTGCGACGGTGCCGAAGGAGTAAGCGTCAAAGGAATAATCGGTGTGTACATGCAGATCGCCGAAATATGCGCTGCGTAAGGCGTTCTTTACCGGCTCGCCAACGAGTACCTGTGGGGCGATTTGCAGCGTTGTGCTGGCGAAGCGTGGCGTAGTGGCTTGGTCTGCCGCCGTTGCCCCAGTTTGGTCTGCTGCGCTGCAGCCGCTGAGTACAGCAAGCAGTGCGATAAGGCCAAAAGTAATCGCAGCCCGGCAAATTCGGGGCTTACTTGTGCCCCGCGTAGGTGTCGTGTTTGCAAAAAATACAGTCATCGAAACTCTCCCTCTAACTTGCCCCCAATGAATCGTTGCAACCGGCGATGCGCAAAGCATGCCGTTGCTGATATCTAACGACAAAAAAATGCTGCCTTGCAATGGGTATGTGCGGAAAAATCCCGCGATGCGATGGCGTACAAAGTTCGCAGGCGCGCAGAGGTCTGCGCGGGGCTGATGAGTTAGCCGTCGCCGGAGTGAATTCTCACCAAGCCTTCCTGGGTGGTAGAAGCAACCAACTCGCCAGCTTGATTGTAAATAAGCCCGCGATTGAAACCGCGGGCGCCGCTGGCGCTGGGGCTGTCTTGGTCGTAAAGCAGCCATTCGTCGGCGCGAAACGGTCGATGAAACCACATGGCATGGTCGAGGCTCGCGACCTGCACGTTGTCCTGCATGAACCTCACAGCATGAGGTCGAGTGGCGGTATCCAATAGGGACCAATCCGATAGATAGGCTAAAACACATTGGTGAATACGCGGGTCGTCGGGTAAGGCCTCGCCGCAGCGCATCCAGCAGCGCTGCACCGGGTCAGCGGGTTGCGGGTGCAGCATGTCGACTGGGTCCACTGGTCGGGTCTGAATCGCCGACGAGCCAGAAAATGTGTCCTGAAATTCTGGTGGCCAACTTTTTGCCTGCTCCTGTCGGATTTCATCGTTGCTAGGCAGCGTTTCTGGGGCGGGCGTTGTTGGCATATCGAATTGGTGGTTGAGGCCATCTTCGGCGACTTGAAAGGAAATGGACATGGTGAAGATGGCTTGGCCGCGCTGTATCGCGACAACCCGACGGGTGGTAAAGCTCTTGCCATCACGGATGCGGTCGACCTTGTACAAAATCGGAATTTCCGTGTCGCCGGCGCGCAGAAAATAACCATGCAGGCTGTGGGCGCTGCGGTCGGCGTCTACGGTTCGCGAGGCTGCCACCAATGCCTGCCCAATCACTTGACCGCCATAGACCCGCTGCCAGCCCTCGTTGGGGCTGGTGGCAAGGTAGTGGTTTAGCTCAATTTCTTCGAGATCGAAGGTTTTGATGATTTGATTTAGGGGCTGCACTCAAAGGCCATCTGTGTTGGTTTTACCGGCTTAGTACTTGTATGACTCCACTTTGAAGGGTCCTTGTTCCGCCACCCCAATGTAGTCTGCTTGAGTCTTGGTAAGCCGCGTCATGGTGCCGCCAAAGCCCTCCACCATAAGCTCTGCGACCTCTTCGTCGAGCTTTTTTGGTAGTACTTCAACGCCTACGGGCTGGCGCTGGTTTTCGTCCTGGTTAGCCCATGCCTGCTCAAACAAATACATCTGTGCGAGCACTTGGTTGGCAAATGAGCCATCCATAATTCGCGATGGGTGGCCCATGGCATTACCGAGGTTCACGAGGCGACCCTCCGAGAGCAGAATCAGATAATCGCCGTCTTGAGCAGACCGGTACACCATATGCACTTGTTCTTTGACTTCGTCCCAGCGCCAGTTTTCGCGCATGTAGGCGGTATCAATTTCGTTATCGAAGTGGCCGATGTTGCAGACTACGGCGCCCTTCTTAAGAGTGCTCAAAATGGCTGAGTCGCAGACATTGGCGTTGCCGGTACAGGTGACGAGTATGTCCGTGTCTTGCAGTAGGCGCATATCTATGTCGCTAACGTTGCCGGTGTTGATGCCGCCCATATAAGGCGACACCACTTCGTAGCCGTCCATGCAGGCCTGCATCGCGCAGATCGGGTCGACTTCCGTGATCCGCACAATCATGCCCTCTTGTCGCAGGCTTTGAGCCGAGCCCTTGCCCACGTCACCGTAGCCGATAACCAAGGCACGCTTGCCTGCCATTAGCATGTCGGTAGCGCGCTTGATGGCGTCGTTTAGGCTATGGCGGCAGCCGTATTTGTTGTCGTTCTTTGACTTGGTGACCGAATCGTTGACGTTGATCGCCGGTATTTTAAGCTGACCTTCGCGCATCATCTCGTACAGACGGTGCACGCCGGTAGTGGTTTCTTCACTGATGCCGTGGATGTTATCGAGCATCGCGGGGTACTTTTCATGAATAATTAAGGTCAGGTCGCCGCCATCGTCTAGCAGCATGTTGGCGTCCCAAGGTTCGCCATCCTTTAAAATGGTTTGTTCGATACACCACTCATATTCTTCTTCGGTTTCACCCTTCCACGCGAAAACCGGAATACCACCCGCCGCCATGGCGGCAGCGGCGTGATCTTGGGTAGAAAAGATATTGCATGACGACCAGCGTACTTCAGCCCCAAGGTCGGTCAGAGTTTCAATCAGCACGGCGGTTTGGATGGTCATATGGATGCAGCCGATAATTCTAGCACCCGCTAACGGTTGCTCTTTTGCGTAGCGCCTTCGTAGCGCCATCAGCGCTGGCATCTCAGCCTCTGCTAGGGTGATCTCCTTGCGCCCGAAGTCGGCCAGATTGATGTCGGCAACTTTGTAGTCACTCATGTTGTTCTCCGTTTTTTAAGATGCTGGTATGGCGCCGCAACAGGCCATGGGCGGCGAGATCGCACGGTCGGGTTGCCAGAGCGGGGAGCAGTTTAGCAGCGCTGGCCTGCAGTCACAAAGCGAACAGCGAACAGGGTGAAAATTTGCCTGCACAAAGCCCAGTGCGTATTGTCGACAGACCATTTTTTGAGTAACAACTTAATGAACGCAACCACTCATCCCGTTAGTAAATTGCCGGATGTCGGCACGACGATTTTCACTGTGATGAGTGCCTTAGCCGCAGAGCACAAAGCTCTGAACTTGTCACAGGGATTTCCTGACTTTGATGGTCCGGATGCATTGTTGGAGCGGGTCAACGCGCATATGCGCAAGGGTGAGAACCAGTACCCGCCGATGGCGGGAGTAGCAACGCTACGCCAAGCCATTGCAACCAAGGTGGCGGATCTTTACGGACTGGACTGTGACTTTGAGAGTGAGATTACGGTAACCGCAGGCGCAACCGAGGCGCTGTTCTGCGCGATTGCTGCGGTAGTACATGCCGGTGATGAGGTCATCGTGCTGGACCCAGCCTACGACAGCTATGATCCCGTCATTCGTTTGCAGGGTGCGATGCCGGTGCATGTGCCGCTG
The DNA here is from genome assembly GCA_009936775.1 of Pseudomonadota bacterium. GTDB lineage: Bacteria > Pseudomonadota > Gammaproteobacteria > Pseudomonadales > Azotimanducaceae > UBA4421. Next base: position 9,169 of record JAACDW010000130.1, read on the forward strand.
AGCGCTCCAACTCATCGTATCGACTGGGCGCGCATCGAAGCGGCCATTAGCCCGCGCACGCGTCTGTTAATTCTCAATAGCCCCCACAACCCCACAGGCATGGTGATGAGCGAGGCTGATATTCAGGCGCTGCAGGAACTCTGCCGCAAATACGATCTGTATTTGATCGCTGACGAAGTATACGAGCATATGGTTTTCGATCAGGCCAAACACTTGAGTCTGTGCGCTTATGAGGAGCTTTATGCCCGCAGCTTTGTGATTTCATCCTTCGGCAAAACCTACCATGTTACTGGCTGGAAGGTGGGCTACTGCGTTGCGCCGCCAAGTCTGACAACCGAGTTCCGGCGCGTACACCAGTATGTGACGTTCACTGTCAATACGCCGGTGCAGTTGGGTATCGCAGATTTTTTGCAGCAGCATCCGGAACATCATCGGCAGTTACCGGATTTCTATCAGGCCAAGCGCGACTTATTTTGCCAGCTGTTGGCTGGATCACGTTTCGCTATCGAACCGAGTCAGGGTACCTATTTCCAACTGCTAAGCTATGCGGATATCACGGCGGAACTGGATTCGGCCTTGGCAATCCGCTGGACCCGTGAGCACGGCATTGCCTCCATTCCGATCAGCGTTTTCTATAAAGATGCCGCAGACTGCGAGCATCGTGCCCTGCGATTTTGTTTCGCCAAAGACGACGCTACCCTGCATCAGGCGGCGGAGATTCTATGTCGTCTTTAGTCGTGAGTTTGGTGCAATGTGCTACCCGCTGGCACGATCCGGCCGGCAATCGAGACGATTTCGACGGTCACCTAACCCAGCTAGAACAGCCCCCCGATGTTGTCGTGTTGCCGGAAATGTTCAGCACCGGTTTCAGCATGGACTCTCAGTCCCAGGCGGAGAGCATGGATGGCCCAACGGTGAGTTGGATGCGTGAACGCGCCAGAGCATTAGACGCGGCCCTCACAGGCAGCCTGATTATTGAAGATGGCGGCTACTTCAATCGCATGATTTGGGCGACTCCGGACGGAGAGGTTCAGTATTACGATAAGCGCCATTTGTTTCGCATGGCTGGCGAGGAACAGTCTTATCAAAGCGGTAGCACGCGCCGAGTGGTGGAGTTTCGCGATTGGCGGCTGTGCTTGAGCGTTTGCTATGACCTGCGTTTTCCAGTGTGGCTGCGCAATCAACAAGATTATGACGTGCTGCTGTGTGTGGCGAATTGGCCTGCGCCAAGAGCCAGCGCTTGGCAGACGCTACTGCAGGCAAGGGCTATTGAGAATCAGGCCTATTGCATTGGCGTAAACCGCGTTGGCCAAGACGGTAACGGTCTGGATTACGCTGGCGGCAGCGCGGTTTATGCCCCAGACGGGGCTGACGTAGTGCTGGCAGGCGTTAACCAGCGTACGGTGACCGCTAAGTTGCAGGCCTCGGCTTTGACGGCACTGCGACAGACCTTTCCCGTAGCGCTCGATGCGGATAGCTTCGTCATTCGCTGACAAGGCTTTGCGCCATTGCTGCAGCAAGAACAGCGCCTGAGTGAGGAGATAGGTATCAAGATGGCAGATAAGAGGATGATGTGGAAAAGAACAATGGGCGTGAAACCGACAGTCGTGCAGACAACGGCTTGGTGGGCCGGAAAACTGTTGTTGTTGGTGTCGGTGTCGATGCTCGGTGCGTGCTCGGGTGAATCGGCGGAATCCCTAGCCAATGCCCACCCCGGACAGGCGACCTACAACGCGGCCTGCATCTCTTGCCACAATCCCGGTATCAGCGGCGCGCCTCGGTTGGGCGATGTCGACGCTTGGCAGCCGCGCTTGGCCAAGGGGCGGGCGGTGCTACTGGACTCGACCATTAGGGGTTTGAACGCCATGCCGCCCAAAGGTATGTGCTGGCAATGCAGTGACGAAGATCTAGCTCATGCAGTGGACTTTATGCTCGAGCAAGTCGGCGCGAGCACAACGCCTTGAATCTGCGCGACTTGCGTTACCTTGTGGCGGTTGCTGAGCATCGACATTTTGGTCGTGCGGCGGAAGCATGTTTCGTCAGCCAACCGACCCTGTCCACCCAGTTAAAGAAGCTGGAAGAAACCCTTGGCGTGGTGCTGCTTGAGCGCAGCAACCGGCGGGTTATGCTTACGCCAGAGGGCGAGCAAATTGTGCAGCAAACCCAGCGCATTTTGATGGAAGTGAATTCGCTGACGGCGCTGTCGGAGCAACTGCGCGATCCTCTAGGCGGCGATTTGCGCATTGGCATTATTCCGACCATTGCGCCTTACCTGTTACCCAAGGTGCTGGCCCCATTACGTACTGCATTCCCCAATTTGCGCATACAGCTCACCGAGGCTCAAACCGCCAACATCTCACGTATGCTGAAGCAGGGAGACCTTGACGCTACCCTGTTGGCTCTGCCCTTGGGCGAGGAAAATATTACAGAGTTTCCCTTGGTCGACGAGCCGTTTGTACTAGCGGTACCTGCAAGCCACGCCAAAGCCGGGATGACGCATGTGACCACCAAGGACCTTGAAGGCGAGGAGGTGCTGCTGCTCGAAGACGGCCACTGTTTCCGTGAACAAGCCCTAGAGGTTTGTCAGGCTCACCGAGGTATTGAGAGCAAAAGCTACAGCGCCACCAGTTTGGAAACACTGCGACAACTGGTGGCTGCGGGTGTCGGTGTAACCCTGATTCCCCAGCTGGCCGTACCAGCCTCAGCAGTAGAAGGCGGCGTGCACTACATACCGTTTAGCAATTCTGGGGCAGATCAGCCCATGCGCTCCTTGGGGCTGTGCTGGCGTACAACCTCTACCCGCGCCGAGTTGTTGCAGCAGGTGGCGGTTTTGTTGCGCGAGTGTATGTCGCAGCTTTAACCGCCGGACGTTGTCGGGAGCAAAAGGCTTCGGCCAGCGCTTTAGGTCAGATCCGCCAGCAGGGCGTCTCGCTGCTCGGCTACAACTTCATAGCTGCCCATCAGTGACGCGTGGTCAATACCCATAAACAACCTAGCACCGGACTTCAGTTTGGCGATATCTGCGGCAGGGAGCTCAAAACGCATAAAGTGGACTGCTGCTGCTTTTTCGTCCCGGGTGCGGTCCATATCCTCGTTGGTTATGGCGAAAATTTTCGCGCCGTCCTCGTCCACTTTTACCCAGACTGTTTGTTCGATACCGCCCATGGTTGCTAACGCGACCTTGCGCTGCTCGATGTCGCCGTATTCGATCATGAAGGTAGCTTTCCAGTTGCTGCCGTCGGGAATGAGCGGGTTGTAGGAGGCCAGCTCTTCTTCGATTTCAGCCGCCTCGAATATTCGTTCAACCCGCAGCATCTCTTGTATTTGATACTGCATGGTGAGTTGATCTTCAAAATACAGGGTGGCATGTGGCCCTAGGGCTATGTTGCGGCTTTTCTTATGCGCGATAACTTGGGCGCGAAATTCCGGCCGGCGGGCCGCATATTCTTCCAATGACCAAAGGTCAGATCGAGTAAGTGTCATAAGTCTCTCGTTAGATCAGGTTGAGTTGCTAGGGCCAGCGTATGACTATAGGCCGTAGGCCTTACGCACCATGCTGATGGGGTGCTGGGCGTCGCCTTCGTCCATGCCGTCAGCAATGAGTCTGCCCGCCATCGGACAGTCGGAACCAAAGGTATCTGCGCCGCTGTCTAACACGCGCTTGACCACTGGGCGGGCAATTTTCTTGGCCTTGTCATAGGTTTCGGCCTTCACGGCATAGGTGCCGTCGTGGCCTGAGCAACGCTCAATGGCGGTTACTTCGGTATCCGGGATCAATTGCAGGAAGTCCCGGGTTTTCATCCCAAAGTTCTGTACCCGTTGGTGGCAGGCTACATGATAGGCAATCTTGCCAAGCGGTTGCGGAAATACGGTATCAATCAGTGTTTCTTTGTGCCGCAGCATCAGGTACTCAAATGGGTCGAAGAAATGCGCTTTGACTTTGGCAACGCTGTCCTCCTCAGGGAACATCAGCGGCAGTTCTTGCTTGTACATCAAAACACATGATGGAATCGGCGCAATGATGTCGTAGCCGTCTTCAATCGCTTGCAGAAACACCGAAATGTTGGCGTCCTTCATTTTTTCGACTTTCTTCAGATCGCCCAGCTCCAGCTTGGGCATGCCGCAGCACTTGGCGTCCTGCAAAATTTTCACTGGCACCTCGTTGTGCTTGAGCACGGCAACTAAATCCTCGACCATTTGCGGCTCGTTGTGATCGCCATAGCAAGTGACGTAGATGGCCACCTTGCCAGTGGTTCGATCTGTGGGGGTAACCGGCGACTCATCGCCAATCAAAGCTGGCAATTGTTTGGTCAGCGCCTTGCTTGAAAAGTGCGGCAATGGCGCGTCTTGGTGCAGCCCGAACAGCGCTTCGCCTGCCTTACGCAGAGTTTTCGAGCCAGCGGCTGCATTGGCAAGCTGGGCTATGCCCGGGCTGGAAATAGCATCGAAAATGGGGTCCGTGGAGGTAATAATCCGGTCCCGCCATTTGGTATCTTTTTTCTCGAACTTCTGCGCTTTCGCTCGCAACATCAGATGCGGGAAGTCTAAGGCCCACTCGTGGGGCGGCAAGTAGGGGCATTTGGTCTCTGCACAAAGATCGCAGAGAAAGCATTGGTCGACAACCTTGCCGTAGTCGGCTTTATCGACGCCGTCAACTTCCAAGGTTTCGGAATCGTCGATGAGATCGAAGAGGGTAGGAAAGGAGTCACATAGACTCACGCAGCGACGACAACTGTGACAGACATCGAAAACCCGTTCCATTTCAGCGTGCAAGGATGCTTCGTCGTAGAACTCGGGATTTTTCCAGTCGACGGTATCGCGCTTGGGCGCCTGCAAGTTACCTTCTTTCGCACTCATTGAAGACCTCTATGGCATTGATTGGTGGTGGCTATGTTGAATGTCTCAACAAAAAAGGGGCCAATTAAAGCCCCTTTATCGTTCGAACGGGCGCTGGGCTTAGCCCATTGCGTCCAACGCTTTCTGGAAGCGGTTGGCGTGTGAACGCTCTGCTTTTGCGAGCGTCTCAAACCAATCCGCGATTTCGTCAAAGCCTTCGTCGCGTGCGGTTTTCGCCATGCCCGGGTACATGTCCGTGTACTCGTGGGTTTCGCCTGCAACGGAAGCGCGCAGGTTGTCTGCAGTATTACCCATGGGCAGACCGGTCGCTGGGTCGCCAACGGCTTCCATGTACTCCAGGTGACCGTGCGCGTGGCCGGTTTCGCCTTCTGCAGTGGAGCGGAATACTGCCGCTACATCGTTCTCGCCTTCAACGTCAGCCTTCGCTGCAAAGTACAAATAGCGGCGGTTTGCTTGAGATTCGCCTGCGAAGGCGTCCTTCAGGTTCTGTAAAGTTTCGCTTTCTTTAAGATCCATATCGTGTGAGCTCCGTAATGGTTTGGGTGGTTCCATTGGTTGAACCGTTGGTCTAAGACTTACTCAGTCGTCGGTTAGCGGTCTACCGATGCAGCACAGTATAGGTGCTTGCGACTATCTTTCTATTTGAATGTTTAGATCGTAACTATAGACGCTGCCTATTGAAACGCTATTTTCGATTGCTTTTGAAAATGATAATGATTCTTATTTAAAGGGCTTCTGTTCCACAACTTTGGCCGAGCACTCTCACTGTGGCTAGGCCTCCTTGGTATTGTGCGGCGCGAATGCGTCAAAGAGGCGTACAATCGCCGGCCACCCAAAGCATCGAAACCACCGATATGGCTCAGGACGCGAACACACCCGGTGCAAACCGTACTGAACTGTCGCACTTAATTCGTCTGGCGACGCCCTTGGTCGCCGCGCGGCGCGCGCAGATGGGCATGGGAGTAACGGATACTATTATGGCCGGTCGCGTCGGTGCCTTAGAGCTGGCCGGTGTGGCGTTGGGTGGTGCGGTGCTGTGGCCAAGCCTGATGCTGGTGAGCGGCGTCGTCATGTCGACGACGCCCATCATTGCCCAGCTCAACGGTGCGGGTAGAGACTGTGAGGTTGGGGAGATTACCCGCCAAGCCTTATGGATCGTGTTGGTGCTTGGCGCGTTGCTAACCTTGGCGCTGCAAAACGCAGGCCCCGTTTATCTCGCGTTGGGCATAGAGGCCGACGTCGTCGATGTCACTATGAGTTACCTCAGTGCTGCTAGTTGGGGCATCGTCCCAGTGCTTGGCTACTTTGCACTGCGTTACCTTTGCGAGGGTTTATCCTGGACCAAGCCGGCCATGCTTATTGCTGTGTCGGCCTTGCTGCTGAAAATCCCTCTTAACTACTGGTTTATTTTTGGTGGTTGGGGTCTCGACCCCATGGGTGCTGAAGGCTGCGGCTGGGCGACAGCTCTGGTAATGCTGTTAGAGATGTTAGCCATGATTTGCCTCGTATCGCTGTCGCGCATTAAACGCATTGGCCTCTTCCAAGGCTACAGTGCCCCGCATCTGGCGCAGATTGGAACGCTGTTTCGGCTTGGCTTGCCCATTGGCATGGCAATTTTTGTGGAGTTTGGTTTCTTCTCAGTCGTGACCTTGCTGATTGGGAGGCTCGGCCCGGAAACCGTGGCCGCGCACCAAATTATCAATAACATGAGTGGACTGATCTTTATGGTGCCGCTTGGACTCGGCATGGCGACGTCGATCCGAGTGGGTTTTAACATCGGTGCTGGCAGGCTGCATGCGGCTCGGCGGGTAGGGTGGCTGGCCATGGCCAGTAGTGCCGGGTTCGCGATTGTATGCATGGCGTTACTGTTAGGCGCTGGACCATGGCTAATCGGACTCTATACCCAGCAAGTTCAGGTCATCGGCATCGCCACCAGCCTCCTTGGCATCGTCGCCTGTTTTTTGATTTTCGATGGGGTGCAAGTCAACGCCATGGGCGCGCTACGTGGTTTTAAAGACACCAAGGTACCGTTCTTTATTGCCTTCAGCTGCTATTGGTTGTTTGGCTTTCCCATCGCTTGGGTACTGGGTTTCGGTTTCTTTGCTGACCTAGACCTTGGTGTGCTCGGGTATTGGATTGGTCTGGCACTTGGTTTAGTGGCAGCTTCTGCAGCTCTGGGCCTGCGCTTTCATCAAATCTCTAAGCCTGCTGCGGGCAATACAGGGGCAGCCCTATGAGCGCTTGGGTGCTTCTAACGATCGGCGGTGCCTTTCTGCAAAATCTCCGATCTTTATTGCAGCGCCGACTCACCGGGGATCTGTCGGTTAACGGTGCCGCCTACGTCCGATTTCTTTTTGCCCTGCCGTTTGCTTGGTTGTTTTTCGCCACCACTTCATACCTACATGATGGCGGCGATTTTTCGTTTATGCCAAATGGCGAATTCCTGCTCTTTATTGGCGCCGGGGCGGTAGCGCAAATGGTAGCAACATCGGCCTTGGTTGCAGCAGTTAGTGGCTCACACTTTGCCTTGGGTACCGCCCTGAGTAAGACCGAGGCGGTACAGGCAGCCGTGCTGGGACTGCTGATTCTGGGTGAGGCGGTGAGCCTGCGCGCCCTTGCCGGTATCGGCATCAGTTTACTGGGTGTGGTCCTTCTATCGGGCAACATTCGCCCTGCTGATCTGGTGCAGGCAGACCGCAGGGTATGGTTTGGTGTGCTTGCGGGCACCTGTCTGGCGCTGTGTTCGATTTGTTATCGCGGTGCGAGTTTGGCCTTGCTCAATGACATTGCTGTGGCAGCACCTATGGCCTCTTCTGGGTTTTACCAGACGCTGATCGTTGCCGCCTTTACTCTAGCGGTGGCGGTCACCTTGCAGTCCGTGGTAATGGGGGCCTACCTGGTATTGGCGGAACCTGGGCAGATCCGTCAGGTAATGTATCAGTGGCAGCCGGCCTTGTTGGTGGGACTCATTGCCATGGTGGCATCGGTTTGCTGGTTCACTGCCATGGCTTTGCACAATGCAGCCATGGTGCGAGCGTTGGGTCAGATTGAGCTGCTGTTTACCTTGGCCACCTCGGTCTGGCTTCGGCACGAGCGCATAACCCGTCGCGAAGTAATCGGTATCGCGCTCCTAGTCCTTGGTATATTGATGCTGTTTTGAAGGGGGAAGCCATGGAGAATCTACTACAGCATCACGCAGACGTTTTGGTGCATAAGCATGAGGCTGAGGGCGGCAGTTGCTGGGGCGAGGTAATACTCAATCGTCCGCAGCGTAAAAACGCCATCGTTGGGCCATTGGGGCGGGGGCTCGCTGCTGGTATTCGGCTGCTCGACAAGGACCCGCAGGTGCAGGCCATAGTACTGCGCGGGGCTGGAGGCAGTTTTTGTTCTGGTTTGGATTTAGCCGCATTCAACGATACTCCTGAGCCCGAGTGGTTAGGCGACTTTCAAAGCATTTGGCGCAGCGCACACCGTGCTTTGTTCGAATGCGCAACACCCATCATTGGCGCTATGGAGCGATACGCGATAAATGGCGGCGCGGCATTGGCGATAGCCTGCGATTATCTGATTGTCGGCGAAGCGGCGTTCTTGCAGGTAGGCGAAGTGCAAATTGGTATGGCAGCCCCCTACAATATGGCTTGGTTGAACCTCCGCCACAGCGAAGCGGTGATTGCCCAAGTCACCCTAGTTGGCGACCGCATTAAAGGCGCGGAACTGATGCGACTGGGTTTGGCAACTCAGTGTGTGGCGGATGCTGACGTAGTTGGGTGCGCTACTGCCTTGGCGCTGCGCTTGGCGGGCTTTCCCGCGGGCACACCGGCGAAGATTAAACGCGGTATGCGCGCCCGCTTGCAGCATAGCGCCGATGAATGGTTTGACCAGCACACGCAAGTTGCAGGCCCGTCGGTAAAGCCTAGCTCGATGAAGTCTGGCTAGTCCGCGCTTGTTGCGCAGGCCCTTAGTTCCAAAAAAGAGGCTGAGAAGAGGCCAAGAAGGGGCAAAGCAGAGGCCCCGGAAGAATCCCTAGATCAGCTCCTAGACCAGTCCGCGATTTTTCAGTTGCTGCCATTCCATAGCAAACCAAGGAGTAGTGGGGGTTTGTTCGTCAGCGAGTATGGCGTCTACGTCGTTCGCGCTTAACCAGCGAACGTCGCTGATTTCTTGCGTATTGACGTTTGGCTCGCCATCAAAGCTGCCGACAAAAACCGAACACAGTTCGTGTTCCGTGCCCTGATCTTTAAAATGTGCGGTGTATTCGAATTTGTACACAAAGCGCATCGCAGTAGTGAAACCAAGTTCCTCTTCACAGCGCCTGGCAACCGCAGCTGCCATGGTTTCGCCAACTCTTGGGTGGGAGCAGCACGAGTTGGTCCAGTACTCGCCCCACAGCGGTTTGTTGGCAGAGCGTCGATGGATCAGCAGTTCTTGCTCAGCATTGAAGATGAACAGCGAAAAAGCGCGATGTAAAATACCAGCGCCGCGGTGGCAATCGATCTTGCTCATTTCACCAATGGCTTCGTCATCGCCGTTCACCAGAATAAGCGGTTCGGTGTCAAAGGAGACAATTTCGGCTCTGGAAATTTGGGTATCGGTCATATTTGTCTGTCGGTCATATTCGTCTGTCGGTCATATTTGTCTGTCGGTCATATTTGCCTTGCGCGTGGATGAGCCGGATGCGCGAAGGCGTCGCAAGTGTAGCTAAAATGTGTTTCACCTTGGCTCTACATTCGAGCGCCTATTGTTGACAGTTGAAAAGCGTTTAGCAATTCCCTGCCCGGGTTCAGTAGCAAAGAGAAACAACAATGTCTCAATTACCCCAACAGCATATGATTCAATTTCCCGATGTAGAGCTCTGTGTCTTTGAGTGGGGTTGCCCTGGTGGCCAACAGGTGCTGCTGGTGCATGCAACAGGTTTCCACGCTCGTTGCTGGGATCAAGTGGTCGCCAAGCTGCCTAAGGATTGGCATATCTATGCCGTCGATATGCGCGGACACGGTCGCTCAGCTAACACAGAGCCCTTTACCTGGGAGCAATTCGGTGCGGATTTGCTGCGTGTTTGCGAAACGCTAGATCTCCACGATGCTATCGGTGTTGGGCATTCCATGGGTGGACACTGTGTGACCCACGCTGCAGGACACAGCGCAAAATTTTTTAAGCATTTGCTGCTGATTGACCCGGTGATTTTTGCGCCAGATCTGTATCAACAGCGCGACCATCAAAAACATGCATCAGTGCACGATCACCCGGTAGCACGGCGTCGGGCACATTTTTCTTCGGTAGCTGAAATGCGTCAGCGTTTTGCAGACCGTATGCCCTACAAAATTTGGCAGCCCTCGGTATTCGACGACTATTGCGAGTTTGGACTGCTGCCTGCAACGAATGGCGAAGGCTTTGATTTGGCCTGCCCCGGCTATGTGGAAGCCTCCATTTACATGGGCAATTTCGATGCCAATTTGTACAAGCTGATTCCTGAGGTTCGCGTGCCTGTGGTAGTCATGCGGGCAAATCCGCGGGATCCGAACAGCCAAGAAATGGATTTTTCCGCCTCCCCCACGTGGCCTGAGCTGGCGGCCCAATTTCCTCAGGGGCAAGACGTACATCTACCGGATTTGACTCACTTTATTGCCATGCAGGATACCCAACTGGTAGCAGACTTTATTCGCGCTGGCGCTGACTCGTGATACAAACAGTGGGCTAGCGCTGACGGTGAACACCGCTGGCGAGAGTCAGTTTAGGCAAGATTAGGGGGATCTTATGAAAATCAGCGTTGCCATGGCCTTCAATGAATTCACGCCACCGGCCTTTATCAAACAAGCAGTGCAGTTGGCTGAGGCCAAGGGCGTCTATGGAATTTGGGTGCCGGAACATGTGCTGTTTTTCCCGGATTATGCTTCAACCTACCCTTACTCGGACAACGGTCGCTTGCCCGGTGATCCTGAGGGACTGCTGGATCCGTTTACCGCGCTGACATTTATCGCCGCGCATACCGATCGTGTGCGGCTGGGTACCGGTATTTGCCTGGTGCCCCAGCGGCAGCCTGTGTATACCGCCAAAATGGTAGCGGATCTGGATTATCTGTCCGGCGGCCGGGTGGATTTTGGCGTGGGCATCGGCTGGTTGGAGGAAGAGTTCGAGAACCTTGGCATGGACTTCGCCAGTCGCGCGCCGCGAACGGAAGAATATCTGCTTGCTATGAAGGCGCTATGGTCCGAGGGTTTAGCCGAATTCAGCGGACAAACGCTGACGCTCAAGCCCTGTCACTTCAATCCCAAGCCAGTACAGCGGCCTCATCCACCCATTATTTTTGGCGGCGAGTCCGATCCGGCAATGCGTCGGGTGGCGCGTTTGGGCGACGGCTGGTACGGCTACGATTTGACGCCCGTTGAACTGGGCGCGCGGCTTCGGGAGCTAGACGCGGCCATGGCCGCCACCGGTCGTCGGCGCTCTGAGATTCAGGTCATTGTCGGCCCCAACCGTCATCCCGTTACCCCGCAAACATTGACCGAATATGCCGCCGAGGGTGCGGATCAGATAGTGGTGCCTGTGTTTGCCAGCAACATAGCAAAGCTTGAGCAGCGGCTCGACGTGCTGATGGCAGTGCAATCAGCGGCCTAAACCAGCGTCAGTCGGCAAGGGCACGCTGATACGCGGCGATACGTGCCAGATGTCCATCGACATTGGTCTCGCCTGCATTGTGAGTGGCTATGGCGAGGTGCGTGCAGCCCATGGCCTGCCATGCCTTGGCGTGTTTGACCCAGCGCTCCGGTGTGCCGCCTGCATATTGAGCTTGGGCCTGAATACCGAAGTCCTCCATACCTTTGCCCATGGCTTCCCGGCCGCTTTTAATCTGGTCTATGCAGGCTTGCGCCTTTGCATTTGCACCCATAAGCGGAATCCATCCGTCACCGAGCTTGGCACAGCGATCCAGCAGCGCCGGAGCTGAGCCACCGAACCATATC
>JAACDW010000012.1 GCA_009936775.1 Pseudomonadota bacterium
AAAGAGGCTTACGATGTGGTCGAAGCTGAGGATGCCCAGTATCGCTGGACCGAAAAACGCGTGTTGGTCAGTGAGGCCTCTAAGCGTTGGGAAGTCGTACCAGCGACATACGAAACCGTCACTGAACGCGTCGTTGATGTACCCGCCCGTCAAATCTGGAAGAAAGGCACAGGGCCCATCCAGCGCATTGATGAGGCCACTGGCGAGATCATGTGTTTGGTCGATGTACCTGCAACCTTTAAGACGCTGACGCGGCGCGTGTTGGTGCGTCCTGAGACTACTCGTGAAGTCGACGTGCCGGCGCGCTATGAAACTGTGCGCGTGAGAGAGCGAATTGCTGATGCCACCACCTCGAGTCGCACGGTTCCTGCGGTCTATGACAGTGTATCGGTACGCGAACAGGTCGCCTCAGCAGAGTTGGCGTGGCATGAGATACACGACAAAACATTGAGCGCAAAATCCCGTACCGGCAGTCAAATCTGCTTGGTTGAAGAGCCGCCACGTTTTGAGGCCGTCACCCGCACTGTGGTGAAAACACCGGCTTCTTCACGCAAGATCGTTATACCGGCTGAATACAAAGAGGTGGAAGTGCAAAAACTGGTCAGTAGGGCCCAAGAACGAACTGTTGCGGTACCCGGCGAGTACGAATCTGTCAGCCTACGCGAAGTAGATCGCGATGGGTTTATGGAATGGCGTTCAATATTGTGCGAGACCAACATGGATGTCGCCACCATTCGTAACTTGCAGCAGTCGTTGAGCGACCGTGGCTACGACCCCGGTCCTATTGATGGGGTAGTCGGCGACAAAACCACGCAAGCAGTAAGAGCCTTCCAGCGCGACAAAGAGTTGCCAACGGATGAGTATTTGAACATGGATACGATCAGAGCACTGGGCATAACGCTTTAACCTAGAGCTTTTTCACAGCATTTTCGGCGCCGCTACGGCAGGTTCTGCCTCCGTTTTGGCGCCTTTTTTTATCTTACTAACCCTATCTTTGCCCCTTACGTTCCCCTCTTAGGCCGAGAGCCTTGATAAAAAGCCTTGATAAAGCCTTGGTGCTGCGCAAGAGACTTTGAGCAACACGCCGGTTAAACTGCACCTCAGCGTTTACCGGTGCTTTTATGAACCCTGTGCAATCGTTGTTGCTGGCCCTGCCGCCAGAAACCGCTCACAACCTTGCCATTGGCGGTTTGGGTGCAGCGCACTACCTTCCAGGCCGTGTGACGCCGCTGACTGGCGCTCAGCGCCCGTTTCTCGGCCATAACCTGCATAACCCTATTGGCCTAGCCGCAGGGCTGGACAAGGATGCACAGGCCGTTCTGGGCATGGCGCGCTGCGGTTTTGGCTTTGTCGAGGTGGGAACTGTCACGCCGCTGGCGCAACCGGGCAATCCACAGCCGCGCTTGTTTCGATTGCCGGAGCATCAAGCGCTGATTAACCGCATGGGTTTCAACAACCAAGGTATGTTCGCCATGGCCAAGCGACTGGATGCTGTGCGTAACAGCGGCCGCTTGATGAGTACCCTGTTAGGCGTGAACTTGGGTAAAAATAAAGACACGCCAAACGCAGACGCCGCCAGCGACTATCTTAAGGGCATGGACTGCCTGCACCGCTATGCCGATTATTTCACTGTGAATTTGTCCTCACCGAATACGCCGGGCCTGCGCCAGTTGCAGCACGGCGAAACACTGCACGCATTGCTCAGCAACTTAAAAGAACGGCAGCTAGCGCTGGCCGGGCAGGGGTCAGGGGTGCCACTGCTGCTCAAAGTTGCGCCTGATCTGGAGCGGCAGGAAGTCGAACAAATAGCCGCGCAGGCAGTCGCCTGCGGCTTCGAAGGCATTATTGCCACCAACACTACCTTGGCTCGGGAGGCGGTAGCCGGGCATCCACACGCAGGTGAAAGCGGCGGCTTAAGTGGTGCTCCGTTAACCCAGCGCAGTGCCCAAGTGCTGGCCCAATTTCGCAGCGCTGTTCCAAAGGAATTCACCCTCGTTGGAGTTGGCGGCATTAGCGATGGGGACGACGCGCAAAAAATGCTGAAGGCTGGCGCCAATGCGTTACAAATATACACATCCTTTGTCTATCAAGGCCCTAAAATAGTGCAATAACTGGTACAGGCTACGCGCTAAATGCTAATGGTTAGAAACGGGTGAATTTCCGCACAATTATGTGGCGTTTTCACTGACGGTTCTGTTAAATGGGTCTTGAGAGGAAACGGGAGAGACTCATGAATCAATTTTTGTTACTCGTTGGCGGTTTGCTGCTCAGCCAACCTGCCTTCGCAGAGGGCATTAGCGGCGCCGACACGGCATGGATTATGACCGCGACGGCCTTGGTGCTTTTCATGACCCTGCCGGGGCTGTCACTGTTTTACGCTGGCTTGGTGCGCTCCAAAAACGTCCTCAGCGTGCTCATGCAGTGCTTTACCATTGCCTGCGTGATGTCGCTGCTGTGGCTGACTGTGGGTTATTCGCTGGCATTCAGCGATGGTGGGTCACTGAATGCCTTTGTGGGTGGCCTCGATAATGTGCTGCTGGCACAAGTCGGTGAGGACACCGCCTCCGGGACAATTCCTGAAAGCGTTTTCGCGCTGTTTCAGATGACCTTTGCCATTATTACCCCTGCGTTGATTGTTGGCGGCTTCGCCGAGCGTATGCGCTTCTCTGCAGTGGTTTTGTTCTCTTGTGCTTGGCTGATCTTAGTGTACGCACCCATTTGCCACTGGGTATGGGGCGGTGGTTGGTTGAGCGATTTAGGTGTGATGGACTTTGCCGGCGGTATCGTCGTGCATATCACCGCCGGTGTTGCGGCACTGGTAGCTGCCATGGTGCTGGGTAACCGTCGTGGTTTCCCCAATCAAGCCATGCCGCCACACAATATGACACTTTCGATCATGGGCGCAGGCATGCTTTGGGTTGGCTGGTTTGGCTTCAATGGCGGCAGCGCGCTGGCAGCTAACGGCGATGCGGGTATGGCCATGCTGGTCACGCACATTTCTGCGGCAGCAGGCGCGGCAACTTGGATGCTGTTGGAACGGCTGAACCACGGCAAGGCCTCGGCCCTAGGTGCGGTAACCGGCATGGTTGCGGGTCTTGGCACCATTACACCGGCCTCTGGCTTCGTTGGCCCCGGCGGCGGCCTAATCATCGGTCTGGCGGCGGGCTGCGTTTGCTACTACGCAACCGGCTACCTCAAGCGCACGCTAAAAATTGACGATTCTTTGGATGTATTTCCTGTCCACGGGGTGGGCGGTATTCTAGGTACCTTGCTTACCGGCGTGTTCGCGAGCAACGCCTTAGGCGTCTTCAGCGGTCAGCATGAGGTCAGCATTGGCTCGCAGGTGTCCATACAGGC
>JAACDW010000131.1 GCA_009936775.1 Pseudomonadota bacterium
GATGCCTCAGACACCAGCACCCTCTGGGTCGCTGTTTCGTAGCGAGCCGGTACCACTTCGATACGTGAACTTGGCTCTTTGACTAGCACACGCTCTGTGCGCTGGCGGTAAGTGGGTTCAACCCACACCCGCGCGTAACATTCGCCGGACTTGGCGTTGGGTGGCAAAAGATCACCCAATTCAGCCTGTGGAGCAACTGCTGGCGCCGCTCGCAACACCGATTGACCTTGTTATAACTCGGCCTCGCGTCGCGCGAGTTCAGCCTCGCGAGCCAACAGCGCTTCGTTACGCTGTTGGATTTCTTCAATGGAATAGCCGGCGTCTTGCTCAGTAGTAGTCGCACAGCCGCTGAGTGCTACACCGCTGGTCATCAATGCCGCGGTGATACAATGGTTGAATTTCATAGCCTCATATCGCCTTGTTATATTTTCGAAAGAGGTCACTGGAGTGGTTAAATCACCACCTAAACAATAGGCGTCAACCTGCCCCCACGCTGGTTCAGCGGACGAACGGCGGCTTTGAGACGGCCAACGGTAGCATTTGAGGCCAAAAACTGAGTCCCGGGTGGATAAACATGGCTGGCATCGGACAACTGACGTTGGCGCGGTGGCAAAACTATCGGCCCGCTGAGTACTTGGACTCCACTGCCGCTCGTGCGGGCACGCAGCGTCTGAGCATTCGCTCTGTGGCGGCCTTGGACGGGCGCAGTAAAAAACAAACGGCATGCCCGCGATATCGCAGACATGCCGTTTGTTAAGAACGCATCTGCGATGTTGGCGCTAACGCACCACAAAGTGGTTGTCGATGGCGTCGCCCAAAGCGCCAATATCAGTCTCCCCGTTCAGCACAACAGTGACGGCTACAGCAATTACTGGCGCTGCGCCATCGGCTTGTTTGGAGCCGCCCAACCACCCAGAGTAGCGCCATATTTTCAACCGACGTGGCCATAGCGCGAGGAAACATATCGGCCATCTCGCCAACACTTAGGATGTTCCAAGCACTAACATTGTGGTTGCAAGCGCTAGTGGGTCTCGACAGGTTCGCCACATCTTCTACCGAGCCAACATGCCCGCCGCTGGCGTTTTGATTGAAGCCCACTGCAGTGCCGAGCATGCCGTCCCTGTCAAGGACAATGCTGCAATGCCATGTGGTGATGTCGATGTTGAACGCCAGTGCAAGGCCGAATGCTCAGTTCATGGTTGTTAGTTAACTGGTGTGCTAGCAGCTAAGGTCATGATTGAACGCGTCAGCGGCGCGCAAAGCGTTGTTAACATTTGTTACATTGCCCACAAACCAGATACCCATGTCTGGGTTAAAGTTCGTTGCACTCCTGCTTCAGGGGGAGGCCAAAACAATGCCGGTATCACAGCACTAGTACCCTTAGTTGATATCGGGGCCAGTCTTGGTAGACCTTTTGTCATTGCTCGCTACAATGCGGCTTCGCTTGGTACTAAGGCTTTATTTACGTGTCACTTACTTCATCAGCGTCTTCTACTGCAGCGGCAGCGGCGGTGCGCGACGTCAGCGCTTACTTGCAATCTCAGGTCATTGGTCAGGAGCATTTAGTACAGCGCATGCTGATGACACTGCTCTGCGGCGGGCATCTATTAGTCGAGGGCGCACCGGGATTAGCAAAAACCCGGGCCATTAAGGCTATGGCTGAGATCATTGAGGGCGACTTTCACCGTATTCAGTTCACCCCAGACCTGCTACCCAGCGATGTCACCGGTACAGAGATCTATCGGCCTGCAGACGGTAGCTTCAATTTTCAGCAAGGGCCGATATTCCATAACCTGATTCTGGCTGATGAGATTAACCGTGCACCGGCCAAGGTACAGTCAGCGCTGCTGGAAGCCATGGCCGAACGACAGGTCAGTTTTGGCCGCCAGACCTTTGCACTGCCAGAGTTATTTATGGTCATGGCCACGCAAAACCCGATCGAACAAGAAGGCACCTATGCCCTGCCCGAAGCCCAACTCGACCGCTTTTTGCTGCATGCCATAGTCGACTACCCCAACGGCCAAGCCGAGGCAGAAATTCTGCATCTGGTGCGTAGCGAGGCATTACGCAATGGCAGCGAACCCGCCAAAGCACCGCAAACCCTAATTACTCAGGCACAGGTGTTAGAGGCCCGTGAGGGCCTACTTGGCCTGCATATGGCGGAACCGGTAGAGCGCTATCTTGTGGAACTGATACTCGCCAGTCGCAATCCGCCTGCCGATTTAGCACCACTATTGGAACTCGGCGCCAGCCCACGAGGCACCATTGGCTTAGACCTATGCGCACGCGCTAATGCCTGGCTGGCACAGCGCGATTTTGTCACCCCGGAAGATGTTCAAGCGGTCGCCCACGATGTACTGCGCCACCGCCTTATTTGCAGCTTTGAGGCCAACGCCCAAGGGCTGGACAGCGACTATGTGATAACCCAGCTGCTGCAACAGGTGCCGGTGCCCTAGTGAATAATGTGCTTACCGGCGCCTACACCTCGTTAGCGCAGTTACTCGGCTTGCGCTTTCGGCCCAAGCCGCAGCAAGTGTTGCGCGCTAGCCATAGCACTAGCGCTCAGGCAGGTCTGCGCTTGAGCAAGCAAAAGGGCCGCGGCGTGGACTTTGCCGAAGTGCGACAATATCAGCCCGGCGACGACGTACGCAGTATCGACTGGCGCGTGACCGCGCGTAAAAACGCCCCACATCCAAAAATTTTCCGCGAAGAACGCGCACGCCCCGCGCTGTTATTTGTGGACCAAGGCCAGCACATGTTCTTTGGCTCCAAACAGCGGCTTAAATCTGTCGCAGCGGCAGAACTCAGTGCCCGCATTGCTTGGCAAATAACCGATGGCGGCGACCGGGTTGGCGGATTGGTTTTGGACAACCACGGCCATCATCTGTTCCGGCCTTTTCGCACCGCAAAAGCAACCGGTCAGTTGCTCCGACAAGTAGCTCAGAGCAACCAGCAGTTACGGCGGCCGGTGGCCGAAACAGCCGATGCCGACGCCGCACAACAGCGCTTAAGCAGTGCACTGGAAGCTCTTGCTAATCTGCGCAGCGCACGCAACCGCGTGTTCATTATCAGCGATTTAGCGGGCTCGCTGGACATATGGCGCGACTGGCTGCACCGCCTAGCACGCCGGCATGAGGTACATGTGCTGCACATTACCGACCCGCTAGATAGCGAGCTACCGCCAGCGGGGATGTACAACATACGCCACGGCCAAGAGCGTGTGAGTTTTTTTGCTGGTGACAAAACGTTACGTCACCGCTATGCCGAAACCTACCGCGCGCGTGCGTTAGCGATTGCCGACATATGCCGACACCCTGCCTTAGTGCATCACAGCCTGAGCACTCAGGACACCGACTGGGACGCGCTGGCGTGGACGTAGCGCGGCATCTGGGCACATGAACGCAGACCCGTTAGCAACGCTACGCGACATTTATCTGCCACCGCAGCCGCAGTGGTGGCCGCCTGCGCCGGGCTGGTGGCTTCTCGCCATACTGCTTTGTGCAGCTGCCTATTGGACGCTGCGTCGCGCCTATGCCTACTGGCACGCCAACCGGCCACTGCGCGCCGCACGAAAAATCATTGATACGTTGATCGACGAAGAACCTCACGCAACTAGCAGCGATGCGCTGCTTACAAACCAGTGCAACGAGGTGCTCAAGCGTGTGTTGGTGGTGGCACTGAAGATACAGCCATTGGCCAAGGCCAGCGGCGCAGACTGGCTGCAGGCACTGGACACACTCGGTGACTGCAGCGAGTTTACGCATGGCGCCGGACAGGCACTGGGTGAGGCTCGCTTTGCCGCCGATGTGACGATAAATCGGCTTGAGCTACTGAACTGCGTGAAACGCCTGCTCAAGAGGATCCATTATCGCAACAGTAAACAAAAACTGTTGGAGTTACGAGAACCCACTAAGCCACGGGTGGCAGCGTGATTGAATGGCTGTGGCCATGGGCCTTTGCCGCGTTGCCATTGCCTTGGCTAGTACGACGCTTGGGTTCCCCGCGCAGCTTGCAGCAGCCAGCGTTGGCAGTGCCCTCACTAGAGGATTTTGCCGCTGTCACCGACAGCACGCAAAGTCTTGGCCGCCGCAGCCTATGGCGCTTGGTGACGCTTGGCTTGGCCTGGCTTCTACTTATTACCGCCACAGCGCGACCGCAATTAACCGGCGACCCGGTGAACCTGCCCACAACCGGGCGCGACCTCATGCTGGCAGTGGACATATCCGGCAGCATGGCAACAGAAGATATGGCAGTCGACGGCGACTACGTGGAGCGGCTGGCCATTGTTAAAGCCGTTATCGCTAGTTTTGCGCAAGCGCGGGTTGGGGATCGTATCGGCCTTGTGTTATTCGGCACCAATGCCTATTTGCAGGCACCGCTGACCTTCGACGTGAAAAGCGTCAACCGGCTATTAATTGAAGCACCTGTTGGCATCGCTGGCGGCAAAACCGCAATTGGTGATGCCATTGGTTTGGCAGTAAAGCGGCTACGCGAGCGCCCGCAAGACGAAAAAGTATTAATTCTGCTTACGGACGGCGCAAATAATGTTGGCGAAGTCGAACCCAAGGTAGCCGCTGAACTGGCGGCACGCGACAATATTCGCATTTATACGGTTGGCGTAGGTGCGGAAGAAATGCGCGCGCCGGGCTTACTGGGACGCATTAGCGGTCGGGTAACCAACCCGTCGGCAGACTTAGACGAGGACACCCTGAAGGATATTGCCAGCGTCACAGGCGGACGCTACTTCCGCGCAAAGGACCCAGCGACGCTGATCGAAATTTATGCGCTGATCGACAAGCTGGAGCCAGTCGAACAAGAAGCGGAACTTTTTCGTCCGGTGCAGGCTTTGTATTTTTGGCCGCTGGCAGCCAGCGTCGCACTGTGGTTGATACTGTTGCTCGCAGACTTCCGACAAAGCCGTCCAGTCGAGGCTGACGGTGTTTGAGGCACTTGCAAACCTGCACTTGCTGCGTCCGTGGTGGCTGCTGGCGCTAGCGCCCTTGGCGCTTGTGATATTTGTTTGGATTCGCCGCACCCGTCAGCAAACGGCTTGGTCGGCAGCCATAAGCCAGCCCCTGCTCGATGTGCTGCTCGAACCGCAGGCAGCAAGCGAGGCCAAACGTCTGCGAGCGATAATGTGGCTTAGTGCCTTACTGGCAACTCTGGCACTGGCCGGCCCTGCTTGGGAAAAGCTGCCCCAGCCGGTAGAACAAAAAAATGACGCCTTGGTGATTGTGTTAGATCTTTCGCTGTCTATGTTTGCACAAGATGTTGCGCCGTCGCGGCTGGAAAAAGCGCGGCAGAAAATTGTCGATTTGCTGCGCCTGCGCAAAGAGGGTTCGACCGGCTTGGTTGCCTATGCTGGCGACGCCCACGCGGTAGTGCCCATTACCGACGACCGGCACACGATTGAGAATCTGCTCAGCGCTCTGTCGCCGGCAATGATGCCTGTACTGGGCAGTCGCCCGGCTAACGGACTGCAATTGCCACAGCAGCTGTTTAGCAATGCAGGACTGTTAGAAGGGCGCATTTTATTGCTCACTGACGGCATTAAAAATGTCCGCGAAGTCAGTGAGTTTCGCCAAGCCGCCTTCCCTATTTCGATCATTGGCATTGGCAGCGCTGCTGGTGCACCCATACCCATCAACCGGCGCAGCGAAGGCACGCGCTACCTGACTGACGAGTTGGGCACACAGATACGCGCGCGGCTGGATGAATCAATGCTGATTCAGGCGGCGCAGCAAAGCTATGGACGCTATGCCGCGCTGACCATCGGCGACGACGATTTGCAGCAGGTGCTCAGTGTTCGCCTACCCACCGAGGATGCTTCCATTGCGGTGGAACGCGAATTCGACATTTGGGCCGATATGGGCTTTTGGCTATGCCTGCCCTTGGGGCTGGTGATGCTCGCGTCTTTCCGGCGCGGCCTTTTCGCTGCATTGCTGGTGGCGCTACTGCTGCCAGAACCGGTCTATGCGCAAGCCGCTGGGCAGACCAATCAGGCACAGCCCAGCGTTGTCGCAACGGGCCAAAGAGACCAAGGTAGACTGGGCGCACTGTGGCAAGGCCTGTGGCAACGGCCCGACCAGCGCGGGTTTGCGGCAATGAACGCGGGCGATGCGCTGGCGGCAGCGGACTTATTTGACGACAGCCAATGGCGCGGCGCAGCGCGCTACCGCAGCGGCGACTTTGCCGGCGCGGTAGGTGACTTTGGTCCAGACACCTCACTGCAAGGGCTCTACAACCAAGGCAATGCGCTGGCGCGTCTGGGCCGCTATGCGGAGGCCATTGAGCGCTATGACGAGGTGCTGGAGGGCGACCCGAAGCAACAGGACGCTGCTTTTAACAAGGCGCTGGTAGAGGATTTGTTGCGGCAGCAAGAACAACAGCAGCAAGAGCAACAGCAGCAAGAGCAACAGCAGCAAGAGCAACA
>JAACDW010000132.1 GCA_009936775.1 Pseudomonadota bacterium
CTGCTCTGGCGTAAGGGCGCTTTTCGACAGCAGGATTGGCGTCGCAGCGTTGCGCCATTATTCGCCGCCCTTGCCATGCTGGCACTGACCGGCTTCGGTGCAGAGCGGGTTGATATCGGCGGCCATGTTTTCGGTTTTATTGCAGGCGTCTGCGCGGGTTTACAGCTCTCGCGCATCGACTTCGCGGCAATTCGCCAAGAACGTCAACAGCAATGCGGAATTCTGGCATTGGGTCTCATTGCATTCGCTTGGGTTCTGGCGCTGTAGGCTTCTTTGCACCTAGGTTGGGTATTTTGTTCAGCCAAGGTTCACATTGCAGGGAGCACCATGGCTGCAATGCTGGCCATTTCGCCCAGCGTAACCCTGCCCAAATCAGCCCGAATGTGAGGAGGCCTGAATGCACCCTTATCTGCTAATGACCGTTATTGCGGCACTGACGTTTGCTGTCCCAGCGCAAGCTGACATAACAGCGCAGAGTAGTGGTAAAGAAGAAGCAGTCGATAACTACTCACTCGTGCAGCCGCTAATTCACTACCCGAACGAACTGATTCAAACCATCTTCCGGGTCAGTCAGCAGCCGGAACAGGTTGCGCTGGCGGCCCGCTACCTAACCGATCCCAACAGCATTACCAGCGAACCGCAGTTTAGCGACGCTGCACTGGAACTGATGCAGTACCCGGCTCTGGTACTGCAGCTCAGCGCAGACTTACTTTGGCTGCGGCAGCTTGGCCAAGCGGTAAGCAGCGACGAAGACAGCCTGTGGGCGAGCCTGCAAGACCAGCGCCTTGCTCAAGGAGTGCCCGACGATGCCCTAGAGGACGTCACGGCAGGTCTATCAAGCGACCCCATCTCAGTAACCCGCATTGATGACCGCATCATTTACCGCAGCGGTCCGGGCTATCGCAATGGCCCCAGCATTCACCACCTTGGGGCACAGCGACTATCACCGAGAAGGGCTACCACCTACGTTTTCCCGAGACTCCATGTACCTGCAGCGCCATGGTCCCGGCATGGCCTGCACCGGCCCCCGAACGCTTTTTTTCTGCACAAAGACCAACTCTTTGGCCGCCATTCTAGGCGCTGGCACAACTCGTTCGGCTGGCGCGGCCGTGACGACTTTTTACATCGGCACCAACGCCAACTGCGAGACAACATCGGACGGCAGCGTCGCGCAGAACGCCGTGGCGAACACCACCAACAACATCGCCCAGAACATAGAAGAGAGCACAGGCGCGAACACAGGCAGGAACATCGGGCAGAAAACAGAAGAGAACCCAGGCAAGAACACGGACAAAAAAACAACCAAGACCGGCGTAATGGGGCGCCACAAAGGCCGGAGCGACGACCACCACGTGCCTACATGGGCGACGGACAGATGCTGCGCTAACGGCCCAAGGTCGATGGCGCGGCGCTGACCACACCACTGAAGTCTAAGGGCCGACGATCAAACAGCCAGACAAAGCCAAACATGGCCGCACCCGATAGTGGGCACCAATAAAAAAACGCCACACCACTGAGCGACAGACCCGCGACTATGGCGCAGGCCAACACAAAACCGCACAAAATCAGGCGCAGGGAGCCAATACCAAAACGCGCCAACAAGATGCTGGCAAAAATCGCGCCATAGATGTAATTCGGTAGCTTAAAGGTCAACTGCAACAGGCCTTGGGCCGAGTAGCGCGAAAAAAACACAGCCAGTGCGAAGAAAACCAGCGCCCAAAACACCATAAAAACACGCGACATCAGCAAATAGTGACTCTCGCTGCGACCTTTGCACAGCGGCGCATACAGGTGGTTTACCGTGAGGTCAGAGCCTTCGGCCAAGGCCGAGTCTAGGGTGGATATGGCTGCGGCAAAAATTGCAGCAACAAAAAGACCTGATACTCCCACCGGCAGCTCGGTTGCAATGAAGTAAGGGAAAATGCGGTCTGGGGCATCGGCCAACTGGGCTGTAAGTGCGTCCGGCAAACCCTTTTCACCGTAGAACGCAAACAACGCCAAGCCCACGCCCAGAATCAGCAAGTGCACCACATAGAAAAGAGCCGCGAAATCAAAAGCCTTGCAGGCATCGTGCACCGAACGACAGGCCTTGACCCGCTGCCAGGTAGCCTGAGTGCTGCCCTGAGCAATGCTCAAACAAATGGCACCTATCACCCCTGCCCATACGGTACTGCTTTTGCTCATATCGGTATCGAAATCGAATAGCGCTAGCTTGGCCTGCGCATCCAGCCAAACAATGGTTTGTGGCAGCGGGGCTGTCAGTTCGCCCAGCATGTACAGTAGTGAAAAAAGCGCCCCTGCCGCGAACAATAGAAACAGCAGAAAATCAGTCCAAATAACGGTCTTGATGCCAGCAAGTGCTCCCCACAAGGCGCTGACGGCAACAATGAACAGAGCGCATCCGGCCAAGCCCCAGCCGCTGATCACATCGAGCACCAAACTGGCGGTAAGTAACTTAACGCCGGAGTTGATGGTGTTGAGGAGTAGCCCAAGGGCCATGCAAAAGGAACCGGTTGGAGCGTCGATGCGCGCGCCAATGTAGTCGTAGCTGGTTGCCAGATTTTCGCTGAGATAAAACGGCCGGGCTAACAGTCGGGCAACCACTACCTTGCCCAAGGCCAAGCCGAGAATGACCTGAAAGTAGGTTAGGTTGCCATCAGGAGCAAAAACCGCCGCAGGCACTGAAACAAAGGTTACGGCGCTGACCACGGTAGCAATAATGCTAGCAGACACAGCCCACCAAGGCATGGTGCCGTCTGCCTGAAAAAATCCCCGCCGGTCAGAAATTGTGCCGCTAAGCCGATGCCCGGCCCAAGTGACACCAAACATGACCACGGTGATAACGGCCAAGTCGATTGGCCCCAATCCGGTACTCACTCCGAGCTAGAGCGCCAGCGATAGGCTCGCTGGCGAGGGACCTGCTGGCGACTCAGGCTACTGGTCAAGACGGACGATGCGGGTGCCCACGTTGCCACCAGACAACAGATCAACGAAGGCATCGGGTGCAGCAGCCAGACCCACCACCTCATCTTGCAGGCTGGTTAATTGGCCCGAGCTGAGCCAGCCGTAGATGTCCTCGCGGGCTTCGCTATAACGCTCGGCATAGTCGAAAAGCAGGAAACCGCGCATGGTAAGACGGTTATTCACCAGCAAGCCCGGCACGCCCTTGGGGCCGGGTTCTGGGGTATTGGTGTCGTACTGAGAGACAACGCCGCAGCAGCTGATTCGCCCCCCAACATTCATGCGAAACAGCGCCGAACCTAGGATCATGCCGCCGGTGTTGTCAAAGTACACGTCGACTCCGTTCGGCGTCGCCTCTTTCAGATTTTGGCGGTAGTTGGCGTCTTTGTAATTTACGCTGCGGTCAAAGCCTAACTGTTCCACCAGCAAGCGGCCTTTGTCATCGCTGCCGCAAACGCCTACCACTTCGCAGCCACGGATTTTCGCCATCTGGCCCACCATATGCCCTACCGAACCCGCCGCAGCAGAAACCATTACCGTTTCTCCGGCTTGGGGATTCGACACATCTAACAGGCCAAAATAAGCGGTCAAACCATTGACCCCAAGGGGCCCAAGGTAGTGGATGGGATCGTGGGCAGGATCGATTACGGTCACGTGCTCGGCATCCATGGCGACATACTGCTGCCAACCAGTGGCTGCGGTAACTCGGTCACCCACAGCAATGTTGGGTGCATTGGAGGCCACCACCTCACCGACGCCCGAACCGTTCATGACGCGTCCCGCTGCTGGGGCACCGGCATAGCTGGCACTGCCCTGCAAACCGGCACGGGTACCCGCAGTAATTGCGAAGGCCAAGGTCTTGATGAGCACCTGACCAGCCCCCGCCTCAGGCATTGGCGCATCGGCCAGCCGATAGTCTTCTGCTTGCAGCTTGCCTGACGGCAACCGTTCAATCAGTACTTGTTGATTTTCCATCGATCTCTCCTGTTCGATATGACACTTTAATCGGTGTCGTGTCTTATGCCGTTAAATCACTTGCCATGGCCTGAATCAATTCAGGCCCGATACCGCAACAGCCACCAATAATGGAAGCCCCCTTGCTGCGCCAATCTCGCGCAAGAGCGATAAATTCATCCTTTTGTATCGCTCTGCGCGCAATCGCCGTGTCGTTGTCTAAAGTCCACCCCTCAGGCACATGAAAACTATTGGGGTAGGCGCCAATGGGCTTGTCAGTGAGCTCCGCCAAGGTCGCCACAGCAGCAGTAATTGCCGCGGGTGAGGTGCAGTTGAACAAAAAGGCATCTGGCTGATATTCACTTAAGGCTGCCAACGCGTCTTCAAGACTCTCACCGCTGCGCAGTCCTTGGCCGGGCGGTTCGTGCAGAGTCCAAGCCACCCAAAGCGGCTTGCTGGCATCTATCGCCCGGGCCGCTGATGCGGCGTTTACTGCCTCACGCACACAAGACATGGTTTCGCAAAGGTAAAGGTGCACAGAGGGACCCAATACCCGTACAAGTTCGCGGTAAATCTCGCGCGAGGCGGTATCTTCTGGCACCAAGTCATGGCGGTAGCTTTCGTCCAGCGGAGGCAAACAGCCAGCGACTTGTACTGGCGCGCTGGCCGCATCCGCCGCCTGCCGCGCCAGCTTAGCCGCCGTTACCGTTAACTCTTGATAACTTTCAGCCATACCGGCCTTAGCCAAATAGCTGGGAATTGTGGAGTAGGAATTGGTTGTAATGATGTTGGCACCCGCTTCGATATACTCTTTGTGCACCTGTACCACTGCAGCGGGGTGGTCGATTAACGCCCGGGCTGACCAGAGCCCAGTGCGCGGCGTCAGACCACGTTTGATCAGTTCCTCGCCCATGCTGCCGTCTAGAATTTGTAATTCGTGATTCACCCAATGCCCTCCACATGCCTAGGGATATATCGATGCCAATTTGCCGAGGCAGATTCTGTCGTTTCTGAGCCGATTTGTTAACTCATTTCAACCCTCATGACCGTGCGGCAAAGCCCAGAGCGGCGCAGTCCACGCCCATTGCGCTACCGTCGTAGTAGCTCAACTCGGACATTCACCGATTGGCGTTATGCGGTTTCGACGGGGAATCCAAGTCAAGGGCGCGCTGAGCGTCCATTGAGCAACGGGTATGCACACGCAGGCCACCCAAATAGGCCTGCTTCGACGCCAGCGCCGTGGTGCATAAACCTAACAGCAGCCAAGCCGGCACGACCAAGCACTGCGACCATCACGCAATTGCGCGTTCTATTCCCACACCCCCTGCCCTTGTTGCGTGGCCAAGCCATTGCCATAGCCGCTTGGTGCTATTTTGACCGGACCGCATGCACCTTGCGTCGCACCGCTCCAGCCGCCAAAGTTTAGCCCCGAAGGACCGACAGGCGACACGGCTCAGGAGGCAGGCATCGTGGCATTGATTCGATACGTTACAGAAATGGGTATGGGCACCGATGTGCACGGACAGGACTACACCAAGGCAGCAAAACGCGCGGTGTCTGACGCCATCCGGCACTCCAGCCTGAATTTTTTTAACGCGCTCGGCAAATCACCCAAGGATATGCGCATCACTGCGCGTATCGGTGTGACCGAACCGGCGCAAGTCGATACCGAGGCGGTGGCAGCCGAGTTGCCCTACGGCACGGTAACCGTGGAATGCGTACCCGGCGGACTGGATGTCCCAGCAGACACAGACCCTACCGGCGCTGCGCCTATGGGTGACGCCATTGTTATCGCCAACGCAGCGATTATTGTGCGGTTTGAGGAATAGCGCGTGCTATAGCACGTCGAGAATGCGCGAGTACTTAATGGCGAGTTCCCGACGCTTTTCCAACGGACCAATAAACTCGTCGGTATCGAGTTCGTTGTACACCAAGTAGAGACCCGAGTTGGCCGTTTGCAGCCATGCAAAGCGCAGATTAAGTGCGGTTAAATCGCTACGGTCGTCATACTGCATCAACGCCTGCAGGAGTACCTTGGGACTGAAAGAATAGGACAGGCGCAGCCTTGCCACATTCACTTCGAAGTCACCATTGGTTACGGGCAGTTCAATACGGTTGTTGCTCCAACTCAACTCGCTGGTGAGGGCCTCGGCAAAACGGTAGCTGGCCTTCAGCTCCGTGGAATTGCGATCACCGCCATAAAATCCACCAATGCGCGAGGTAACCGACCCGCTCAGGGCCTTGCGCGGGTTCGTCATCACCACGATCTGCGACTCTTTGTGATCATACTCGCCAATGGGTACCACGGTACCCTTGTTGATTTCGAAGGGTTCTTTCACGCCTTCGCGGGTGAAGTTGACACCCGTGTGTATTTCAAAGCCATTGGTCCATTCCCAATGGTTATCGACATGCAAAAAGCCAGTCTCGTAAAAGCCCTCGTCGTCCTGATAGCCCTGAAAGAAGATGTGGGGGCGCAGCTCGAACCACCCCCAGCGATTATTCATGCGCTTGGTATGCCACATCATGCTGGAGATTTTTTCGTAGTTCTTACGCTTCAAGAAACCGACTTCAGGATTGAAGTTGTCGCCTACCTGAGCGTAGCTCAAGAACACATCGAGGCTTTGTACGTTGTAGTCGGCGCGCACGCGCATGGCCTGATCGTCGCCAGCTAGGCCCGGTGTATCTGTTTTTGCTGCGTAGCCGGAGAACGTCCAAGCATCGCCTACGCCGAGGCGTCCATCCACTGCATAGGTTTGGTTGTCGTCGGCCCTCAACGCAGCGGCTTTGTCGATAAACAACACGCCCAAGGAGGAGCGATTGGCGAATTCCTGATTCACTCGCAACAAACTAAAATTCGCGCCAGCGCTGCCGTTCTCAGAATCTGCAGTCTGCATATGCAGCGCGCCAACGTTTGTCGCGCTGCCTATTTTGCCGGACAAGCGCAAACCTGCATCAATAGGCTGGGGCATGCCCGCCGCATCTATGCCAATGCGCCGACTGAAAAACAGCTCAACATCCTTCGCATCACCAACAGAGAACTGGCCCGCATTTTCCAGAAAGAACGGGCGTTTTTCTGGCAGGAAAATACTGAACCGATCTAGGTTGACCTGCACCTCATCGACTTCTACCTGAGCAAAGTCGGTGTTGTAGGTCATGTCGAGGGTAAGGCTCGGCGTTAGCGCAATTTTTGCGTCGAAACCTACTTCGCCGCCGGTTTGTGTATTCGGCCCATCTGCGCCACCGCGCTCCAGCGTACCTAACGCATAGGGTGTGACCTTGACCGAGCGCTGACTCGGCGGTGCCACATTGGTCAGCGTGCCTGCCTCAGACAAACGGAACAGATCGTATTGCCGCGACAACGGTGCCCAGTACGACACTTCATCCAGCCGCGCGATGTTGCGCTGAAAATTGATACCCCAATTTTGTTCGCCCCTGCCGCCATAGCGCAACGATTTGAACGGAATGGCAAACTCAGCACTCCAACCAAAGTCGCCAATATGGGTTTGTACCCGCCAAGAGGCATCCCAATTTAGATTGAAGCCAGCGGCCTCCTGCCCACCACCACCGCTCTTGGTTACCTGTCCGTCATACTCGCCTGCCGCAGGCGTCGTACCAAAGACAAAACCATTTTGACGGGCTTGAAAGCCGTCAATGATCATTTGAAAACTGTCGAGATCGTCTAGATCAGCGTCGCGGCGGCTGTCGGCCACGATGAGGTTCGCCGGATCGTCATCGAAACAAATCACTGCCACATAGAGCGTATCGGCGGAATACGCCACACGCACTTCCGTGCGAGCCGAAGCGGGCTGCCCTTCGTCCGGCCGTACCTGCAGAAAATCAGTGGCCGGATTTAGGCCCTGCCAAAGTGGGTCTTCGATGACAACACCGTCGAGGGTAGGAGGCTGTTCAAGCCACTGGGCCTGTAACACCGGCTGCGCCAGCAGGGGCGCGCTCAACCATGCAAACACAAAGGCAGCCGCCCGACGAACTGTATTATTCAAAATGATTCCTAAAAAACGAGGACGGCCTAACTGGCGTCATGCCAGCAGGCGTAAAAAAATCGGTACAAGACCCGGCCTAAAACGCAAAAAGCGCGAGACAGCCTCACGCTTTTTTAACGAACCTAGCCTCATCCGGCCACGCCATAGGCTGGCGCTGGAGGCTTTAAGCCTTGCGGGTGACGCGCACCGGCAGAGAAGTGTAGCCTTTCACAAAGGAAGAAAAGGTGCGCTCCACGTCGCCAACCACTTCGATGTTATCGAAGCGCTGCAAAATTTCTTCCCACAGTACACGCAGCTGCATTTCTGCCAGCCGGTTGCCCATGCAGCGATGGATGCCAAAGCCAAAGGACAGGTGGTTCCGCGCGTTTTTGCGGTCGATAATGAGGTCTTCACCACGCTCAAAAACCGACTCGTCGCGGTTGCCAGAGACGTACCACATTAACACTTGGTCGCCAGCTTTAATCTCCTTGTCGCCGATAACGCAGTCATTATTAGCAGTACGACGCATGTAGGCCAATGGGGTCTGCCAGCGAATGACTTCCGCCACCATATTGGGGATAAGCGAATGGTCGTTCTTGAGCTTTTCAAACTCTGCTGGAAACTCGTTCATCGCCAGCACGCCGCCCGACATGGAGTTACGAGTTGTGTCGTTACCACCTACGATGAGCAGAATGAGGTTGCCCAGAAATTCCAGCGGCTCCATATCCTTGGTGTCATCGCCATGGGCTAGCATCGAGACTAGGTCGCCGGTAGGGTTCTTTTTACGGTCTTCCCAAATTTGCGTGAAGTAGACGAGACATTCGATAAGCTCCTCGCGGCGCTGCTCTTCCGTGTCAATAACGCCGCCGCCGGGCACCGCTGTGGCCACATCAGACCAGCGCGTTAGCTTAGAGCGTTCTTCATAGGGGAAATCAAACAAGGTGGCCAGCATGCGAGTGGTCAGTTCGATAGACACGGTGTCTACCCAGTCGAACGTTTCGCCTTCCGGCAGGGCATCGAGCACTTCGCAGGTGCGTTCACGAATCAGCGCCTCCATCCCTGCCAAATTACGGGTGGAAACCACAGGTGAAACCGTACGGCGCTGCACGTCGTGTTTGGGCTGATCCATGGCAATGAACATGCTTACATCGAGCGCACCTTCCGGCAGCGGCTGATCGATTGGAAAGCCCAAGGTAATACCGTTGGCACTGGAAAAATTCTTGTGGTCGGTATCAACGGCTTTGATTTCTTCGTAACGTGTTAGCGACCAGTAGCGCCCTGCTACTTCGGTTTCATTGAAGTGCACTGGGTCTTCATGGCGCAGACGCTCAAACACTTCGAGCATCTTATTTTCGCTAAACAGACGGTTCCAGACGGGATTGATCTCTTCCAGAGGCATGTCGGCTGCCGCTGGAATGGCACCCTTCTTGCTGTCCTGTTCAGACCCGGGACGAACAAACTCCGGGGTTACTGATGTGTCTATTGATGTGTCTATTGGTGTGTCTATTGGTGTGTCTA
>JAACDW010000133.1 GCA_009936775.1 Pseudomonadota bacterium
ACGATTGAGTGGGAATGAGGGCAGCTATGAGTGAATCAATTTTTAGAAAAGACGGTACAGCCCAGGGAGTAGCAAAGCAGCGGTTGATAGAATCTTTAGCCGAGCCCGAAGAACGTATCATTAATGATCCTTATGCGGATAGGTTTGTACTAGGTGCTAGCTTTATCAAATTTATGGGGCACAAGCTCAACGTCTGGTTGGGTCAAAAAGTTGTACCCGGTTTCCACGAACATCTGATTTCGCGTACGCGCTTCATCGATGATCTAGTTAAAGCCAGTGCTGCCGGTGGAGTTGAGCAATATGTCATTTTGGGAGCGGGATATGATTCCCGAGCTCATCGACTGGAACTTCCGTCATCACTAAGAATTTTTGAAGTGGATCAGCCTGAGGTTCAGTCTAGAAAGCGCTCTAAACTTCCCAAAGAACTAACCAATTCAGAAAATATCACTTATGTGGCTGTTGATTTCACTCACCAATCGTTAACTGAACAACTCATGGGTTCGGGTTTCGATCAAAGCAAATCCACCGTCTTTACGCTTGAGGGCGTATCGCAGTACATCACCAAAGAAGCTTTCCGTTCAACGATCAAAGAAGTGGCTACGCTTACTCAAAAAGCCAGTTCAATTTTTTTTATTTCGTATGTGAGCGAACTTCTAGATAATGATCCCGAGGCTTGCTTTGGGAAGGGTTATCCAAACGCAGAAAAACGAGCCAAATTAATAACCTATGGATCAGCAAAAGCAGGTGAACCTTGGATATCGTTCTACAGTGCTGAAGAAATAGAAAGCGTACTTTCGCAAAACGGTTATTCGGTAAAAGAAAACGTAACTTTGAAGGATCTCAACTCTCGGTACTTTGCTCCTGTTGGAAGAGGTCTTGCTGAAAACCAGTTATTACCACTCGAACATTTTGTAATCTCGGAATCTCAGAAGTGATTTAGTGTCTTGCCAAACAGTTTGTAGTTGGAACATAGCAGGTTATCGATAATGCTGCACAACGGTTCAGAACTACGTAGCGGGCGATCTACCACCTATCGTTATACAGCGCGCAACGGCAAAAGTGACTACGATGGGCGGCAAAAGTGGCGGCCTGGACCTGATTTATTATCGGGTCTGGCGGAATGGGTAGACCCCCGGCGCCGGTCAGAGAACATATAACAGCAATTACAGTTTTTTGCGGCTTCGGCTACGTACAAAGCCGCCACGCATCGATCCTTTTCTCTCGACGCCGAAGTTCCCACTACAACCTCAGCGACCGCACTCGCCATTGGCGTCTAGCCTTAAATACCGATTTTGCTGCCTAGTTGGTGTTCGGTCTTGTTGGGTCACGGCATCTCTGCGCGGGCTAGTCGAGCATATGGTCACCGTTTTCAGTTCTAGCCCCTAAGACGGCTCCTCAATTGCAGCATGATCCACGCAAACCCACCGAGGTATGCGCGTGGAATAGTGGCTGGGTCGCGAGGTCCGCTGGGGTTGCGCAGCTTGAGCTTCTCCCACGCCTCACCATCCTTAAGACGCTGCCAGAGATCTTCGGGGTCAAAGTCAACCCCAATTGGGTTCGATTGAAAATCGTCGCCAAGAAGAAACTTGTTGGTTTCCTCGATAGAGTCGAAAACATCAACCTGGGTCTCAATGAGGTTTTTGTCTCGGTCCTGGTAATAGATCGAGATGGTACCGCCGTGGTGAGTGGACCATACCGGCTCGTGTCCATTGGACTTCATGCGCCGCCAGGTGATGAGCAGGTTTTCGAGAGTATCGTAGGTGTATGCATGATGATCGACACCGGCCATGTTCTTCAGCTTTGGCAAGAGCCCGGGGCGCTGCATGATAGCCAGGCGGTGATGCTCGTCGTCGTAGCTCAAGAAAACGATGCCGGGTGCCTCGTGCACAATGCGCGCGCCTAAAAGTTCCTGGTAAAACTCCCGCTGCTCCTTGAAACGACTGGTTTTTAGCACAAGATGGGCAAACTTGGCGGGGGCTGGAATGACTTCGCTCATGAGGTCTCGTCTCTTAACCGGTTGGCAATAGCTTTGATGATTTCCCTCGCCGCGTATTCGGTAAAGTAGGGCGTCATTGTTGTTTCTCTAGGTTTAAGTTCTGCATCTGCGACTAACCCAATTCCGGCGCTATTCATGGTTTTCTCCCCGATAGTTTTGCAGCAAACGAAAAATATCCTTACAGGTGTTTTCACTAAAATGATCCGTGCCGAAGGCAATGTGCCGGTCCGGTCTTATCAGCAGTGCGCCATGCTGTTTCATTCCGATCAACGTAGCCCATCCATCATCAGCAGGAGCAAGGCCTGCGTTGCCAATCGCTTGTATCTCGATATCATCAGTGCCCGTGTCGGCTAAAGCCTGCGCCCACTGCTGATATCCGTCGCTGGTGGTCAGCAGCGTGAGCTTGACGCTGGCCACGATATCGTGGGTGGACAACCGCGTGTCGCCGTCCTGGAGCCAGCAGTGGGGTAACCTATTTCCAGCAGCTGTGCTGGGGTTGTATTCGCTGGCTTGCCAGTTGTTCTTGGGGGCATCTTCCGGACATGTTTGTATTAGGGCGCCGTCGTAGCAAACGCCCAGGTCCATGCCGAGCATAAAGAAGTGGTCTCTTTGCGCATTAATAGATTGTTGAATCCTATCGCGCCGCTGTTGCGAATTGGTGTCGTCGATGTCTAGCAGGTTTAGGTTTTCACGGGTTTTTTCGACATTACTGCTAATGCCGATGGCTTCCTCGACCTGGCTCATCTTTTCGAAATTTACCCTGCTTTGCTCGCAGTTTTTCTCAACCGAGGGGCGGCGCTCGATTTCGTAGCTGTCCAACAACGCTAATGCGCTGTCGTCGTTAACAATTCGAGCGATTTTCCAGCACAGGTTAAACACATCCTGCATGCCGGTGTTCATACCCATGCCGCCGGTAGGTGGAAAGCGATGGGCGGCATCGCCAGCCAGGAAGATCCTCCCGTCGCGAAAGTGTTGTGCCACCTGTGCAGACATACTCCAGCGATCTGTGTGCACTATCTTAAAGGGAGTGTCGTCGCCTACCGCGGTCCTTACCCATTGTTCAGGTTGCTCATCTGTTATCTCTTGTCCTTCTTCGCAGGCATGCATGTAGACCCATTGATCGTCGATGTCGTAGGCGATAAAAAGCCCGGTTCGCTCGGGCCCGTAGGTCCAGTAAAGTAAACCCGGATGCGCTTTGACGAGGTGCCGAAAATCAGCCTGCAATACCACGGTAGCCCAGTGCTGCAAGTTTCTCGGTCCGTGCATCTCAATACCACATTGGTGGCGGACAGCACTTCCTGCACCATCGCAGGCAATGAGAAAGTCAGCGTTTATCTCGTAGCTCGTGTCGTCTTCATGATTGCGAATGCTGGCGATCACCCCTTCGCCATTTTGCACATGGCTTTGCAGCTGGTGCCCAAAGCGGATGTCGCCAAGGGGCGCTGCCTGCGCATGTTGGTGCAGTATCTTCTCCAGCTTATTCTGTGGAATATTGGCGTTTGGTGTGGGCGTCGTGACCATTACCTGACCGAGGTAATCCGCATTCTCGGGGCTAAGCAGTGCGAAGCCGCCCCAAGGTTCCTTAGCTAGTGTGTGTGCCCAGCAGCCGAGATAGCTCATGTCGGCCAGGGGGGTTGCGTTTTCCCTCATTGCCGGCTCGCTGATTCCCGCTGCTCTTAGTATTTCCATGGTACGCGCGCTGACAACGTGAGCCTGGGGCCATTGGTGTAAGCCTAGGTTTTGTTCCAGCAAGATATGTTTTATTCCGGCCTGCGACAGTAGGCAAGAAGCAGTAAGACCGATTGGCCCGGCGCCGACAATGACAACGCTAGCATGCTCCAGCTGCACGCTCATCTTAGGCGACCTCTCAACTGCAGCGTGATCCACGCAAATCCACCGAGGTATGTACGTCGAATGGTGGCCGGGTCGTAGCGGTTTTCAGTGTCGGGTGGTGCCATGTTCGTGCTTCCTATGCTAAGGCGTAATGATTCTGGTAACTCATTCACAATTGTTCTTGTCCTTCGAGAGACGCTGTAAACGCGGGATTATTTCGCTTGTGGGATTTGAGCCGCTGTATGGCGGCATCCATCACTGTTGACTGAAATTCCAGGATGCCCATCTTGTACCCCGTGGTTTGCTGAAGATGTTGCCAGTAACGTTGGACGTAAGGACGTTGGTCGCCGCGCAGCAAAAACTCCATCCAATCGGCTTCCACCAATCGTTCCAAGATGACCAGCCAACTGACATCGGCGAGCGTGAGTTGGTTGCCGATAATATGGGGCCCACATCCCTTGAGATGGGCATCCAGCGCGTCCAAATGCAATTCCATATTATTGCGTGCCTCTCCGAGTACTTTCATGAGTGGCTTTATCTTGGTGAAGCCACTCAAACCTCTAAGTTTCATTGCCATGAAAATAGCCGCACGAGATCGAATCCTATGGAACAGCAGTCCTTCAAAAATGAGTCGTAGCGGGATGTCTTGCAGAGCGGAGACCATCACCGGTGTCGTCAATAAACCTGCGCAGTTGGCTGCACTGCGTTTGACGTTAGTGGTTGGGTCATCGCCGGTTAGGGAGGCCTTATCTATCCAGATTTGCATTACTGCTCTGTCTGCTTCATCGGCTGGAACCAGGGTATTGTCGCCAGCTCCTTCTTTTTGCTTCGCTAAATAGGCGATGATCGCATGTGATTCGTAGACGGGGTGACCATTGTGAACAAGTGTGGGCACCAGCCCACCCGGGTTGACTGCCAAGTAGTCCCGGCCAATATTCTCGTAGCTGCCAGTTTCAATCAGCTCAATAGGATGGGACTTATAGTCAATGTCTAGTTCTGCCAGACAGGCACGCACTTTCTTGGAGCACAGTGAAAGGTTGTTGTGGTAGAGCTCATATTCCTGCGTAAAAGGCAGAGAAATATCCTCATGAATACCGGCGGGCATATCACGCGTTTTTCGGTTGCTCTTTTCCCAGAGAAACCAACTCACGAGTCCGACCAGTAGGGTTGATGCAAAAATCATTGTAATCATCTCAGGTCTCGGCATCCTTCATATTGGTTCAAAGCCAGCAACGTCAGACAGGGTCTCTTTTTTCAAGCGCTGCTTCAGTTGCAGCGCTGCGGTTATTAGCTTTAGTGGCGGCGGTGATAGCACTTCGTTGGCGAACTCCGGTTTAGCCAGTAAACCCTGATACCATGTGGTGACGCGCGGATGCTGCTGCGCAAACGGATAGCCAGCTTCCTTTAGCCTGTGTGTGTAAATAAACCATGCGATGTCCAGTAAGGTTATTTCAGAACCGCACAGGTAGAGCTGGCTGGCGAGGTGCTGCTCAAACCTTTGGTAAATAGAGTGGAACTTTCTGGCACTTTCTTGGGCGCCGGTATTAGTAATTCCTTGCTTTGCGTAGTCGCGCCAGAAATTGAGCTCTATTGCTTTTTGCGCATCTTGTTGCCCTTTGATGGTGCCCGCCTTATTTTCAAGTGCCGCCAGCGATTGGGGTTTCTTCCGTGCCAAAAATTTTGGCACGACAAAGCGCATCGTCAGTGCGCGTAAATCAAGGTGCAGATTGTCTTCTTCTTGCAGACTGGCAATGATCTCGTCGCGCAACGCTGTAGGAATCAAGTTTGGTTCGGGAAAACTCTCGTTCAGGTACTGCAAGATGTCGTTGCTTTCAATGTGCACAACACCATCGTGTACTAACACTGGCACCAGACCGCGTGGATTGATGCCCAGAAACCAGGGGTTAAAGTTCTCCTGCGTTGTCAGGTTGAGCGGATGCGGCTCCCAGTCGATACCCTTGAGGTTCAAGAAAATACGCGTTTTCTGCGAGCAGGCGGAGCCCTGAAAATGAATCAGGTGGACACCTTGCCACGTTAGAACTTCCTTGGTTTCTATGTCGGATTCCAGCAATTGGACCATTGTTTTTTACTTCCTCTTAAAACCAGGGGCGAGCAGGGAGTTCCATTGCTTTCTTCAGCATGCCGAGTGTTTTCCGTTCGATTCTCCCTGTTTTAATGGCGCGAACAGCTGCGATCATACGTTTCAGGCTAAAGCGCGGACGCATAGCCGGCGGCACATCATCGCCCCAGGCCCACAGACTACCCATATCAAGTGGGTGATAACGCGTTTCGAATTCGGCGTCGAACACGTCGCCGTCTGCGTAGTGCTCCAGCTCATCACCGCTCGGATCCAGCCAGTAGTCAAATACCTGACTGCCGAGAATATGCCGGCCGATACCCCAAAAATGGTTCCAGCCGTTGAGCTTTAGGTATTGCTGTCCCTGGCCAACGCTGTCGATGTCCAGTGTTTCGTATGCGCTGTGCATGTATCCTGCGGCCGCGTTCTGCACTAAGACAACAGTGTGGTGATCGGCAGGTGTGGCGCCCTTGTCGAGGCGATTGAATGCCAATGCGGGCGTGCCATCTTCCAGGCACTGCACATCTGTTGGAATAATGCCGAGATGGCGCATATACCACTGGATAGATTCTTCGAAGTTGGATACCGACAGTACATAGTGGCCCAAGCGATGTACTGGGGATGGCGCAGTCTTTGTTCTAATTCCCGTGTTGACCCGGACTTTCTCCGAGGGCGTGTTAACGGCAGGGAGTTGGCGCTGCGGCAATTCGTCGACCAGCTCGCGGCCCCAAACCAAATCTACAATGAAGCCGTCCGGATCGTGCAGGCGGACTCTTTGGCCACCGCCGGGTCCATCAATGGCGCTGATGGGCTGCGCACAAATTTCGCTGACGCGGTGCAGTTCTGCTTCGCTGTTGACGCTGTAGCCCGCGCCGAAAAATCCGTTGAGCTTGGCATTTTTGTGCGCAACGTAAAAATAGGGAAGCGCTCCTGTGCCGCGCATATAGAGCGCGTCAGGTGTCTCTTGTGCTATTTGAAAACCGAAATCGACAAGGAACGCCTTCTGTAACCGCAGGTCGGTTTTGTTAAACAGTATGTACGCGATATCGCTGGCCTTAACTATCGGCTCAGCCTTGCTGAGTGAAGTGCGGCCGGCTTTTTCGCGCGCTCGCTGCGAGTGGAGTTCAGAGCCTGGGTAGTTGAAGTCGCTATAAAGATCACTCATGGCGCCGCCATATCAGTTGATCCTGCATGTCTCGCGTAGTCGCAGTTAGGGTGAGTCTATCTCCGGCAAACTGATACTTGCGAGTAAGGGTGGTATCAGTCATTCGTGGCATGAGCGCTTCACAAACTCGGTGGTGCACCTCACCCTCAGCAAAAAAAAGGGGGCCCAGTAGGCGATATAGCCTGTGCATGCCAGGTAGAACTGTCTCATTCGGTCCATCTCTGTAGGTCCCATGTGCCGACAACTTGTCTTGATTCCTCGTTCATTTCTGGAGTCTTTCAAGTGTTTTTTGAGTGTAATAAACTAGCGTAAGGAAAGTATAGTGTTCAAAAACTTGCATAACGTCAAGTATTAAATTATCGTTTACTACGTTTACGCCAAAACTAAGAGATCAAAATGGCTGCTCGCGCGATATTTCAGGACGATACGATTACACGGCTCCGCGCACCAAGTCTGGTCGTGGCTTTCTTGGCCGTTGCCTACTCTCTGCTGATGTTTTCGTCCGTGTCTTTCGCGAGCTCTGATGTTGATGTTTCAGACACTGGCCAAGCACCAAACATTATTCTAATACTGGCCGATGATCTGGGCTGGAACGACGTTGGGTATCACGGCAGTGAGATACGCACGCCCAATATTGATCAACTTGCACGTGAAGGTGTCGAGTTGGATCGTTTCTATGCCTATCCGAGTTGTACTCCCACTAGAGCAGCGTTGTTGACCGGGCAGTCGGCGCTGCGTACTGGCATGACGCAGCCAATTTCATCTTTCGATTCGCCTAGTCTGCCTCTGTACACTAAACTGTTGCCGCAGTGGCTAAACGAGGTAGGTTACCAAACGTCTCTGGTGGGTAAGTGGCATCTAGGGAGCGCGACGCCAGCGTATTTCCCGCACAACCGCGGCTTCGATCATTTCTACGGTCATTTGGGCGGCTTCATCGACTATTACGATCACGGTTTGATGGGTGCCGTCGATTGGCAGCGCACTGGCGTTACCGTGCGCGAGGAGGGCTACTCTACCGAGCTAATCACTGCTGAAGCGATTAGGTTGTTGCAACATAGGGACAAGTCCCGACCGCTGTTTATGCTGTTGGCCTATAACGCACCGCATGGGCCGCAGTCGGCACCGCAAAGCTCGATTGATCTCTACTCGGAGATCGAAAATGAAGAACGACGCGTCTATGCAGCCATGGTGGATAACATGGATGTGGGTATCGGCGAAGTTTTAAAGGCGCTACAAGCTGAAGAGATTGCGCACAATACCCTAATTGTCTTTATGAGCGATAACGGCGGTTCTTCAGAGTTTCCCGCGAATGCTGTTTCGCATTCTTCCGTTGGAAACAACGACCCCTTGCGCAGCGGAAAGACGTTTCCGCTGGAGGGTGGGATACGAGTCCCAGCAGCGGCTTGGTGGCCCGGTGTTCTGCACAGTAAAGACAAAATTGAACAGGTGATAACGGTAGAAGATATTCTGCCTACGGTATTTGAAGCCGCCGGTCTCCCTGTTGCCGCGTTGTACACGCCTGATATGACAGGCGATGAAAGCCGCACGTTGGATGGCATTAGTCGCTGGAATGTGATGCTGGGAGAAGTCGCAGACCCCCGCCCGCCCTTCGTGTTTGGAATGCCGCTGGCGGGTGCCGGCGTCATAGACGGTGACTGGAAACTGGTTCGTCTCGATGGCCCTCCGCTGCCGTGGGTAGACCCTACGACGGAACTGTTTCGCATTGTCGACGATCCGCTGGAGAACAATGACATCTCGGCAATGTACCCCGAGATTGTGGCGCGGCTGCAACCCCTTATTGACGCATTTGATGCGGCGGCAGGAGAAGGGTTTAACATGAACCCTATTAAAATGCGGGCGCTCCAAATGGCGGGGGCCACCGGCAATATTCGTTTCACTCCCTACGCTGAGGCACTGCAGAGGGAGTCGGTTACTGTCAGTGGCGACCTGGTATTCAATCAGCGTAGTCGTCACGGCGACGCCAGCACCGGCGTGCAGCAATACCAGCAAAATAAATCCTATGGCGGCTACGTTTTGCTGTCACCCCAGGATGCAAGCGCGACTTATCTGATAGACATGGAAGGCCAGGTAGTACACAGCTGGCCGTTGCCACAGGACATGAGTGTCTCGACGGTTGCACGCTTGCTGGATAACGGACATTTGCTGCGCGGCATTAAGCGAACTGACAAAGGGAGAGACAAAAGCGGTCCGGGCACCATCATTCAAGAGCTGGATTGGCGGGGCAAGGTGGTGTGGGAGTATAAGAGCCCGGGCCAACAAACTCGATTGCGTGATGATTACTATCGTCTGGAAAATGGTAATACGCTCTTTATGGCGTTTGAAGAGATTAAGCGAGCGGAAGCTATAGCCTTAGGCGCCACGCAAGAGCGTATTGGCGACGGCGTAGAAACGCTGTGGCCTAACAAATTGGTGGAGGTAAACCCAGCGGGCGATATCGTTTGGGAGTGACGCTTTCAAGATCATTTTAGCAGCGCGATGCATGGCAACCAGAATGATCCCGGGCGTGTTGATATCAATATCACTGAACTCAATCTGACCGAGGTGAACAGAGATATGGCGCACAGCGGCGTCATCGATTATCACGCGGGCAACGACCAGATAATGGTGACGGCGCGGATCGCCAGTGAGGTCTACGTCATCGACCACAGCACTGCTAATTATGACAACCCTCAGGCTGGTATTGAAGCAGCGCGCGGGCCCGCCGGCGCTATTGCGCGCCGCTATGGCAACCCGGGTAACTATGGAGCAGGGCAATCCCATGTGGGGAAGGATCCGGGCGACAGGCTGTTTTTTGCGGCGCATGGCCCCAACTGGATTGCGCCGGGTTTGCCCGGTGCCGGCAATCTTCTGATTCACAATAACGGGGTAGGGCGTAGCGGTGCCAAGCCCGAAAATCCATTCGAATCCCTGTTGTGGAGCCTGCGGCGTCTTGTATTGGGAAATACGGATGACTTCACCACCATTGATGAAATTGATGCTGATACTGGGAGGGTCGTGTGGCGCTTCCGGGCCGCAGACCCCCAGGCAGTTTCCAGTTTCAAAATGGGGAGTGCCTACCGATTGCCAAATGGTAATACCCATGTCACGTCAGGGCAGTACGGGCATCTTTTTGAGGTCACACCGCAAGGCGAGGTGGTGTGGGAATATGTTTCGCCGGTGAGTGTCTTGGGCGCGCTCAAACGCCCCTTAGCTTATCCGTTTCACCCGATGCAGACTTCCTACCGTTTTTCCGGAGATCACCCAGGGTTGCGTGGCAGAGAACTTGCGCCGCAAGGCACTATTTTGGAGCTTGAGCCAGCGGCCGCTGTTGGGGCGCGCATGGCCTCATTTATTTTACGGTATGTGCAAAACGGCATGATAGGGACGGTGCTGGTTGCGCTGTTGGTGATTTGGGTGTGGCGCAGGTGGCGTCGCTATCGCGCTGCCTGAAGCGATGTAAAAAAAGATTATTGAGCGTTTATATTTTTTTGTATTGAGGAAAAGTGAAATGAAATTTGCAAGTTATATCAAGAATGGAAATCACTCCTACGGCGTGGTGAAAGACGATGGCGTTATCGACCTGGGTGGGCTACTGGGCGGCCAGTTCGCTGATCTAAAATCATTGTTGGCAGGCGGTATGGAAGAGGCGGCCGCCTTTGCCCAGGATTCTCCGGTCGATACCAAGCTGGAAGATGTGCAGCTTCTGCCGGTGATCCCTAATCCTGGCGTTGTCTGGGCTGCGGGCATGAATACGCACTCTCACTACGTTGAAGCGAAAGATGCGATGGGGTTGAAAGAAATACCCAAGGTGCCGATGTTCTTCTTGCGTGCTACTAA
>JAACDW010000134.1 GCA_009936775.1 Pseudomonadota bacterium
CAAAACCACTGTCAGGGTTGATGACTTGGGGAAGTTGAGAAAAACCCAGCTGCTCTCGCCAAATCAGTGCTGAATCGTTACCAGGTAGATACTGCTGCCAGTTGTAGCGAACATCCCGCTTCGGCGTACGGGAGTTGTGTAGGAACATGATATTGCCCTGCTTGTCGGCGTAGACAAAATTGAAGCTGGCGAATGTGTGCATGCGCATGGCTTCTTTCCAGTCGGTAAAATCTTGTGCGAGATTCATTCGGTACCATTGTTCGACCTGTCGGATCTCGCCCATGCCCGCATAACGTACGGCGTAGGTACCATGATCCGTACGCAGCACAGGTCCGTGCTTAGAGCGCAGTCCCTCGCGGGTAATCGTCCACGGCAAAAACCCCCACAGTCTTAGCTTGAGTTCAATATCTCGCATCTGCAGATCGTGCCATTGCCCATCCAACCGATACTGATTTGGGTTATCTGGGTTCATTTCCAGCACAAAGACATCGACCAAATCCGGATTGTTAACGGTAGCAGCCCAGCCAAGATTTTCGGTAAACCCAACAAATATAGAAGGGGTTCCCGGAAACAGTCCACCCATCACATTAAGACCTTCAGCACTTTTCAGATGGGCCTCATACCAAGCCATAGGACCGGTAGCAGGTTGGTGCGAGTTGATTGCCAAATGGGTCCCGCCGTCGGCCGAGATGCGTGGCGACATAGCGAATGCATTCGAACCAATAGGCACGCCGTTCATCATAATTTCAGGTGGCACGAAAAGCGGCGGCTCGGGCAGGATCTGAAGCTCTGGCTGCAACACCTCATCGTCGAGCAATTCCAGCTCTGGCGTTGTCGGCTGCCGAAGCATATCGCTGATTTGGTGCGCACGCTCATCGCCTAAAATCTCACCCAAGACACCCTCAAAACCGTAAAACAAAAGGTGCCGCAGCATAAAACCCGCCACCACGTCCTTGCCGGTCACTGGCAAAATGGTTAAGTCGACCTGCTGCGAGTGCGTTGCCGCGTAATAGTTCAGACCATCAGCGTAGGCCTGCAAGTAAAGCCGCATCTGCGGACTCAAATCCCACTCGTAGTTTGCGTCTATGGTTTGCCAGATGCCGAGCCAGTGCACAAGAAAGTCAGTTACCGCGCCATCCCGGCCGTTATAAAGGCCACTGGTGCCACGGTAAAAAGGCATGGAATCTTCAATCAACTGCCAATTGTCTTGCGCTTGAGCGTAGGCGAATCCAAAGGCGGCATCTGCATTGGTCTGACCTAAAATATGCGGCACACCGCGTATATCGCGGCGGATGGTGACATCGTATCTGTCACCCAAATACAAGTAGTCTTCGGCAACGAAATTTGGTCCGGCGCAGCTGGCCAACGTTAGAATTGTCATTACTGTCAGCAGCCTTTGGGAAATTCGCCGCACCATATCTCTCCTTGGTCGAGGCCAAGCTCAAAAGAGCCTGTGCCAGTTTTCTGTTGAACCCTTTACGCCTATCGGGCAAAAGCAGTCCATTCCACCACGATTTGCATCGCACCGCGCCATCACCCGAGTTCGCGAACCATCGGGCACTGACAATTACACAATGTCGATGACAGAGCGCTTGACTCAGGCCAAGCGGCCCTGCACGCTGCGCCTACTATGTATTGGTCCAGCAATCTTCGCTTCCGTCCATAGCAACATCGATACAAGCCTACCCCACAGACCATTCGTATGTGCGCGAGTTTGCTTGAACCAGAAGGCAAACAGCGCCATCGCCATCTCCGCCCTTGGCGGCATGCGGCATTGTACTGAAACTATGTTGTTCTCAGTTCGTGCAGGCAGGCATAGGCAGCCCAAATTTAAAAAAATCGTGTGCGGACGTTTGCCCGCTCATGACGGGGAACTTTTATGACCGACGGAGCCTTTGCAGCGCTTGGCCTGCACTCGAGCTATTGTGAAACCGTGACGAAGCTTGGCTTCACAGCACCAAGTGACATTCAACAAGCTGCCATTCCAGACGTGCTTGTAGGCAAGGACCTATTGGGCATAGCCCAAACCGGCACCGGTAAAACCGCCGCCTTTGGCCTGCCGCTGCTGCAAAATCTGGTGCAAGA
>JAACDW010000135.1 GCA_009936775.1 Pseudomonadota bacterium
CGATGAACTAGCTGCGGCCGCAGTGGCGCTTCGTGAACTAACCCTCGCTGAGGAATATCAGGCCAGCGCGAGTGTGGCGACCTTTGTCTGCGATGTGACTGACCCGGAGGCAGTTACGCGGGTCCATGAGGACGTTGTTAACAGCCTCGGCGAGGTGGACATCCTGGTAAACAATGCAGGCCAGTCAGCTGCCAAACCTTTTCTTAAGATCACAGACGCGGAATGGCAGGCGGACCTCGACCTCAAGCTGATGGCAGCCATTCGTCTGACACGCCTGGTATGGCCGGGGATGGCCCAGCGGCAGTGGGGGCGCGTTATCAATCTGCTCAATGTGTATGCCAAGCTACCAGATGCAGGCACCGCTCCGACCTCAATTTCCCGTGCTGCGGGCATGGCTCTG
This sequence comes from Pseudomonadota bacterium, assembly GCA_009936775.1. GTDB lineage: Bacteria > Pseudomonadota > Gammaproteobacteria > Pseudomonadales > Azotimanducaceae > UBA4421. The sequence continues at coordinate 401 of JAACDW010000135.1, forward strand.
ACCAAGGTGCTAAGCGCCGAAGGCGCCGCAGACAACATTTTGGTAAACGCCATGCTTATTGGCTTTATCGAGAGCGATCAAATACGTCGCCAGCATGCCGCCAGTGACAGTTCGCTATCACTTGAAGAATTCATCGCAAAGGCGGGTGCGCGCTTACCTATGAAGCGTATGGGGCGGGCGCAAGAGGCGGCAAATTTGGCGCTGTTTTTGGCCAGTGATGCAGGTTCCTACGTCACTGGCTGCGCCATCAACATGGATGGCGGATTATCCAAGGCGGTCTAGTGCGGCTTGTCGGCCTTAGACCCCAGCCGGGCAGGCATCACCTTGCCAAGGCCTAGGCGCAGCATTTCCTGATTGAGGAACGGGGTAACTTCTTCAGCGGTATGCATTCGCATTACCCGAGCTAACATGCGCCGCGCATCGCTGCGTTTGATGTTGCGCATCACCCACTTCACCCGCAGCAGGTGCGTGGCGTTCATCGACAGCACATGATAGCCCATGGCCATAAGCAGCATGGCACCGGCGGGCGTGCCTGCAAGCTCCCCACAGATCCCCAACGGTTTTTCCTCGGCGTGTACGGCCCGAGCTACCTCACGCAGCGCGGTTACAACAGCCGGATGAATTTCTTGATAAAGCTCGGCAACCCGCGGATTGTTGCGGTCAACGGCGAGTAAATATTGGGTCAAATCATTGGACCCAACCGCGATAAAGTCCGCCTCCTGCGCCAGCAACCGCGCCTGATATACGGCCGCTGGCACCTCGATCAGCACGCCGACTTGGGGGCGTTTCACCTGCACACCTTCCTCAATGACCTCGGCATAGGCTTGGTCGATGAACTGCTTGGCGCGTCGCAGCTCGGTCAAACTGGAAATCATTGGCAGCATGATGCGCAGATCGCATAGCAGGCCTGCGTTAGCCTTGAGCATGGCTCGTACCTGCACCAGAAAAATTTCCGGGTGGTCCAAGGTGACACGAATGCCGCGCCAACCTAGAAATGGGTTTTCTTCCTGAATGGGGAAATACGATAGCGCCTTATCGCCGCCAATATCCAATGTGCGCATGGTCACTGGGCGCGGATCAAAAGCTTCCATATGCTCGCGGTAAAGTGCTCGTTGTTCGACTTCTGTGGGGAAGCGATCTTGGCTCATAAAGGGTACTTCGGTACGAAACAAACCGATGCCTTCAGCACCGCGATCAAGGGATCGGGTGATGTCGCTGGTCAGACCAATGTTGACCCACAGCTGCACCCGCCATCCGTCCAGAGTAACGCAGGGAAGTTCTTTCAAGTCATCCAGTTCGGCGGCAAATACTTGCTCCTGTTGCAGCAGCGACTGATTTTCTCTAAGACGTTCCTCACTTGGCCGGGTATACACATCACCATAGTGACCGTCGACAATAACCACGGCTCCTTCCAGCTCATAGGCAGGCAAATCCAGCGCACCCATCACTGCTGGAACACCCATGGCACGAGCCAAAATAGCCACATGAGAATTGCCGGAGCCGCGCAACGACACAACGCCGCGCAGCTGTTCAGCCGGAATGGCCCCGAGCATTGCCGGGGTAATTTCTTCGCCGACCAGAATTGCATCATCAGGAAATTGAGTTTTTTTCTCCCGAATACGCTGTAAATAGGCGAGCACCCGTACCCCCAGATCTTTTACATCGGTGCCGCGCTCGCGCAAATAGGGGTCGCCCATTACCTCGAAGCGGCCTACGTGCTGACGAATCACTTTACGCAGCGCGCCTTGCGCCCATTCGCCACGACGCACCACCTCGCGGATATCGCCGGCCAAGGCACCGTCATCAAGCATGTGCAGATAAGCATCAAACAAGGCCAGCTCCTCTTGGGGCAAACTGGCCTGCAGGCTTTTCATCAGGCTGCGGATATCGTTGCGTACTGCCTCAATCGCACGATCAAGCAGCATCAGCTCAATCGTTATGTCTTCAGCCGGGCGACTGGGTACCGCGTCTAAATCTGCTATTGGGTGCATTACAACACCGGTGCCAATACCGATTCCCGGCGCCCCAGCAAACCCCTTAAATTGGCCGTTAGTCACGAGGTCGACAGAGGCGCCTGCAACGATCGAACTACCTATCGCCTCGGCATGAGCAACCGTGGTGGCAAGCTGAGCGGACAAGGTAACCAGAAACGCTTCTTCCGATTCATCAAAACGGCGCGGCTCGCGCTGCTGCACCACCAAAACCCCAAGCACTCGGCCCTGATGCAAGATAGGCACGCCAAGAAATGCGTTGAACGGTTCCTCGCCAATCTCTGGTACGAAATAAAAGTTGGGGTGGGTTGGCGCGGCCTCAAGATTCAGCGGCTCTGCGCGTCGCCCCACCAGGCCTACCAAACCCTGATCCTGAGCCAGCAGAACCTCGCCAATACGACTGGCGTTTAAGCCATCGGTAGCTGCAAGCACATAACCTGTGTCGGCGGCAGCAGTGAGATAAATGGAACAGACTTCGGTGCCCAAGGCTTCCTTGATATGCACCGCAAGGCGCTGCACAGATACCGCGAAGTTACCCTCTTGGGTAACGTCCTGTACGATTTTGCGCAGCATGTTGAGCACGGCCGATGTCCTAACTTCCTAACGCACTGGAGGATACCCGTTTTGGCGCGGCCAGCGCGTTAGGTAAGTACTGGGCCAGCTCCACCAAGGCCCGGCGATAGACGTCACGTTTAAAGTCCACTACCTGCTCAATGGGGTAGTAATAGCTGACCCAGCGCCACTCATCAAATTCGGGTTTGGCATGTTGATGCAGGCGCACAGCAGAGTCGTCGGCATGCATCTGTAGCAAAAACCACTTTTGCTTTTGCCCGACGAAGCCCGTGGTCGAATTATTGCGGCGCATATATTTGGGCAAACGATAGCGTAGCCAGTCGGTAGTTTGCCCCAGCACGGTGACCGCATCGGCGGACACCCCGACTTCCTCATGCAGCTCTCGGAACAACGCCTGTTCGACAGTTTCACCGCCATCGACGCCACCCTGTGGAAATTGCCATGCATCAAACCCGCCGACCCGACGCGCCCACAGTACGCGGTTTGCCGACTCCGACGATGTCGGCCCTTGCAACAGCACAATGCCAACATTTGGCCGAAATCCGTGCTTATCGATATTCGAATCCATTACCTTGTCCTCTTTCTCCACTGTACAACAATGCGGCTGAGGAACCTGAGTTTAATTGCTACAACATGGCCGATTGCGCACTTGCCAGATGAAACATGCGAACATAGCGCCCCAGCCAGACAGGAAGCCGCCGATTTATCATGCAAAACACCCTGCATCAGCAAACTAGCCTCTATCTCAAACTGCATGCCGAGCAGCCCGTACACTGGCAAACATGGAACGACGACGTCCTGGCTGAAGCCAAGTTGCAAGACCGGCCGATTTTTTTGTCCGTTGGCTACGCGGGCTCGCATTGGTGTCAGGTTATGTCGCGAGAATCCTTCAGCGACCCTGCCACCGCCAGTGTACTTAACGAGCATTTTTGCTGTATCAAGGTGGACCGCGAGGAGCGGCCAGATTTAGATAAAATTTACCTTAGCGCCATGCAACTGCTGACGCAGCAAGGTGGCGGTTGGCCGCTGAACCTATTCATCGACCCGCAGACCGAGCTGCCGTTTTTTGCTGGCACCTACTTTCCTGCGCAAAGCCAAAATGGCCAGCCGGGCTTTGCCGATTTGCTCATGCGTTTGTTCGAGGCGTATGACCAACAGCGCGAGGAGTTGACCGGCCAAAGCGAAAAACTTGCCAATACGCTAAAGCAGCTTGCGCCGCCGGTACTCGACCCAAAAATGGATGATCAGGCACTTATTGATGCTTGTCGCGCCACGCTGGCCGAGCGTTTCGATAGCGCTGAAGGCGGTTTTGGGCACAGTATGAAGTTCGCCATGCCCGGCAGCATTGATCGATTACTGCAACACTGGGCCTATTGCCGCCGCGCCAAGAGTGCGGACAAAGACGGCCTAGAAATGGTGATGACAACCCTGACGCAAATGGCCCGAGGCGGAATTTTTGACCATTTGGGCGGCGGTTTCTTCCGTTACGCCCAAGACCGCCAGTGGCGAGTTCCGCACTTTGAATAGGTACTGTACGACAATGCGCAGTTGCTCAGCGTTTATTCTCAGGCACTAAAACTCGGCGGCGATGTGTTGTTTGAAGACGCATTGACGATGACCTTGGGCTGGCTGCAGCGCGAGATGCGCGATGAAGCTGGCGGTTTTTACGCCGTTCAAGATGGTGCCAGCCTCGGCCAGCGAGGCCGCCATTATTTGTGGCGACGCGAGCAGGTAAAAAAACTTTTGCACGCAGACGCCTACTTACTCATTGAAACGCTTTACGCCTTGGATAAACCCGCCAACGCCGACAATCACTGGGTTTTACATCGCCGAGATTCCTACCGTTCTGTGATCGAGCGTCTTTCCATGCAGGAAGAGCAGGCAGACGAGATGTTACAGGACGCTCGTCAAATACTGTTTGCTGCACGCACTGAACGCACGCCGCCGGTTACCGACAAAAAAATTCTCAGCGGCTGGAATGGCATGCTAATCACCGGGCTTTGCGATGCCGCGCAGGCGCTAAATAACAGCGAGCACCTAGATACTGCCCAGCAGATCGCCGACTTTCTGCGCGACAAATGCTGGGATGGCAAAGTCTTAAGCGTCAGTTGGCAGGACGGGCAGGCTCAGCCCATAGGGTTTTTGGACGACTATGCCAACGTCTTACAGGGCCTGATTAGCCTGCTCGGTAAGCGCTGGCGAGCAGCCGATGCGGCTTTCGCCGAAGCCTTGGCTAACGCGGCAATGGAGCTATTTTTTGACCTAGAAAACGGCGGCTTTTACTTCACGCCAGCCGCTCAACGCGAACTGATTTATCGACCCAAACCAAGTTTTGACGAGGCGCTGCCGCCGGGTAACGCGACTTTGGCTAGCGCCATGCTGCAACTCGGGCAACTGTTAGGCAACACCACGTACTTGGATGCTGCCACCAACACTCTGCGCTGGGCCCGTGCAGCGATGGAGCGCTACCCCGCCAACCACTGCAGTATGGTCAGTGCCCTGCAGTCTGGTGCTAGTGATCAAACCGTTGTGCTGCGCGGCCCAGAGCAAGACATGCACAGCTGGCGCGAAGCGCTGCTGCAAGGCTATCAGCCATGGCTGCGCATCTATTGTCTGCCCTATGACATCGATGGCCCGACGCCGTCCTATTTGCCCGGCTTAGTCAGCGCGGCGACTCGCAGCAAGATGAGCGCCTTCGTATTTTCAGACGGCCGAGCCGGCGCGGCGATTACCGACTTAGATGCCCTGCGACACGTCTTGAGCACTTCTTAGACGACACGTTTTACTCGGTCATTCACCTAGCGCTGATGTCGCTCCAAGTAAGATCCAACTGCCTAGCCGCTTTCACATCGTCGAGGCGGCGCACTGGTGTTGTATAGGGTGCCTGCTTAACAAAGTCAGCATCGGTGAACGCTTCTTCGCGCACTGCGATCATGGCATCAACGAAAGCATCCAACTCTTGTTTGCTCTCGGTCTCGGTTGGCTCGACTAGGAAACACTCTGGCACCAGCAGAGGAAAATAGGTGGTTGGCGAATGCACGCCGTAGTCCAGCAGTCGCTTGGCCATGTCCATGGCGTTCACGCCCAGCTCTTTATTTTCCTTCTGATAGGTGACGATGAACTCATGGGTCGCACGGCGTGAGGGGTAGGCAAGCTGGAAGCCTGCCTTGGCCAGTCGCGCGGCCATATAGTTCGCATTCAAGGTTGCGTATTGGCCAACCCGGTGCATACCTGCGCGACCGAGCATCAGCGCATAAGCCAACGCGCGTAGCAAAATGCCTGCGTTGCCTGCAAAGCCTGACAGTGTGCCAATACTCTCGGGGAGGTCATCAATGCCCATCCAGCGATAGCGCTCGCCCTCTGCAGATTCGATCTTCTCCACCACTGGCAGCGGCAGATGTGGCAGCAAACGCTCACCGACGCCTACCGGACCAGCACCCGGACCACCTCCGCCATGGGGGGTGGCAAAGGTTTTGTGCAAGTTCATATGCAGCACGTCGAAGCCCATATCGCCGGGTTTCACCTTGCCCAAGATGGCATTCAGGTTGGCCCCGTCGTAGTACAGCAGACCGCCAGCGTCATGCACCGTAGTAGCAATGGCTTCGATCTGCCGCTCGAAAACGCCACAGGTGGACGGGTTGGTCATCATCAGGCCGGCAGTTTGCGGCCCGACTTTTTCTTTCAAAGCCTCAAGATCGACATCGCCTTCTGCATTCACCGGCACTTCGGTTACTTTGTAGCCACACATTACTGCTGTGGCTGGATTCGTCCCGTGTGCGGCAGTTGGCACGATAATCTCAGTGCGCGCATCATCGCCTCGAGCTTCGTGATAGGCGCGAATCATCGCCACACCGGCGAATTCACCTTGAGCACCCGCCATGGGCGCCAGCGATACGCCCTGCATACCGGTGACATCTTTGAGGATTTCCTGCAGATCGTGCATACAGGCCAAGTGGCCTTGGCTGGCCGATTCTGGCGCCAACGGATGCCGACCCAAGAACCCCGGTAGGCTGGCAGCCTTATGCGCACCGCGCGGGTTGTACTTCATGGTGCAAGAACCCAGCGGATAGAACATGGTATCGATGGCGTAGTTTTGCCGCGACAGATTGGTGAAGTGACGCACCGCCTGCAGTTCCGACACTTCTGGCAAACCCGGTGCATCGCTGCGCAGCAGATGCGCAGGTAGGTCGGCAAGGCACGCCGCATCAGCGCCATCAACACGCTGGGCACTGGCACGCCGGTCAGCCAGACTTAGCTCGAAAATTGACTGCCCTTGGGCCTTGGCATTGACCACCTTTTGCAGCGGAGCGGTAGCGGTGTTCACGTTTGGCATCTCGCTCATGCGTCTGCTCCTTGAATATGACTGATTGCCTGACCAAAGGCGGCAACGTATTGATCTAACTCGGCCTCGGTGCGTTTTTCTGTTACCGCCACCAGCAGGCCATTCGCAGCATTGGTCTGCTCAGCGCCAACAAAGTCAGCCAGATTCAGACCCGCCAAAATGCCTTGGGCCATCATCTGCTCAATTAACGCGCTCGCCGGCACCGGCAGCTGCAGGGCAAATTCATGAAAGGTCGGACCGGCAAAAAAGTCGCTAACGCCGTCCAGTTCGAGCAGACGCCGCCGCAGTGTTGTGGTCTTGCGATGGCAGTCGAGGGCGGTTTCACGAATCCCTTGTGGCCCCATCAGGCTCATGTAGATGGTGCCGGCAGTGACCAGCAGGCCTTGATTGGTGCAGATATTCGATGTGGCCTTGCCGCGGCGAATATGCTGCTCGCGCGCTTGCAGAGTGAGCGCATAGCCAACCCGGCCTTCCAGGTCTTCAGTTCGCCCTATGATTCTGCCCGGTAGCTGCCGCATAAAGGCTGCACGCGCGCAAATAAAACCGAAGGACGGACCGCCGGCAGCCATTGGCACACCAAAGGGCTGCCCGTCACCTACGGCAATATCGGCCCCTTGCTCGCCCCACTGTCCGGGGGCTTTCAAAATACCGAGGCTCATCGGGTTCACTACGGCAATGACCAAGGCGCCTTGGGCGTGGCCCCAATCGGTTATCGCATCCACTGCCTCTAAGCCGCCAAAAAAGTTGGGCTGCTGGATAATGACTGCGCTGGGCGCGGTATCCGTCAGGCCTGCAAGTTGGGTGGGATCTACCAAGCCGCTATCGTCTATGGCTATCGGCGCGATAGACACATTTTGGTTGCGCACAATGTTGCGGGTGGTTTGGGTGTAGTGCGGGTGCACCGATTGGGCAATAAGCACCCGACCATCTTTATTTTTCTTGTTGGCGCGAACGGCCATAAGCACGGCCTCGGCCAAGCCACTGGCGCCGTCGTACACCGAAGCATTGGACACATCCAGACCGGTCAGCGAGGCCATCATGGACTGGTATTCGTAAATCAGCTGCAGGGTGCCTTGGCTGGCCTCGGCCTGATAAGGGGTATAGGCGGTCATAAACTCACCCCGAGCGGTAAGATCCCATACCGCTGAGGGAATGTGATGATCGTAACTGCCACCGCCCAAGAAACAGGTATAGCCCTGATCTTGTTCTGCGCGCTGCGCCATATATTGCAGCATGGCCATTTCGCTCATACCCTCTGGCACATTGTCCAAACGGTCGCTGATCAGGTGCGCGGGAATTTCGTCAAATAGCGCGTCAAGCTGATTTATGCCGATTTCGGCCAGCATGGTGTCAACATCAGCTTGAGTGTGGGGAATAAAGGGCATACTGCTCTCCAAATAAATCTGCTGCGACGAATCGGTTCGTCTTTCTGCCGCCTGGTGTCGTTCTCTTTAGCTGAGCCACGCTTCGGTTTATTTCCTCGACTTGTCTCTTCGAACTGGCCAAGGCTTACGGCGCAGCATCAGTCCTCGTCGTCGCAGACCTCGGCATAGGCTTCGGCATCGAGCAGATCGTCTAAATCTCCTGCATCTGTTGGCGTCAGTTTAAAAAACCAGCCATCGCCGTAGGGATCTTGATTCACTGTCTCTGGTGCATCGGTAAGCGCTTCGTTGACAGCGCAAACCGTGCCGCCAATTGGTGCATAGATGTCCGACGCGGCCTTTACCGATTCGACAACACCCGCCTCTTCTTGGGCGGCAACGCTCAGGCCAACCTCTGGAGCTTCAATGTAGACCACATCACCTAGCGCGCTTTGCGCATGGTCGCTGATGCCAACGGTCACTGTGCCGTCTTCTTCTAACCGCGCCCATTCATGGGTTGCTGCGTATTTCAGTTCTGTTGGGATGTCGCTCATCGCGGTTCGCTCCTTCTTCGGTATCATGCAGCCCGACCCGAGGGTGGTTTGCGTGTTTGCACGCCGCAGCGTCTATTTTCTGCCAATTGCCGAGGTTCCCCCAGCGTTTATTCGTTGCTTAGTTGACCAGAATCTTACCCTTTCGTACGAAAGGCGGTTTCACCAAGCGCGCTTTTTTCATCGTGCCGCGAATGTCTACCGAACATTCACCGCTCGCTCCTGACGGCACACGCGCAAGACCAATACTGCGCTGCAGGGTGGGTGAATAGGAACCGCTGGTCACAAGGCCCGGTCCAATGTCAGTTTGTACGGGTTGGTCGTGCCTTAGCACGCCCTTTTCCTCGAGAATAATGCCGGTGAGTTTGTGCGCGGGTGCGCTGCGCTCTCCCTGCAGCGCATAGCGGCCAATGAAGCCGCGTTCTGCAGGTTCCCATGCCACCGTCCAGCCAATGTTGCTGATCAGCGGCGAGGTGGTTTCATCCATATCTTGCCCGTACAGATTCAGTCCTGCTTCCAAACGCAGGGTGTCGCGGGCACCCAGCCCCGCCGGTTGCACCCCGGCTTCGAGTAAGGCCTGCCAAAGCCCCAGGCCCTGCGCTACTGGCAGCATGACTTCCACCCCGTCTTCGCCGGTATAGCCCGTGCGACCAATAAGCCAGTCGCCGTGGGCTGCTGCAAAGAATGGCTTGATGCTCAGTTCTGTTAAATCTGTGGCGGCAATTAGCTTGGCGATGGCCTCGGGACCTTGTACCGCCAGCATAATTTGGGGTTTGTGTTCGATACGCATGTTGGTCAGGGCTTGGGCTTCAAACCAGTCGAGCATTTTTTCTCGAGTGGCGGCATTCACCACGCATCGGTAGCCCTTGGGCAGCCGATAGACGATGAGATCGTCGAGCACTCCGCCGTGGGCATTGAGTGCCGCGCCATATAATGCCTGATATTCGGCTAGCACGGCGACGTCGTTAGCGATCACCTTGCGTAAAAAGGCTTCGGCGTCAGGGCCGTCGATATCCACGATGGTCATATGTGAGACATCGAACATTCCCGCATTCGTGCGTACGGCAATGTGTTCATCGATCTGCGAACCGTAATTCACGGGCATCATCCAGCCAGCAAAATCGACCATCTTGCCGCCAGCTGCGACATGGGCATCGAACAGAGGGGTTTTATCAGCCATGGTTATGCTTGCCAAAGAGTTAGGAGGCCGTGCATCGAGCTTGGCCAAGACTCGTTATTGTAACCTAGGCCTGTGCAATTGCCGTGAGTCCAATTCAGCTTAAGAGGAGCAGGCCTCAAGAAGACAAATTGCGCAGGCCGGTAGCTTCTTCGATCGCCTTGCGCTGTAACCACTGCCGTCGACCAAACCAGCCAACGCCCGCATTGCGCAACCAGCCCACCCATGGATTGTCGTTGCCATAGAGTTCTTTCAGTCCTTTTAAACTGCGCAGCATAATCTCCGAACGCAGCAGCCGCTGGCGCGCGAATTTGTCCCACTGTCCGGGCACGTTGAAATCAGCATCTTGGGCCACAACAAGCAGCAATTCTTGCAGGTCCTCAAAGCCCAGATTGACCCCCAAACCCGCCAACGGATGCACTACCCGCAACGCATCGCCCAGCAACAACACCCGCTGATGTGGGTTGGCGGTAGCAGCAAGCTGCTGGTTAAGCGCAAAAGCCTGGCGCGGCGCGGCCTCTTGGATTTGCCCCAAACAGCCTTCGCTCACCCGGGTCAACAGCGTACAGAAGTCGGCGTCACCCAAGGCCATACGGGCCTGCGCCTGCGCCTCTGACTGCGACCAAACAATGGAACAAAGATGCGGGTTGATACTTGGCAATAAGGCCAGTGGGCCATCGAGCAAGAATCTCTGCCATGCGGTGTCGTCGTGAGGCTGCTCGGTGCGCACAACGGTTGTTACCGCCATTTGACCGGTTTGCCAATTGCGAATGGGGACATTCAGCGCTTGCCGCACCGCAGAGTTTGCACCGTCGCTGGCGATAAGCAGTTGGGCCTGCAGCTCGGTAATTTTGCCTTCGTCGTCGATGAATAGGGTCACCTCGGTAGCCGTGGGCACGACGTCGACTGCGCTGCCGAACACGAGGCAAACATTTGGCTGCGCCTCAAGAGCCTGCCACAGTCGCTCCAGTAGCGGCGCAACCTCAACCAACCAGCCCAGTTCGCTGCGCCCCACACTGGTGGCATCAAACTCTAAGTAACTCGTGCCGCGTTCTTCCCATACGCGCATTTTTTTATATGCCGCTGCATGGCTAGGCCAAGCCTCAACTTGCTGTAGCAAGGCTGCGGATCGCGGTGACAGCGCGACGTTGCGCACATCCATGCCAAAGGCCGCCGGACCGGGCAGCGGACGCTGACGATCAACAAGGGTTACCGTGCAACCCAACTTAGCAAGGCTCAATGCGGTTGCCGCACCTACCGGACCACCACCGGCGACAATCACTGAACCGGTTGCCGGCGCGCCGCCGCTCACGCAGATCCCCTGTGCATTGCAGCGCGGGGGCCATGCTGCTGAAAATTCTTCGCCAGCTGCGCTTCGATGGCGTCTGCGTCTTTGACCAGATCTTGGGTTAATACCTCGCAGCCTTGTTGGGTAATCAGCACCGCATCCTCGATACGAATACCAATGCCGCGATAGCAATCGGCAATGTGTTCGGTGGTCTCATCGCGCGGGATGTAGATGCCGGGTTCGACAGTAAGCACCATGCCCGGCAGCAGATCGCGCCACGCACCTGCCAAGCGGTAGTCGCCAACATCGTGCACATCCAACCCTAGCCAGTGCGAAGTTTTATGCGGGCAAAACTGCTCGTGGGTTGCTGCAGCGATAATTCCCTCGGGTCCGCCCTCTAACAGGCCCAATTTCGATAGACCCTCAACCAACACGGCAGTCGCGGCTTCATGGGGCGCATTGAAGTGATTGTTTGCTGTGCACTGTGCAATGGCTGCGCGGTTGGCGGCCAACACAATGTCGTAAAGGCGGCGCTGGGCGGGGCTAAAGCGCCCGCTGATCGGGTAGGTCCGCGTCACATCAGCCGCGTAGTATTCAAACTCACAGCCTGCGTCGATCAGCACTAAGTCGCCGTCCAACAGTGCTGACTCGTTTTTTGAGTAATGCAGTGTGCAAGCATTGGTGCCTGCGGCCACGATGCTTGGGTATGCCTCAGCCTTGGCGCCGTGAGCGCGGTAGCTGTATATCAGCTCTGCCTCGAGCGCGGCTTCGGCAAGCCCCGAGCGAAGCTTTTCAAGCACCCGGTACTGTGCGGCGACACTGATTTGCGCTGCGCGGCGCATCAGCTGTTGCTCTTTGGCGCTTTTGATCAGGCGCTGTTCGTGCAGCAGATGGCCAAGTGCAACGATCTCACCCACCTCAGCCTCATCAGCCCCGCGTTGTTGCGCCAGCTCATCAAGGTAGGCCATAAGGCGACTATCCCATACTAGGTGCTCACCCAGATTCATATAAATTTGGCTGCGCCCCTCTAACAGTCCAGGCAGAATGTCGGCCACATCACTGATGGGAAAGCTGTCGTTAACGCCCAGCGCAGCAGCACCCGCTTCCGGGCCAAGGATTGGCCCATCGCGCCGCTCTGCCACCGCATCTCGCTCGCGACAAAACATCACGGTTTCGCCTTGTACTCTGCCAGGCATCAGCACCAGTAACGCGTCTGGCTCACAGAAACCCGTGAGGTAGTAAAAGTCGCTGTCTTGGCGAAACGGGAAAAAAACATCGCGATTGCGGCGCTGTTGGGACGCCCCAGGCACTATGGCAATGGACCCGGGGTGCATGCCGTCGAGCAGATGCTGTCGACGCGCGGCGAAATCGCGCAGCGTGAGCAGGCCCTCAAGCAACCGCAGCTTCCACAGCAACATGATCATCCATTAAGGCCAGAATCAGCAGGGCGCTGACACGGACATACTCGCGGACTTCAGTTAATGATGCCTCATGCTCCTGCATCTCACCGGGTTCGAACTCTTCCTCGCGATAGTCTTCTGGGTCCAAGGCAGACAGCGCCACGAGATCCTTAATGATTTCCTGCACGTCCACAGGCAGCTCGGCGTGCTCGCCGTCTAGCCCAGCGGCAAAACCGGTCAAAAATCCGCCAGCCCAGTTCGCAATGGTTTCCACGCGCTTGGCTATGGGGTCATCGTCGTCGGCGATTAGAGGTTGAAACACCATGTTCTGATCGTGCAGTTCCTCTAGGGCGGAGTTAACGAAGACGCCCAAGGATCCCTGATCCGATAACGCATCGACCCCTACCAGATCAACAAATTCACTGAGGATGAACTCGTGCCTGCCATTTACTGCCATGCCACAAACCATGCCGTGCAGCTCTTCAGGTTCGATCGAAAAGGCGGCCATTTCGGCTTGAAGGCGCAGGTCGGACATAGTGTGTTCCAGTGGCAGGAGCGAGAATTTGTGGGCGTAAACTATCGCCCACCGGACAGACAAATACCAGCGCGCCGTCCAACCCTAGCCACAGAGCTGACATCATTGCCGCTTTTCGTCTTGCTAATGTTTGTCCACGCTGCGATTGAATTTTTATGTCGGGCACCGCAGCATAGCGCTCTGGTATGTGACCCAAAGCCCACCGTTATGTCTGAGATCAATGCAGCGAAAAATCAATCCATGGAAGAAATGGATATCTTAGAGCGCCGGGTTAACGAGCTCATTGCGCTTACCGAACAATTGTCACGCGAAAACAAGGCACTGCGCACCCAGCAAGAAAACTGGTCGGTGGAGCGCGCCAAGCTCATCGAGAAAAACGAACTGGCAAAAAGCCGGGTTGAATCCATGATCGGCCGCCTACGCACCCTAGAGAACAGCTAAAGGAAACAGGTTCCCATGAGCAATTCCGACAGCAAAACGCTCACAATCTCGATCATGCAGAAGGAGTTTCAGGTGGCGTGCCCGGCGGATGAAGAAGAAGCCCTGCTGCGCGCAGCCCGCTACTTACACGAACAAATGGACGCAATTCGCAGCAGCGGCAAGGTGGTGGGAATGGATCGCATCGCGGTAATGGCCGCGTTGAACATGGCCAATGAGCTACTGAGCGGTGAGTTAAAGGTGCAAACCAGTCAAGACTACGCGAAGCTGCGCATCCGCACTTTGAACGACCGCATCGAAGCCGCCATTGCCGACGGCAAACAGCTCAAACTCTGATTTTCAGCGCCACGCCTGCGCAAAGCCCCGAATGCTGTCGAATTTTGGTCCCCGCTTATCGCAAGCTGCCCCTATTTCCGCCAACAAAAATGGCTATACTGCTTCCGTTTCCTGGGATGTTAGCCAGTGGTCGCGTCCTTGAGCCGTTATAAAAACGTCAGGAGATCTTTCGTTAGTTCTGTGTGCTTACCCAATTCGATGGGCCGCCTTCGAGCTAGCTGAGGTTTCCGCCTTGAATCTCAACGGTTCAGGGCAAACCAACAGCGGCATTGCCGGGAAACTCTTTTTTCTGCCACGACCTCATCGTGGGAAGCGTCTATGACTCTGCAGCATCAATCCAGCGACCCCGCCAAGAAACCTGCACTGCGTCGCCTGTTTAAACAGCAGCGCCAAGGGCTCAGCGCTCACCGGAGAGCCAAGAGCCACGAAAAAATCATGCAGCATCTGAACGAGCTGCTGGCTGCGCAAACCGATGCACGCCATATCGCCGTCTATCTTGCGACTGCCGATGAGGCGGACTTGCAGCCCTGGATTGAATACGCCTGGAGCAACGCCAAGAACCTTTACGCCCCAGTGGTTGGCAAGACCGAAGGACACATGCGTTTTTATCCGCGCACGCAGGCCACGCCGCTGCGGCAAGGGCGCTTTAAGCTGCGCGAGCCAGCCGTAACAGAAAGTGTGCTAGCGATTGACCCCAAGTGCCTAGACCTTGCACTGGTGCCGCTGCTGGCCTTCGATTTACACGGACATCGACTGGGTATGGGCGGTGGTTTCTACGACCGCTATTTTGCTCAGGCCGCCAGACGCCCGAAAATCATCGGGATTGGCTACGAAATGCAGCTCGCCGAGTATGCGCTACCCATCGAGCCTTGGGATATCACCCTGGATGCGGTGGTCACGGAAAACGGCGCTCGGGTTTTCGACGCGCAGCCCACCTAACTCGATCAAGCCAACCCAGTAAGCAGACATTATGACCATTCATCGCATCATCAAAATGGGCCATCCAACGCTACGGCAAGTAGCCCAGCAGGTTAACCGAGAAGATATCGACAGCGCCGACATGCAGGTGTTAATCGCCGATATGGTTGAAACATTGCGCGATGCAGGAGGCATTGGTCTGGCGGCGCCGCAAATCAATCAGCCCATTCAACTGGCCATTATTGAAGTGCCCGGGGGACCCAGCCGTTATGGTCATATTGAGCCAATACCGCTGACGGTGTTTGTTAACCCGGTATTGACCGTGCTCGACGATACAGAGGCAGGCTATTGGGAGGGCTGCCTTTCGGTGCCGGGGCTGCGCGGCTTTGTGTACCGGCCGCAACATGTGCGCGTGGACTATATGGACGCTGCCGGCAACGCGGCAGCGCTGGAACTGCAAGGGTTCTTAGCCACCGTCGTGCAGCACGAGTTCGATCATTTGGCTGGCCGCCTCTATGTCGATCATATTCGTGACATGAATCAACTGGTGTTCGAGGACGAATGGCTGGCCCAGCAAGCGTCAACCGAGGCCGACTAGCGCAGGAACAGCTCGTAGGCGGGATTGTCTTCTTCTGACCAAAAGCGGTAACCAATGCGCTGTAGATAGTTTTGCAGCTGCTTCTTGTCCTGCGCTGCGGCGTCAAAGCCAACGAGAACCCGACCCCACGCCGAACCATGGTTGCGGTAGTGGAATAGCGAAATATTCCAGTCGGCCCCGAGACCCGAGAGAAATTGCAGCAGCGCCCCAGGGCGCTCTGGAAACTCGAAACGAAACAGCATTTCCGTGCCCGGATTGCGCCGGTGACCGCCAACCATATGCCGCAAATGTACCTTGGCCGCTTCGTTTTCGGTCATGTCGAAGACCTGATAGCCCTTGCGCTGCAGTTGGGCAACCAGATCAACCCGATCCTCTTTTGACTTCACGCCAATGCCGACATAAATGTGGGCTTGCTCAGCGTCGGCGCAGCGGTAATTGAATTCCGTTATCGCTCGCTTACCCAAGGCGCGGCAAAACTTAAGAAAACTGCCCTTGGCCTCATCGATGGTGACCGCGAGTATGGCCTCTCTCGCTTCCCCAACTTCTGCGCGCTCTGAGATATGTCGCAGTCGGTCGAAATTGACGTTGGCGCCGCTGACAATTGACACCACATGGGACATTCCGGGATTGGCCTTGATGTAGTTTTTCATGCCGGCAATGGCCAGCGCCCCCGCCGGTTCCGCCACGCAGCGAGTGTCCTCGAAGACGTCTTTAATTGCTGCGCAAATTTCGTCAACACTCACCACGACCACATCGTCGACATAGCGCTTAGCAACTTTAAAGGTCTCCTTACCTATTTGTGCGACGCTAACGCCGTCGGCAAACAGATCCAGTTTGTCTATGGGCAGGCTGACCCGCCGGCCCGCGCGCATGGCCGCGTCCAAGCAGTTAGAGCCCTCGGCCTCAACGCCAATAATTTTGGTTTTGGGGTGCAAGTACTTCACATAGGCGGCGATTCCTGCCACCAGTCCACCACCACCTACGGGCACAAAAATGGCGTCCAGCGGCTCGCTGTGTTGATTTACGATTTCCATACCAATGGTGCCTTGACCTGCGATAACGTCCACGTCGTCATAGGGCGGTATATAGATCAAGCCATCAGACTCGCAGAGGGTCTTGGCGTGGGTGGCTGCCTCGTTGTAATTGTCGCCATACAGAATGACTTTGGCACCACGGTCACGCACCGCATTCACTTTGATGCTGGGCGTGTTTTGGCCCATAACAATGGTGGCGCGTATGCCAAGGTGCTGTGCCGAAATGGCGACGCCTTGAGCATGGTTGCCGGCCGATGCGGTGATCACGCCAGTGGCCTTTTCTGCCTCCGTAAGCTGCGCCATTTTGTTATAGGCGCCGCGCAGTTTGAAGCTGTATACCGACTGCATGTCTTCACGCTTGAGACTGACGTTGACGCCCAGACGCTGGCTTAGCTGTGGCGCCGGGGATAATGGACTTTCCACCGCCAAGTCATAAACTTTCGAGCCAAGAATTTTCTTTACATAATTTTCTAACATGCCAACACTTTCTCGGCTAATGGGCGAACCAGACGGTCCATTTACTGACTCCGCAAATACGATTAACTCCCCAACTACGAGGCGCTTTATCAATCATTCTCAGGACGAACTCAAGCGACAAGCGGCTCAAGCTGCCATTTCTTACCTTCGACCCAAACTCAGCAGCAAAAGTATTGTCGGTGTCGGCACCGGCTCTACCGCCAACTGTTTCATCGACGAACTCGCCACCATCAAACACACGTTTGACGCTGCCGTTGCTTCCAGCGAGGAAACAGCGCGTCGCCTCAGCGCACATGGTGTGCCAGTACTTGACCTGAACGCTGCCCCGGCACTTGACGTCTATGTGGACGGCGCTGACGAGATCGATCACAGCTGCAACATGATCAAGGGCGGCGGCGCAGCGCTGACCCGGGAGAAAATCGTCGCAGCAGCAGCAGACGAATTCGTTTGCATCGCCGATGCCAGTAAGCTGGTTGCGCGATTGGGGACGTTCCCCCTGCCCGTTGAAGTCATTCCCATGGCCCGTAGCTTGGTCGCCCGCGCCTTGGTGGCAATGGGTGGGCAGCCAATCTGGCGCGAGGATGTCATTACCGACAATGGCAACATCATCCTCGACGTACATGGACTTGATATTGCGGCCCCGTTAGAGCTGGAACAGCGCATCAACAACGTCGCCGGCGTTGTCTGCAACGGCATTTTCGCGCAACAGGCCGCCAATGTCGCCTTTTTAGCCGGTGTAAACGGTATCTCTACCTTGGACGCAAAACTCTGAGCACGGTACGCAATGACCCGTGCTAGGCGAGGGACTTTGGATAGCAAAGTTGTGATCTGGTGTCACTTTTAACGAATTCGCCACCCCTAAAACACCCCTATGACAGCACTCGATCATCAATTGTCTTAGCATCCTGCGGTCAACAAAAAAATCAGATTGGAGTAAGGCCATGCGCTGTCACGAAGTCGACTATGAAATCATCGGTAACTCGATGCAGGTTGTAGAAGTTGAGTTGGACCCAGGAGAAACGGTGATCGCCGAGGCCGGTGCCATGACCTATATGGAGGACGGCATCATTTTTGAGGCGAAAATGGGCGACGGCTCAGATGCCAACGAGGGCGTCTTCGGCAAACTTTTTGGCGCCGGCAAACGTATGATTACCGGCGAGTCAATTTTCACCACCCATTTCTCCAACGCTGGCAGCAGCAAAAGTCGAGTGGCCTTCGCGGCACCCTACCCCGGCGACATTATCGCCGTGAACATGGCTGAGATCGGCGAGCAGATCGTTTGCCAGAAAGATGCCTTCTTATGTGCGGCCTTGGGCACCAAACTCGACATTGCGCTGAACCGCAAACTTGGCGCAGGCCTGTTCGGTGGCGAAGGCTTTATTCTGCAGCGGCTGGAGGGCGACGGCTTAGCCTTCATTCAGGCTGGCGGCACCATTATCAAGAAGCAGCTGAATAACCAAACCTTGCGCGTGGACACCGGTTGTTTGGTCGCATTTACGCCCAGTGTGGATTACGACATCGAGCGAGCTGGGGGGCTGAAGTCCATGATCTTTGGTGGCGAAGGGCTATTCTTGGCCACGCTGCGCGGCACCGGCACGGTGTGGCTGCAAAGCTTGCCCTTCTCGCGAATGGCAGATCGCATCATTGCAGCAGCTCCTCAAATGGGCGGAGAGGACAAAGGCGAGGGATCGGTTTTGGGCGGTGTTGGCCGCTTGCTGGACGGCGATAACTGACTTCGGAGGTGGTCGTTGGCGCTTCCCCGCGGAAAGAAAATTTGGAAACCGTCAACGTGCTGCGGGCGCTGTACATCGCCACTTGGCAGAATTGAAGGCAATCGCCTGCTACTCCGAGGCCTTGACCGCAGGCTCCAAGCAGTGCGCTGCGGCGGGTGTTGAGCCTGAATACGATTCTGTCCGTGCAAGCCGTAATGAAGGGCAATCACGCCAGCTTTCGACGACTTTCAGGCACGGTGCTGCGCAATGAGCGAACACAGAACGTCGTTTTCGAACCGCCGCCGCCGAAAATGTCCCGCCCTTATTGGCTCAGCTTAAGGGCTTTGTGCACGAACCCGGTGCGCTCGACCCGCTAGTTAAAAACGCCCCATTGCACCACCAATTCGAGACTAGCCACCCTTGTTATGACGATAACGGTCGCTCAGGGCGCATTCCGAATATTTTGTCGCTGGTTCAAGGGGGGCTTTTCTGGAGCAGGATCTCGACGTCTCGCGCCCAACTGCCACTCGCTGTCTCGATGCCTTATCCCAACGCGGCGTGCTGGCCAAACATCGACTAAGCAGAGAGAACTGCTACCTCAACGCACCCTTGGTCGAGCTTCTGTTCAATCTACCTGGCTTCGACTAACGCCCTATACAAGCGGCAACAGTTTATCCGGATTGAGAATTTGATCAGGATCAAAGACCGCCTTAAGCTCGCGCATCAGCTGGATTTCAGCATCGCTGCGGCTGTAGCCAAGGAAGTCGCGTTTTAGCAAACCCACCCCATGCTCGGCTGAAATGCTGCCCCGTCGCGCCTGCACCAGTTCAAAAATTTTTGGACTCATGGTGTGGCCAATATGAAAAAACTCCTGCATCGACAGCGACTCAGGCCGCAGGATGTTCAGGTGCAGGTTGCCGTCACCAATATGGCCGTACCAGCACACCTCGAAGTCTGGATAGCCTTCGCTGACGTATTTGTCGACATCGGCAAGGAACGCTGGCACTTCACTGATGCGTACAGACAGGTCATTTTTGTAGGGCGTGTACGGGGCGAGGCTTTCGGAACTGCCCTCGCGCAGTTGCCAAAGGGCCGCCGCTTGGGCTTGTGACTGGCTCACAACGCCATCGACCAGCCACCCTTCTTGCATGCACAGTGCAAACGCCTCTTCAGCCTTGGCTAAGGCCGATTCATCGAATTCCAGCAGCGCATAATTGTCCACACGCTGAGCCAGCGGGTCTGGCAGTTGACGGTGGGCCTGCACTTTTTGCAGCGCCAAGTCGGAGAAAAATTCAAAGGCTGAGAGTGTCAGTTTGTCGCTGAAGGCATGCAGGATGCTGAGCAGGTCGACTATCGAAGGTACGCCAACTACCATCACCACTTGGGGCGCGGGCGCCGGGGCCAAGTGCATGTCCAGCTCGCCAATCAAACCGAGGGTGCCTTCTGAGCCAATCATCAAATGGCGGAAGTCGTAGCCAGTGGCATTTTTAATCAAGCCTGCGTTGCAGTCGAGGAGCGCGCCTGCGCCGGTCACGACTTTCATCCCTGCGACCCAATCCCGAGTCAGGCCG
Organism: Pseudomonadota bacterium; assembly: GCA_009936775.1. GTDB lineage: Bacteria > Pseudomonadota > Gammaproteobacteria > Pseudomonadales > Azotimanducaceae > UBA4421. The sequence goes on from JAACDW010000135.1 coordinate 20,703, forward strand.
TAACGAATCACCTTGATGCCGCCCGCATTGGTAGCCACGTTGCCTCCAATTTGTGAGGAGCCTGACGAGGCAAAGTCCACGGGATAAAACAACCCCTGCTGCTCGGCAAAGGCCTGCAAGTTGGCGGTAATTACTCCGGGCTGACAGGTGACGATGCGATCCTTTGCCGAGAAATCGAGAATTTGATTCATGCGGTCGAAAGAAACAACCACCTCGCCTTGACTGGCTACGGCGCCGCCAGACAGACCGGTGCGGCCACCGGAGGGCACCAACTTCAGTTTGTTGCTTCTGGCATAGGCAACAAGGTCCTGCAACTGCTCGATACTTTCAGGAAAGACAACGGCACTGGGGGCGACCACAAAGCCATTGGTCCAATCCTTACCCCAGATTTGCAGGCTTTGTTCGTCTTCTTTGATCTGTTTTGGCGCGAGCACACTAGATAGCACGTGTTTCTCCCCGCAAGGTAGTCCAGTCACAGGCGATGTCCAAACGTTGCCATATGGCAGCCTGAATCTCTGTCGTTTCGTTGACCAAGTGATGCCGTGCTGGCGGCAAGATGTGCATTTGTGCTTCGGGATAAATGCGCTTTAGTACCGGCAGATTGTGCCGATAGCTCACAGTGCGATCGCCGTAGCCGTGAATAATTTTCGGTGCGAGGCGCGAGGGCGACGAGGTTTCGAAGTGGGTAAACCAATTCACCATGGCGTTCACCCACTCAACCGGCAAGGTTTGCGCCTGCAGTGGGTCGCGCTGCAGCAGCGAGACAAACTCAGGATTGTCGATATTGGTCGAAACATCCCTAGGCCGAGATTCAATCATCAGTTTGGCCGCTGCAAAAATCCAGCGCTGGGAGACCCATGCATAGGGCCGCACCAAGGGCGCTAGCAGAACCATTTCACCCGACGGTTGCGACCGTTCATTGAGCAGTTGCTGCTGCCAATACTCCATGGTCAGGGCACCACCCATACTTTGCCCAAACCAGTGCAGGGGCACGTCGTCTACGCGCTGGCGGGCGATCTTGTGCACGGCTTCAAGCACTTGAATATAGCGCTGAAAATCGCTGATGGTCGCTTGGGGTCCGGTCGAGAGACCATGGCCGATCTGATCAAAACCTATCACCGCGATGTTGCGCTGCAGCAGTGCGTTCACCAGATGACCATATAGCCCCATATGATCGTAGTAACCGTGACAGACTAAGGCCCAAGCCACGGGTTCCCCTCCCGCGGGCTGGAAGGTTTGCAGAAAAATGCGCTCGTTGGCGACAGCTAGCACACCATAGACACGGGCGGCGTCTAGGGCCTGAAAACCCAGACTGTAGTAGGCATTCTACTGTTCGAACAGGTCGGCAGGCAGCTCGCACCAAGTTCCTTCATCGACGGGGGCAGCGGCTAAACTTTGGATCAACGTCGCATCGTCGAATGCGCTCTGCCCGCGCTGTGGCAATTCGACCACGATTCTGGCCTAGGCAATCAGCGGCGTTAGTTCGCCCGCCGCATACTGCTGAAACATTGACTCCAGCGACTTGGCGTGAATTTTGTCCGCATGACCCGCCGTACCAAAGGCCTCATAACGAGCAACCACTACATCCTTCATGGCCTGCGCAGACACAGCCAGGTACTTGCGCGGATCAAACTCTGAGGGGTTGGCCGCGAGGAACTTACGAATCGATGCGGTGGAGGCCAGCCGCAGGTCGGTGTCGATATTCACCTTGCGCACCCCGTGTTTAATGCCCTGCTGAATTTCTTCTACCGGCACGCCATACGTTTCGGCGATGTCGCCACCGTAATCGTTAATTTCCTTGAGCAAATCCTGCGGTACAGAGGAACTGCCATGCATTACCAAGTGTGTATTGGGCAAGCGCTGATGAATCGCCTTAATACGATCAATGGCCAGTATGTCGCCGGAAGGTGGGCGGCTGAATTTATAGGCACCGTGAGACGTTCCAATGGCAATGGCCAGGGCATCGACCTCGGTTTTCGCGACAAAGTCGGCGGCTTCTTCTGGATCGGTGAGCAGTTGATCCATGTTCAGCACGCCTTCTGCGCCAACACCGTCTTCCTCTCCAGCCGTGCCGGTTTCTAATGAGCCCAGGCAGCCCAGTTCGCCTTCTACAGAAACGCCGCAAGCATGGGCCATTTCGACTACCCGACGCGTTACCGCTACGTTGTAGTCGTATTCGGCTGGGGTCTTTTGGTCTTCGAGCAAGGAGCCGTCCATCATCACCGAGGTGAAACCCATCTGCATAGAGCGCTGGCAAACGTCTGCTGATGCACCGTGGTCCTGATGCATGACCACAGGAATGTGTGGAAACTCTTCAACCGCCGCGAGCATTAGGTGGCGTAGAAAGTTGGGACCGGCGTACTTACGCGCGCCTGCAGAGGCCTGCACGATTACCGGGCTATTGGTCTGGTCAGCACCTTCCATAATGGCACGCATCTGCTCCAGATTATTGACGTTAAACGCAGGCACGCCGTAGTCGTTTTCGGCGGCGTGATCCAAGAGTTGGCGCATGCTTATAAGAGCCATAGTTGTTCTCCAGTAAATTGTTTAACGTGGTTGTTGGTTTTATTCGTCGATTGGGTCTGTATCAGGTTGCGGCGCAGCGCTCTCCCAGCACGGCTACCGCTGGCAGCACTTTGCCTTCCACCAGTTCCAAAAAAGCACCGCCACCGGTGGAGATATAGGATACCCCATTGGTGAGATCATACTGTTCAACTGCGGCCAGTGTGTCGCCGCCACCGGCGATGGAAAAAGCGCTGCTGGCAGCAATGGCCTGGCCAATTATCTTGGTGCCCTGTCCAAACTGCGGGAACTCAAACACTCCCAATGGCCCATTCCACATAACGGTTTGCGCATCCATCAGGCTCGCCGCCCAATCCCTGGCTGTAACCGGGCCAATATCGAGAATCATCTCATCCGCCTGCACGTTGTCGATGGCCTTAACCAGGCCCACCGCGTCTGCGGCAAAGGTTTTGGCGACCACAACGTCAACGGGAATGGGAATCTCTACCTGCTCGGCAATTTGCCGCGCGGTGTCAAGCAGGTCTGGCTCATAGAGCGAACTGCCCACCTCGTAACCGGCTGCGGCTATAAAGGTGTTAGCAATTCCACCGCCAACCATAATGCGGTCGGCAATGCGCGCCAATGATCCCAGCACCTCGAGCTTGGTAGACACCTTGGCGCCGCCAATAATGGCGACCATGGGCTTGGCCGGTTGGGCCAGTGTTTGTTGAAAGGCTTTTAACTCGGCGTCCAGCAGCAACCCGGCGCAAACTTGCGGCGCAAACTTTGCCACGCCATGGGTCGAGGCTTGAGCCCGATGCGCTGTGCCGAATGCGTCCATGACAAAAATATCGCAGGTGGCGGCCATGCGCCGGGCAAGATCCTCATCGTCTGCCTTCTCGCCTACCGCAAAGCGCACGTTTTCCAGCAGTGCTACCTGCCCTAGCGGTACAGCGCTGCAGTCTTCGAGGGTTGGCAACAGGGATACCGGGCGCTGCAGCAGCTTAGCCAAGGTTTCCGCTACAGGCGCCAGTGACGCCGAGACATCAAACTCACCCTCTTTGGGCCGGCCTAGGTGAGACATCACCACCACACTGGCACCTTGGGCTAAGGCGGATTCAATGGTGGGCACTGAGGCACGAATCCGTGTATCGCTGGTTACCTTGCCGCCGCTTAATGGCACATTCAGGTCCGCCCGGATCAGGACGCGCTTGCGCGCTAAGTCCAATGCAGACATAGGCGTGATGGAAGGTATATTCATGCTGCGCAGATTCCTGATGTGCTGATGCAGCGCAGCGCTAGCGGCCCAACACCCTAAGCGCTTGGGCAACCACGTGCTCTGCGGTAATACCCATGGCCTCGAGGGCCTGAGCGCCGGGGGCAGAGAGGCCAAAACGATCAATGCCGACAACGGCGCCATCAAGACCCACATATTTAAACCATATATCCGGGTGACCGGCTTCTACCGCCACGCGCGCACGCAAGTCCTGTGGCAGCACCGACTGCTGATAGGCCGCATCCTGCGTCGCAAAAACCTCTTCGCACGGCATGGATACTACCCGCGCGGCAACACCTTGCTCGGCCAGCGCCTGCGCCGCTTGCAGGGTAATACCGACTTCGGAGCCGGTGGCGATCAGCGCTACTTGGGGCGCTTGGGCTGGCTCATGCAGTACGTAGCCGCCGCGCTCAATGTTTGCAAAGGCCTCCTCTGACCGTGTCTGAGCTGTGGTTTTCTGGCGGGTAAACACCAGGGCCGTCGGTGTGCTGCGGCTGGCAATCGCCGACTTCCACGCCACCGCACTTTCCACAGTGTCGCAGGGTCGCCATGTGGCAAGGTTCGGCGTGGTCCGCAAATTCGCCAGCTGTTCTACTGGCTGATGCGTTGGGCCGTCTTCACCAACGGCTACTGAGTCGTGGGTATAAACAAAAATATTAGGCAGCTGCATCAACGCTGCTAAGCGCACAGCGTTACGCGCGTACTCCATGAAGATCAAAAAAGTGCCGGTAAATGGCCGATAGCCGCCATGCAAATGCAGGCCGTTGCTGATGGCGGTCATACCAAATTCACGGACACCAAAGCTCATATACTGCGCGTCTTGAGCATCGCTCCAGCGTGTGTTGTTTGACCCTGTCAGATCGGCAGAGCCGCCAAAGAGTTCAGGGATACCCTGAGCAATCGCGCCAATCGCCGCCTGGGACGATTTGCGGGTTTCTAAATCGACAGGGCTGGCCTGCTGGGCCTTGGCAAAGGCATCAATAGCCTGCTCCCAGCCCCCGGGCAGCTCGCCTTGCATGCGACGGCTAAACTCTGCCGCCGCCTTAGCATGATCGGCCCGATAGGCCGCCATTTTCACCTGCCATGCCCGATGGGCAGCGCTGCCAGCTTCACGTTGGTCCCACGCTTGGCGGATTTCCTCAGGTATTTCCCAAGTCGGTGCCGTCCAGCCCAGTTCAGCCTTGGCAAGCGCAATTTCTTCTTCACCTAATACCGAACCATGGGCGCCTGCCGTGCCGCGCTTGTTTGGCGAACCGAAACCGATCACGGTTCTGCAGCACACTAGCGTTGGACGACCATCCGAATCTGCGGCGTTCTTCAGGGCATCGCTGATCTCTTGTGCATCATGACCGTTGACGTTACGAATCACCCGCCAGCCATAGGCTTCAAACCGCGCGGGGACGTCTTCACTGAACCATTCAGCCACTTCCCCATCAATCGAAATACCGTTGTCGTCGTACAGGCAGATCAGCTTGGACAAACCCAATGTGCCTGCCAGCGAAGCCGCCTCGTGGGAAATACCTTCCATCAGACAACCATCACCGGCAATTACCCAAGTGCGGTGATCTACTAGCTGGTGTGTGTCGGTATTGAATTCCTTGGCCAGCTTTTGCTCTGCCAACGCCATACCAACGGACATCGCAAAACCCTGTCCGAGTGGGCCGGTTGTGGTCTCAACACCCGGGCATTCGCCAAATTCGGGATGCCCGGCAGTTTTTGCATGCAGCTGCCGAAAATCCTTCAAGTCCTGCAGGCTGACGTCGTAGCCGGTGAGATGGAGTAAGGCGTAGAGCAACATGGAGCCGTGCCCATTCGACAGCACGAAGCGGTCTCGATCAGCCCAGTTAGGATCATTGGGGTCATGCTTGAGAAAGTCGCGCCACAGCACTTCGGCAACATCGGCCAAACCCATTGGCGCGCCGGGGTGACCGCTGTTCGCCGCTTGCACAGCGTCCATGGCCAAAACCCTGATGGCATTGGCGAGTTCAAATCGTGTGGGCATAAACCTTCTCTTCGGGATGAGCGGCCATTGTCCTCGTTTTGCTGCCCTTGCTGCAAATATTCTGCAACTTAATTCGCG
>JAACDW010000136.1 GCA_009936775.1 Pseudomonadota bacterium
AAAGGGGAAAAGGGGAAAAGGGGAAAAGGGGAAAAACATGAACACATCATCTGCCAAAATTACGCTTAACGGTTTGCACCATCTCGCGCTGGTCTGCAAGGACATGGCGCGTACTGTGGATTTTTATACCAACGTACTCGGTCTTCGACTGAAAAAAGGCTTCGATTTACCTGGCTACGGTCAGCACTTTTTTTTCGATATGGGCAATGGCAGTGAGTTGGCGTTCTTTTGGTTCAACGATGCCGAACCCGCGCAACCGGGCGTGGCTGCAGTGAAGAACATTGTCGGCAGTCGGCAAGGCAATATCAGCTCAGCACACGGTTCCATGAACCATGTGGCGTTTAGCGTTGCTGCGGATCAGATTCACGGTTACCGCGAACAGTTAGTCGCCAAGGGAGTGGAGTGTACGCCCGTGGTAGATCATAACGACGAGGTTACCGGTGCAGACGCCCCGCCGCTTAACGATGCCGAGCCACGACCATGGCTGCAGTCGTTTTACTTTCTCGATCCGGACGGCATTATGCTGGAGTTCTGCGCCGACCTGCAGCCCGGGCGGGCTCATGCTGACTTGCCTGTTGACGAACACGGCATAAAAACCGACGGCAGCGCCATTACTAGCTGTTGACCTCACTGCCTTGAGGAGCGAATGGTCCAGCGCAGGATATCGACGTCAGCCACCGCACAGTCAAGCTGCATAAAGGCTCGATGCGAGTAGATGGCACCACGCCATAGCTCAACCCAGCAGTGCAGCAAACTTTCGCGCAGCGGGCTTTGCAGCCCGCGGACGATCCGCAAGCCGATTTGTACTACGGTTGCCGAACCATCGGCATGACGCTCAATTTCACACGTGTCGCCCATGCCTTCCAGCATAGCGGCCAAGAATTCAGCCGCATGCAGTGGGCCGCCATCCATGCCTGCAACCTGTCGCGCCATAACAGGGTAATGTTGCAAGCCAATAAGGCGCGCGGCGCGCTGCCCCAGAGCTTCCGCCCGTTGCTGACCCACCACAGCGGTGAGAGCACTTATGCCGTTGCGAACGTATTCCACCGCATAGTTACGGCTGGCCTTGGCCAGTCGTTCTGGGTTCCACTCGTTATCTGGTGGCGATGGCTGAGCGTCTGGGGAAAAACCCGGTACTGGCTCGTCAGGCGCAAACACCAAGCGTTCCTCGGCGGCCAGCGCGTAATCGTATTCTTTAAAGTAACCACACAGACCAAATTGACCGGTGAGATCTTCGGATACGCAGACAAAGCCAAGCCTTGGGTTTTTCAGACTAACACCATTTTGTGCATACCAGCCGAGCAAGAAGCCCCGACTTGCTTGCGCAGGAATGCCGCAAATGGCTGGCCCCGCGTACATCCAACGGGGATATCGAAAACGCACCCATGCCTTGCTATCTGACTCTGCCATGTACTCTACCAACACCCCGCCAACGCTATTGGATAACACATGGTATTTGGCACAGGCCACAGCATGGGGCAGGCCGTCTAAGCCAAGCTTGGTAAAACTGGAGAGGAATTTTGCTTCGTGCTGACGACGAAATAGCTCGAACATCCAATCGAAAACCACCTCGCGGCTCTCCTCTACCGCTACCATCAACTGCAAACCTAAAAAATATTGGTGATGTAGCTCGCCCTGAGCGGCAATGGCAGTGCTGTTCATCCAACGGAATCCTTGATTGTGTAACGCCAGCGTAAGACGAGACTCAAGACCGCGAGGTTACCCACGCAGCAATCATGTCCGCCGCATTTGCTCTGCCGTCTGTTGGTGTTTCTAGGTAGTGATCGCCCGCAATCATTTGCACCTGTTTATCTGCGCTGCCTAGCCCCGCATAAATGGCCTGAGCATCGGACGGGAAAACCCCGGTATCTGCGTCACTTTGTATGACCAAGGCCGGTTGCCGTATGCGTTGTAGGTGCCTCTCGCCGCTGCAGTGGGAATCGCTTAGGCTCCACATAGACAGCCAGGTACGCAGCGTATTGGTGAGACCAATGCCCCGGGGACTGTAATTTGCTTTGTGTGGATCACCGGCATAACACAGCCCCACCTGCCGGTTGGAAGGGTCAAGGCTGCCATCGATAAGACGCCAATCAGCCCAGGTGCGATACACATTAAAGGCACGGTCACTCATGCCAAGGGGTCGAATTCTGCAAAGTTCGGCATGGCACCACTGACTGATGCGGTGGTTGCGCTGCACCTGAGCGGATCTGTAGCGGGCAACAAAGTCAGCGGCAAATGGCGGTCCGTTGACCGAGTTATACATATCTAGTTCAGCAACAACACTGCTGGGGTCCGTCTCATCGGCGACTGCTGGGTCGAACCAAGCGGTAAGCACCTCAGGCCGCCCACCGTGGGCGCATAGCGAGACATACAGGTCTGCGGCGGTTAGCTGGTGCACGGCCTCAGGAAGCTGCAAACCGGGGGTAGGTGTCATAGTTACGCCAAGAGCTTGAGACTGATAGGCCGCCATCAGTGAGCCGCCACCGGAGTTACCCAAAAGCACGACAGTTTCCACACCTGCTTCGCGCTTTAACCAATCCACCCCAGCGCCGATGTCGATAAGCGCATGTTCAAGCAAAAAAAAGGCTTCGTTGCCGCGAAACCGCGTATTCCAGCCGAGAAAACCAAAGCCACGCTCTGCTAGTAGAGGCGCCAGATAATGCTCACTGAAATCCACATTGTAGTGGGTGGCGATAAAGGCGACGCGTGGGTAGCTGCCGCGCGGTCGGTGATAAAGTCCTTGGCAGGTGTTGAAACCAGCACCATTACGCTGACCGGTTGCCGACACCAGAGAAACAAACTCCCGTTCTACCTCTGACATTTTCTCTCCCAGTTTGCGCTGCGCCCGCTGCCACGTGCCCTTTGTATTAGGCGTTGAACTTTGAGCTTTAAGATCGAATATAGGCTACTGCAGCGACGGGTGGTCGTGCAGGTCGTTGTCCAAACCTGCTCCCATCACATCGATAAAGTTGTCTCGGTAAAACCGCTGTTGTGATTTTTCTGGCGTATTTGCCAACGCGTCGCCAAAACGCTTCAACGGGTTCCTGCCGCCTTCGACGTGGGGAAAATCTGAGGAAAACGAACACACCTCGGGGCCGCTGTTTTCAATAATCCGACCGGTGGGCTCGTGGGGATAAGGAGTTACCCGAAACTGCCGGCGCACAATATCGCTGGGCTTCGCTGACAGCTTCTGCAGACGCTCCTCGCCTTTCATAAACGCCGCAGCGCCAGAGTCCATGAAGTGCATCCAGCTGGGCACCCAACTGGCCCCCAGTTCGATGGCACCGAATTTGAGATTTTCGTGCCGGTCGAGGACGCCGTCCAATATCAGCACAGACATAGTCTGCCATAGGGCCAGGGGAATGGTCATATAGCTGGTGGAGGTAAAGTTTTCCGCACCACCATGAAAGTCTAGCACCTGTGGACCGCCGGTGAGGTGGTAGTCCGTGTGCATTTTATGCTCACCGCCCACATGAAACAGCATGGGTATGCCAGCTTCTTCTGCCAGCGACCAAAGTGGTTCAAAGCCCAAATGACTAGGGCTGTGTCCCGGTGGGCAGCGCGATGGAATCACCAAGGCCTTGCAACCCATCTGCAAGGCCTCGGCGGCAACATTGTGGGCCTCAGTAAAATCTACCAAGGGCACATAGCCAGTGGCCAGCAGACGCCGGTCAACGCTGCAGAAGTCCACCATCATGCGGTTATGGGCCCGCGCCGCCGCGCAGGCCAACGCATTATGCTGACCGTCTTCTAGGCCATAATTGTCCAGCGCCTCAGTGGTGAACACCAGCTGACTGGTGAAACCCAAATAATCCAAGGTCGCTGGTCGATCTTCCTTGCGAAACGAGCCTAGAGCCTGATGATTACGACGCAGCATGATCTCTTCTTCGGCGCCAGCACGAAACGCAGGATCATCGTGCAGGGCACGCACCTGGGCGGCAAAAGCGTCATCGCGCTGGCGTGCGAAGGGTTCGAAAGCCTGCCGGTCTTTGTTGCCGAAGTATTCGAGAATGGTGTCCGGCCACTCCATAACATGGGAGTCGGCATCATGGATGGTTCGATTTTCTACATAGGGCATGACATGCCTCCTGTTCGCGCTATCGAGTTAGGTTGTTGCGTTGGGCTTTGAATCCAAGGTAATAACCACCAACTTGCCGTTCAGCCAAGCGGGTAGCCAGCTCGGAGCCTTGGGCCGCAGCCGGGAAAAAATTTCGCCTACATAGGCCGGATTGTCGAGTACCACCCGGGCATGCCCGCGCAGCCGCTCGCCCTGAATCAGCATTTGCACAGGGGCAGCGCCGTCCACAAAGGAGCGCCACCAGCGACCATCAATGCCCATAAAAACCAAATTGCCCTCGCGCAAATAGTTCACGGGAAAAATCCGCCCGTCGGCTAGGGTAATTACCATGGTGCGAGCAGCGCGCTCGCCTTGAGGATTGGTTTGAATCTCTGCAACGTCCCTCGCATTGCCAGCGGCCATGCGGCCTGACATCCAAATAAACAGAGCAAGTACGGCGAGGACAAGAATGAGCCAACGGATAGTGCGTTTGGACCAAGGCACAGTCATCTTCAGCCGCCGTCAATTCGCGGAATCAGGAAGACTTCTGCATCGGCAGGAATGGCTTGCGTCCAGTCGTCCCGAAAAATTTGGCCGTTGATAGACACCGCAATGCCGCGCTCCAGCAGCGCGGCAAACTCAGTATATCGGTCCGTTAGCAAAGCCATCATTTCAGCGATGGTCTCGGCCTGCACGTCCAGCGTGCAGCCGAGACCATCGGCGAGCTGAAATGTACTGCTTAGGCTAACCCGCATTTTCCTGTGCATCGATGGCTGCCAGCACACGCGGTGGCGACATCGGCGCGTGCGTCATGCGCACACCGGTAGCGTTCGCAATGGCGTTACCCACGGCTGCCAGTGGCGGCACAATAGAAGTTTCGCCTACCCCACGCACACCATAGGGATGCAGAGGATTCGGCACTTCGAGAATTTGTGTATCGATGAAAGGCAGGTCCGAACACACCGGGATACGATAGTCCAAGAAGCCCGGATTCTGCAGGCATCCGTCATCACCATAAATGTATTCCTCGTTCAGCGCCCAGCCAATACCCTGAGTCGCACCCCCTTGGAACTGGCCTTCAACGTAATCCGGGTTAATGGCTTTGCCCGCATCTTGCACAACCGTATAGCGCACGATACTCGAGCGACCAGTTTCTGGGTCGACTTCCACGTCACAAATGTGGCTAGCAAAGCCCATGCCCGCGCCGTCGGCTACGACCTCATTGTGGCCGGCAATCGGCCCACCGGTGCGGCCTGACTTGGCCGCAATTTCTTGCAGCGTCAAGGCTGGTAGATTGCCATGACCTTCGCCGACCGCGATGGCCTGGCCGTTTTCCCAGATCACATCTTCTTCCGGCACACCCCACATTTGGGCGGCGCGCTGCTTGAGTACACTGATGGCGTCTCTAGCCGCGAAAATTGTCGCCATACCTGAGGAGAAAGTGCCGCGGCTGCCCTCCGTCATATCGTTGTGACCCAAGGAAGTGGTGTCGGCGATATTTGCCCGTACCTGATCGTATGGGATACCCAGTTCTTCAGCAGCGATCATCGCCATAGAGGAACGTGAGCCACCGACGTCTACCGTCCCTAGAGTCAGGTTCACGGTGCCGTCGACGCTGATGTTCAGGTCGGTGCAGGTTTGGCCACCAATATTGAACCAGAAACCACAAGCCACACCGCGGCCTTGATTCTTTTTCAGCTTAGCTCGCATATGCGGATGGTCTTTTACTGCCTTCAGGGTATGTTCAATACCAATGGGCCCATAAGTAGGCCCGTAAGGAGCCTGCGTACCCTCACGAGCGACATTTTTGAGGCGCATATCAATCGGGCTAATGCCCACTTCCTTGGCCAGCAGGTCAATCGTGCTCTCCACAGCAAAGGCCGCCATAGGCGCCGAAGGCGCTCGGTAGGCAGCCACCTTGGGACGGTTCACCACCACATCCCAGCCCACAGATTTGTTATTTTTGATGTCGTAGCAGGCAAATGCGGTCATGCACGCGAGCATTGCCCAGTTACCCGGGAAGGCACCGCCCTGATAGCGCATCTCGGCTACCGCCGCTGTAATGGTGCCATCTTTCTTCGCACCCATCTTCACATCGATAGAGGTCGATGAGGTTGGTCCGGTACCACGAAACACTTCATCACGGCCCATAACCATCTTCACCGGACGATTCGCCTTGCGCGACAACGCCAGCGCCACCGGCTCGCCCCAAACATGGGTCTTACCACCAAAACCACCACCAATCTCAGACGAGGTCACTTTCAGCTTGGCGATGTCTAAACCAAGCAGGGACGCACAGACATTGCGAAATACGAAGTGGCCTTGAGTGGTTACCCACAGCTCCGCACTACCATCTGGGTTGACTGATGCCAAACAGGCGTGTGGCTCAATATAGCCTTGGTGCGTGTGCTCAGTTTTGTAGGTTTTCTCGACAATGACATCGGCTTCGGCAAAACCCGCGTCCACATCGCCGTAACCCATCTGGGTTCTCGCCGCAACATTGGAAGGCTTGCTCGGCTTAGGCTCCACACCTCGGGTAAAAATCCGGTCATGAATAACTGGCGCCGATTCGCTCATGGCCTCGTCTACATCGGTCACATGCGGCAGCTTCTTATACTTCACCTCGATGAGCTTTAGCGCCTGAGCAGCGGTTTGCTCGTCTACTGCTGCCACCGCTGCAATCGCATGGCCGTCGTACAGAGCACGCCCTCGCGCCATGCAGTTTTCCAAAATGTCGGCCAGCCCCTGATCGCCACCGGTTAGATCCGGCAAATCGGCAGAAGTCACAATAGACTTCACGCCAGGTAACTTCTCGGCTTTTGCGGTGTTAATTTTGACAATTTGCGCATGCGCGTGTGGCGAGCGCAGCACACGACCAACCAGCTGACCGGGCGCACTAGCATCGGCTCCGTAGCGCGCCTTGCCTGTCACCTTATCGATGCCGTCAGGGCGGTTGAAGCGTGTCCCTACGACCTCATATTTTTTGTCTACGTATTTTTGTTCGTGACCCATAATTCTGTCTCCCTATGTCTTGCGAGTAGCGGCTAGCCGCGCTTGTTGCTGCGCTTGTTGTTTTTTCGCATATCTTTGGCCGCATCTTGTACGGCATGCACGATCTTGTCGTAGCCGGTACAGCGGCAAAGGTTGCCTGCCAACGCATAACGAATTTCGGTTTCATTCGGGTTTGGGTTGCGGTCCAGTAGAGCCTTGGCGGCAACCAGAAAACCCGGAGTGCAAATACCGCACTGCAGTGCGGCATGATCAATAAACTTCTGCTGCAACACATGCAGTTCGCCGTTCTCAGAGAGACCTTCAACAGTCGTTACCTTGCGGCCCTCAGCTTCGACGCCTAGTACTAAGCAGGAGCAAACCAAGCTGCCATCGAGGGTCACACTGCACGCACCGCAGTCACCAGTACCACAGCCTTCCTTCACGCCTGTGAGACCAACGCGGTTACGCAGCGCGGTCATCAGACTTTCATCAGTGGGACAGGCGAACTGCACCGGATCGCCGTTTACCGTTGTCGAAACTAATGTTGCATTACTCATAGGGCACCTCCGGCACGTTGGAATGCGAGTTTCGCCGCGCGCTTGGCTAGCACTCCGGCGACGCGGGTACGGTACTCCACCGTGCCACGCTTATCGTCAATTGGGTTACAAGCCGCACTGCAGGCAGCGGCGAGCTTTTCGAGGCTGGCATCATCCAGCTTGCTGCCTACGAGGGCACGCGCTGCCGCAGGCACTACCACGGCCGTGGGTGCTACTGCGCCCAGGGCGACCTTGGCTTTTTTCACTACGCCGCGCTCAAGCTTCAGGCTAATGGCTACGCCAACTACCGCAATATCCATTTCAGTACGCGGAATAAAGCGCATATAGGCATCACCGGTACGTGGTTCGGGTTTGGGCAGCACGATGGCCTCAATCACTTCACCCTTGGTCAGACAGGTTTTGCCCGGACCTTCAACTACTTTTTCAACCGGCACGGTACGCTTCTTGTTTGGCCCAACAATCACCGCTTTAGCTCCCGCGACAATCATCGCTGGCACACTATCTGCCGCCGGTGAGGCGTTACACAGGTTACCGGCAAGCGTCGCTCTGCCCTGTATCTGGTCAGAGCCGATTAGGTTAGCCGCTTCCACCACACCGGGCCAAGCCGCCCTTAAGCCCTTGTGCTCACCTATAACGGCACCTGAGACTGCGGCACCAATGGTAAAACCCTTGGCGGATGTTTGAATCTCATCAATCTTTGGAATGCGTTTAATGTCGACGACGAGGTCTGGTTCGACCATGCCCATTTTTAGTTTTACTAGCAGGTCTGTGCCCCCTGCAAGCAAAAAGGCAGCGCCTTTTTCTTTGCTCAGCAGGCCCGCCGCTTCTTTGGCGGAAGCAGGTGTCGCGTATCTCATCGTTCCCTCTCTTTGCGTATAACTGTCCCTTACCAAATACTCTCAAAAAAAAGCGCCCCGCGCACTCTTGTATGCGCTCAGAACAGCAAGGGTATGCCTTGGTCAATTATTTCAGCGTCGACCTATCCAGACCTGTTTGGAATAGGCGCAGCATTCGCCGCGCTGGTTGAACAATGCTGTTCCCGCAAAATGTTTTTTGCCCTCGATGTGCAGACACCAACCGGTGATGACGCACTGCTCGTTGGCAGCCACAGGCTGCAGCAGCCGTGCTGTCATACGACCCAACAAACCCGTGCGAATGCCCTTGTTTAAAAAGGCGAACTGGCCCGGGCAATCCAATGCCGCCCAAATCACTTCCGTTGGCAGCATTCCGGTTGCGTCTGCAAAAGCCGAATCGGGGCACCAGGCGGCAGCAACACCGTCGAAACCAGACACCGCGGCCGCGAAGACTCGCAAGCCCTGACCAACAGCAACATCCGCACCACAGCAAAAACAAACTGGGTGAAATCCGGTACCCCCGGGCACCACGCTCTGTATCGTCGGGTCTAAGGCGGGACTGTGGGGCTGCGCGGCCAGTGTCTGAGCAAAAGCCGGCGGTTTAGGAACCTGCAGCTCTAAGTCCAGCGGCAGCGCCTCGCCAATCAAAACATCACCAACATATGCCGCTGTCCGAGCCGGTTCGACTTTGACCTCAATAGGCACATCGAGTGGCGTTGGCGCCCTGAGCGTAACTTCAACGCCTTGGGCCGCTTGCTGCGCACTGAGATAACGCGCCAACAAACCGCTGACATAGCCTCCATTCCCAGACTGCGGCGGCCCTTGATACCGGCTTGCGACTTCTACCGTTACTTGCATGTGACCCCATGGAAAAAGCGCGAAGTATACGCCGACTCAAGAAAACTTGGTGGCGCCGGCTGAAATTTCGCATAGAGGATCGATATGGTGTCTTGACCTCACTACTGCCAAGAGGCTTAGATAGTGCCATGGACCACAGCCTGCAAAACAGCGACGACAGCGCGGCGGCCTTTCATTGGCGCTGCAAACCGACTTGGCGGCAGACCTGCAAGAACACCGCGTGGTGTTTGCTTGGGTGTTCGATTGGCGACCTGGGCACGATCGCCTATTTTCAATTCACCGGTACCCCTTGGCCGGTTTGGGCGATTATGGCTCTGGCCATTTGTAATGGCTTACTGACATCGATTGTTTTGGAGACCTTTATTTTGGCGCGCCAAATGGCGCCAGCCGCAGCCTTTCAAACCGCCGTTGGTATGTCATTTATCTCCATGGTTGGCATGGAGAGCGCTATGAACTTGGTCGATGTCGCGATGACTGGGGGGGCGATGCTCAACTTCCAAGTGATACCACTAATGCTATTAGCCGGTTTCCTCGCGCCGCTGCCCTACAACTACTGGCGCTTAAAAGCCCTTGGTAAGGCATGCCACTGACTCGCCTTCTGCGCTTGGCATGCCTATTGAACTGCAGCTAACCGAGCCCGCCAAGACTGGCTGTCATGGGGTTGGAAAGCACATGCAGACGCCACGATAACGTCAATTGCTCAGCGGTGATGTCGGCCAGCTGCAATTGGGCCTGCTGTAGGTCGCGGGCCGAATTCATCACATCCAACCAGCTTTTTCGTCCCGTCAAAAACTGGCGTTGATAGGACTCATAAACTTGAGTCGCCGTACGAGCCGCTTCTTGCAGTGCGGGCATGCGCAGTTCGAATGAATCTAGCAGCGCCAGGTCAGCGCGGATTTGCTCGCGCAGCGTAAGCTCAGCGCTGCGTCGGAACGCCAGCGCTGCTGCGAAAGATTCACGTGCTTGAGCGACACCTGAAAAACTCGATAACCCTGCGCCGAGTTGACTACGCACACCGACCAGCACGCGACTGTTTGGATCTTGTCCGGCGAACTGCAGGTCATTGATTTGGCGCTCGAAGCGCAGAAATACATCGGGATGGATTTGCGCTCGTCGCGTCTTAATCTCTGCACGCGCCGAAAGCACTTCCGCATCAGCGCGTTTGATGCTCGGCGAGGCCCGCAATGCCTGCTCAATCAGCGCCAGCTCCGACGCGGGCAATTCCGGAGGAAACTCATTGCGCGCGGGTGCCATCAAATGACTTGCAAGACTCTCGCCGGTCAACTCAATGAGCACAGCAACGGCACTGATTTCCCGTGCCACTGCGGCAGCCTTATCCGCCTTTACCAAGTGCAGTCGGCCACTTGCTAGCTCAAGATCACTACCCGTCGAGACACCACCTGCCAATCTACGATCAACGCGTTCGAACAACCCTTGGTGACGACTCGCACTGGTCGACAAAGTACGATTTTGCAGCCAGGCCGCAAGCCACTCGCCGTAGGCTTGCACAACCCGCAAGGCCAGCTCACGCTGACTCTCTTCGAGCGCAGCTTCAGACACTTTCACATCCGCTCGAGCCAATGCCATGCCACCGCGCAGCCGCCCTCCTGTCCACAACGGTTGCTCAACGAATAGCACCGTGGTGTCCTTGTCACCTTGAAAATTCCTATCGAAATCGTCGGCAAAGGCGCGCTGGTAGGATGCCCCTGGGGTTGGGAAGAACTGCCATCGCGCGGACTTTAGTCCTTGATTAGCACCACGCAGCTGAGCCCTGCCTGCAGCAACTAATGGATGGGTTTTCAGCGCGGCGTCTAACAAGTAGCGCAGTGGTATTGCCGCAACTTGGGAATCTGTTGCAGTTCTTACTTCAGTCCAAGCTGGGCCTGCAAACCCAACAGCTAGTGCGATTATCGCTCGAAAAAAAAACCGGCGCCTGAACCCCATATGCTCCCCCGCAATCCATAACTCAAAGCCTCGGCATTTAGAGGAGTCGGCAGAACAGGGAACATTTTTCGAAGATGAACGGTATCAATAACCCGATGAAAGGTTCGCGCTTTTGGCCTTAGGAATGGCCTACCCGACCTCTAACAAGGCCCCTTAGGCAAAAGACAAGCACAGATCGTAAGCGCTAGGCCTTTCGCGTCACTTTTACCGGCAAGTGGGTATAGCCATTGACAAAGGAAGAGAAAGTACGCTCGGGTTCCGCCTGCACTTCAATTTTTTCAAAGCGCTGCAACAGTTCTTCCCAGAGTATCCGCAACTGAAGTTCGGCAAGGCGATTGCCCATACAGCGATGCACGCCAAAGCCAAAGGACAGGTGCCTGCGCGCATTGGGACGCTCGATATCAAGGCGGTCAGCGTCCGCAAATACTGCTTCATCGCGGTTGCCCGAGATGTACCACATTAGCATCTGATCGCCCTTTTTAATTTGCTTACCACCAACTTCGGTGTCGTGGTTAGCCGTGCGGCGCATATAGGCAAGCGGTGTCTGCCAGCGAATCACTTCCGCAACCATTTGCGGAATCAATGCAGGGTTTGCCGCAAGCTTTGCGAACTGATCAGGAAACTTATTCAGTGCATAGACGCTACCGGACATGGTGTTTCGTGTGGTGTCGTTGCCGCCAACGATAAGCAACAGCAGGTTACCCAAATATTCCATTGGCGACAGATCCTTAGTGTCGGCGCCATGGGCCATCATAGACACCAAGTCGTGGCCCGGATTTTTGGTCCGTTCGTCTTTCAGCCGCTGGAAATACTGCAGGCACTCCAACAGTTCTTCGCGGCGCTGTTCGTTTGTTTCGATAAGCCCGCCAGGCTGGGGAATGGCAAAGGTGATATCCGACCAGCGGGTGAGCTTGCGTCGGTCTTCGAAGGGAAAATCGAACAAGGTGGCCAGCATCATGGTGGTAAGCTCAATGGACACAGTCTCTACCCAGTCGAAGGTTTCGCCCTCCGGCAGGTTGTCCAGCACCTTGCAGGCACGCTCACGGATCAGGGATTCCATTTTACCCAAATTCGTTGGAGCCACAGAGCCCGCCACGGTTTTGCGCTGGGCGTCGTGCACTGGCGGATCCATGGCGATGAAGGTCGTTATGTTGAGCATGCCTTCAGGCAACTCAGCGCCCACCGGGAAGCCCAGGGTAATGCCATGGGCTGAGCTAAAATTCTTCCAGTCGGTATCGACTTTCTTAATGTCCTCATAGCGCGTCAGCGACCAAAACCGACCGGCCAGATCCGTTTCGTTGAAATGCACAGGATCTTCGGCACGCAGACGCGCAAAGTACTCGGCCCAGCGATGCTCGCTGTACAGCCGCGGATTGACCATCATAATGTCCTCTATGGCAAGGTCTGCTGCTGCAGGAAGCGGCCCTTTTTGCTCTGCACCCTGTGCCGACGGCATGCGCCTTTGCGTCGAGGTCTGATTCGATGTTTGTTCTGCACTTACCGGTTGCTCACTCATATTTAACTCGTTCTTTCATCCATGGTGATTTCAAGCTGCTGCCGCCGAAAGCGTGCCGAGTTCACCCATTACTGTCAATGCGTAGAGACCGTGCGCTGGCCAATGAGTTGCATTAATCTGCATGCTTGATCGCAGTTCGGCGCATCAACTAAGGAATTCGAAACCCAATGTCAGCAACCCTCCCCTTCCGGCTCGCAACCGCAGGCCAGCGACTTGGTGAAAAACTCGGGGTCAGCCCATGGGTTGCCATCGACCAAACTCAGGTAAACATCTTTGGCGAGGTAACACGCTGGCGTACGCCGGGCCATTGCGATCCGGAGCATGCAAAAAATACCCCCTATGGTGGCACTTTGTTACACGGCTTCCACGCGGTGAGCCTCATCACTCACTTTTATAAAAGCAGCGAGCTGTGGCCCGAGGACGGCCGCGACCCGCTCAATTACGGTCTCGATAGAGTGCGTATTTTGCAGCCGATCATTATTGGCAATGGGGTGCGGCTGCGCTCGCATATCAGTTTGCGCGCGGCACAGCCGAAGCAAGGCGGCGATAGGTTGCTGAAAACCCAGCACGATATCGAAGTAGAAGGTCTTGAGGGCTTCGCGGTTTACGCCGAATACCTCACCTATTGGCACGCTGCGTGAGCGCCGAAAACTCGCCAACGCAAGACTCAGGCAGTACAGCTCGCGCCAATTCAGAGGGTCGGCTGCAGCGCGCAGCTGCGGCCAGCGGCGCCTACATCAGTACGTTCCGTCAGGTGGTCGCACGCCACGGCACGACCATGGGGGTGATCGCCCTGGGCGGACTGCTGCTAACCGAACCCTATCAAGCGCTAGCAACGACAACCCAAACCTTTGCAAAGATGCCATGGGCTTACTTTGCGGTCGGCATTGTTCTGGTCTTATTTTTCGCGTTTTACCAGCTGCGCAGGGGTCGAGGACTGAGCCAACGCAATGGTCTCTGGCTTGGTTACCTGCTTTTCATCAGCGTGGTTGAGGAGGTTGCCTTCAGGCTCGTGCTACCAACATGGCTCGAAGGCGGCATCGGTTTCACTGCAGCGGTAGTAATCAGCAACCTGATATTTGCTGGCATCCACTATGTCACCCTGCGCTGGCGTTGGCGAAATTGCGTCTTTACCTTTGTTGGCGGTCTAGGCTTTAGCCATATGCTCAACCTGCACCAAGATTTGGTACTGGTGATATTGGCTCATTGGTTCTTTACCTTCTTGAATACGCCCGTTCCGCCGAGCCGGACTGACAGACAAACGCCAGCCCGTTCGCAGTGACGAGCCTTACAGCCAGCCACACTTTGCGTAGCAATAACGCCAACACTTGAGGGAGAAAAACATGCCGGAATCACAGCTGAATTTGAGTAACGATGAATTGCTCAGTACTACTCGGGCAGTCCGCAAACGTCTGGACTTTGAGCGCCCAGTACCCATGAGCGCAATCAAGGAATGCATGGAACTGGCGGTGCAGGCCCCCTCCGGTTCAAACGCCCAAGGCTGGCAGTTTGTATTCGTTACCGACCCAGATAAACGCGCGCAAATTGGCACCTACTATCAGCAAGCCTTTAGCCTGTACAAGGATATGCCATTCGCCATGCACAACCTGCACTCTGATAGCGCGGACACTTCGCTGGCCACCAGTCAGCAGCGTAGCGCTTCCTCCGCTGACTATCTGGCAGAGAATATGGGCAAGGCTCCGGTGCTTATGATTCCCTGCATCGCGGGACGCATCGATAATGTTCATGGCGCCAACGCGAGTGCCCAGGCAGGTACCATGGGTTCTATTATTCCCGCCGCTTGGAGCTTCATGCTGGCGGCACGAGCCAGAGGTATCGGCACCGCTTGGACCACCCTGCACTTGGCTCACGAGCAGGCCGTTGCCAAATTATTGGGCATACCCTTTGAATCTTATACGCAAGTGGCTCTTATACCGATTGCCTATACCAAGGGCTCCGATTTCAAACCCGCCTACCGGCCGCCCGTAGAGTCGGTCATGCATGTCGACCAATGGTAAGCGCGCCTACCGTTCGGTAGGGCGGTTGACCGGACGGTCAGCCTTAGGACGCTGCCCCGCCTCGATCCAGAACAAGCCAGCGCAGCCAGCCGAGGACGATGAGCAGCAAACCCACCACATAGCAGGCCAGCTTGACTGGCGTGAGCAACTGCTTGGCCGCCAGCCAATCCACCTGGTTGGTAAGGGCAAGAATTTGGACTGTCCCTTCGAGCAAATCAAAGCCAATTAGCAGCATCACCAATGCGCTGATCGGCTTGCGCCAAGTAGGTTGCAAGCGCAGGCCTGAGCCAAGGACGGATACCCCAAAGGCTGTGGGCAACACCACGTCAACGGTACTCGTCAGCCATATGTGAGCAACCCGCTGGGTGGCGTCCATGTCGGCAATGGCAGCCCGGACTCCCTCTGGCTGCCACAGGCCGTCGAGCAAAATCAGTTCAAAACGATTCGGCAGCCACAGCAACGTCACCGCGCCCAGTACAACCAGCAGCAGACACAGCCACAAACATAGGGGCGTTGCAACGATTCGGTAGATGTTCATCTCATCTGGGCCCGTGACCGTTAGGTTTTGCCCCGTCAGCCCTTGCCATCCAATATGAGCTGGACCAACTGGGCACCGTGGGTGTTTTGTGGAAAATGCCCCGCATCTGCTAATGCGTCGAAACGTGCATTCATCTGCTCGGCCCACTGACGTCCCCAAGCTTCGGTGAAAACATCGTCGCCACAACCCCAAATGAAATGACAGCCCTTGCCCAGTGCCGACCAATTCAGCAGCGTTCGGTAGTGCAGGCTTTGCGCTGCAGCATTGCCGTTGTGATAGTTATCCATTGGAATGGACAATGGAAAGCGGCGAAAACCATTGTAGCCCTCGTCGGGCAGGCCCTTGTAGGGGGCTGAAAAACCCGCGTACATGTCCGCCGCCGGTCCGCAGAGCTGGGGGTCTTTGCCGTCGATAAAGGCAGCCATAAAGCTGCCGACGTCCATCAGCCCGCCGCTGAGCACCAGCAGCAGTCCGATGTCTGGCTCTGACCGAGCATAGGTCCCGCCCTCTTGCCAACCCGCATTCCAGCGTCGAATACCCGCAGAATACTCGTACTCCGCATGATGGAGCCAAGTGTTTAAAATGACTAAGTCGGTGAAACGCTCAGGCATCATGGCCGCCTGTGCCAGCCCAGTAGGCCCCCCCCAGTCTTGGCAGACGAGAGTGATGTCTTTCAGATCTAACGTCACAATCAGCGAAGTGAGAATTTCTGTATGTCTGGCGACCGTGTACCAGTGAATGTCTGTGGGCTTATCCGAGCGGCCAAAGCCCATATGGTCTGGCGCTATGCAGCGGTAGCCTGCAGCGACCAGCGGGGGAATCACGTCTCGGTAAAGAAAGGACCATGTTGGCATGCCATGCAGGAGCAACATGACGGGGCCGTCCTTAGGACCCTCATCAACATAGTGCATGCGTAAGTCCTGCCACTGATGATAGTGCGGCGTGTAGGCAAAGTTGGGTAAGTCGGCAAAGTTTTCTTCCGCAGTGCGGACAAAATCGGTCATGTTATTCCCCGTTCTTCGTTTTTTGTTGTTTTGATTGTTTTCCGCGCCCCATCAACTTGTGCCAGCAGAGGCTTCAGCTGGGTTCCGCTGGCAGTTCTTTTAGCGCTTTTTTGTTGCGCAACAGTGTTAACGGCAAAAAGATCAGCGGCAGCAGCTTTTCGTAATGCATGGGTGTGATGCGCTGAGCCAGATCGATGAGTTTGGCATCTAAGCCGACGAAAATACGTCCCCGCCGTTTGCGCACGCCGCTGAGAATAATCTGCGCAGCGCGGCTAGGGTGCATGCCATGCTCACGAAAGGCGGCACCCTGCTCCTCATGGGTTGCGTCACTAGGCGCTAAGAGGCTGGGTCCAGCGTCGCCTTCTGGCGCCGGATTCACCTTCGCCGCAGCAAAAATATTGGTGCCAATATGCCCGGGATGAACACAGTGTACTTGGACCGATGAATCCTTCATTTCCTTGATAAGACTCTCAGTGAATCCGCGAACGGCAAACTTGGTCGCGTGGTAGACGCTCTGGCGCGGCACCGCAATCATGCCAAAGATCGAAGACGTATTGACCAGCGCGGCTTCTGGGCGTTCCTGCAAATACGGCAAAAAGGCCCGACTCATGTTGACCACGCCGTGCAAATTCACATCCATTACCTTGTCCCAATCTGGTTCAGGCATATTGGCAAAGTCCGAGTCGATGGTAATGCCGGCATTGTTAAAGACCAGATCTACCTTGCCATGCTGGGCAATGACTTTTTCCGGCAAAGCCTTAATCGCCTGCTCGTCCCCTACATCAAGGAGGTGGCTGGAAACCGCTACATTATAGTTTGCCAGCATCTTTGCAGTACCAGCCAGCGTGTCTTCGTTAACATCGCAGAGCACCACATCGCAGCCAGCTTTCGCCAGCAAGACAGCTAAGTAACGGCCCATACCCGAGCCTGCGCCGGTTACAACGGCCACCTTCGACATAAAATCTTGCATGTTACCCCCTTATTGCCGCTCGTCTGTCGAGGGCTTTCGCTCAGTCTAACCTCACTGGGTGTGAGCGTCAGGCTGGGAGCCTGACGATTTTCCGCGAAGACGTCACAATGCCAGCACAGGGCAGACCCAACCCGCCCTGCTTCAGCCACCTGGCGCTGCTCCCCGACCAAGCCCTGTGCGCATATTGCTGGTCTGTTACTGGCCTATTGCAAACAGAAGGACCATGCATAGTGCCCGGCATGCAGTAAGTACTTTGGCTTGGTACTAGGGGTCCACGAATCGTCTCCGCCAACGCCCATATGATACCCGTCAATACAGATATGCAGCCCAGACTCAGGCTCAAGCTGATGGTAATGAGTGGCCTCAGCCAACTGGGCATAACCATACTGACTGACGGCGAAATGGAATCGCCCAGCAACGCGGGCGCTACCAAGTTGCAACCATGTCGTGTCGCAGCGCAAACCGTTTTCAGACGGAAAAATATAGTTGGTATGCAGCTGTTCCACACTGCTTTGCCAGTGGCCGAAATCCGCGCTCACTAGGCGGTCAGGGTAATTCTCGTGTGGCCCGCGCCCGAACCATTCCACCGTTGCAGGCGTCTGCCGTAAACCCAGCTTGGCCCCAATGCGTGGCAGCGGTGGCAAATCCCCGGCAACATCAACTTGCACGCTAACCTGCATTGAGCCGTCATCGCGAAACCGATGATTCCAGCGCGATCGAATCAGCAGGGCCTGCTGATGATAGTGACCGTGCTCGACGCTGACTTCACCTGCGGGCAAGTTGGCTTGGATGTGCAAACATCGCGACTGCAACTCGAACAGCCCTGCCTGCTGCCAGCGCGCAAGCCAAGAGCGTGGGTCCAGCCGCCCAGCTTCGCTGACGCCGATATCGTTATCCAGCGGTGCGCGCAAAAAATTATCCGCCAAGGGGGCGCTTAACATTTGCTTGCCTTGTTTCAACCAACTGGAGAGCAAGCCGGTGTTTGCGTCTATTTGCCAGACATTGGCATTGGCGCGAACAACCAAGCCCTCGGCGTCAGAGGCAATAACCGCCGCAGCGGACGCTGCGGCTTGCTCCAGCACGACACCTGGCAGCGCAAACTGCCAGCGTGCAACCTCGTGATTTGCCGCTGACCACCCAGTGGCCTTAGGCTGGCTAATCCACACGTTGAGCCAGCTATCTGCCGTTAGCAGCGGTCGCTGGGCCAGCAATGTATACCTGCGCCGCTCACTGCAACCAAGATCCAATTCCAATTCACCGGCATCTAACACTTCATCGGCGCTGACTAATTCCCAGTAAAGCACTTCGTTGTCGGTGGCGCGGAAAATGTATTCACTGGCAAGCGTCAGCATGAGGCCTTGCCGAGTGCTCAGCCGCGCTGTGAACGGCTGCTGGCAGCGTTTGGCTTCGAGCAATGTCGGATGAGCACTGCGATCGGGAAAAACTAGGCCATTGATACAAAACTGGCGATCGTTCGGCTCGTCACCAAAGTCCCCGCCATAGGCCCATACCGTTGTCCCGTTGGCCAGCGTTTTGTTTAACCCTTGATCGACCCAATCCCAGATAAACCCTCCCTGCAGTCGCGGGTGCTCACGAAAAGCCTGCCAGTAGTCGGCAAAGTTACCCAGGCTATTGCCCATGGCGTGGGCATATTCACACAAAATAATGGGACGATTCTCGTCACCAAGGCCCGCCCACTTAATCAGTCCCGGCTTAACGTCGAGATCCGGGCCCTGCGGCATATCGGTATCCGTGCGTGCGTACATAGGACAAATAATATCTGTGGCAGCGGTAGCCGAGCCGCCGCCTTCATATTGAATGGGTCTGGACGGATCTGCGCGCTTGGTCCAGTGATACATGGCGTCATGTGCAGCGCCGTAACCGGATTCATTACCCAGAGACCAGCAAATAATGCTGGGGTGATTAAAGTCCCGGGCAACCATACGGGTCATACGCTCTAAGAATGCGCTAGTCCAAGCCGGATCATCCGCCAGCGCCCCCATGGGCGTCATGCCATGAGTCTCGATATTCGCCTCATCCACCACATACAGACCGAGCCGATTACACAGACGGTAAAAGTCTGTTTGATGTGGGTAGTGGGAGCAGCGAACGGCGTTGAAGTTATGCTGCTTCATCAAGCGCAGGTCGCGCTCAACGTCTTCGACAGTTTCAAAATGCCCAGTGGCAGGGTGATGCTCGTGCTTGTTTACTCCTCGTAGCAGCACTGGCAGGCCGTTGACACAGAGTTGGCCGCCAATAATGGCAACCGACCGAAAGCCAATATCACAAGCTTCTACCTCGATGACTTCATCGTCAGCGCTCAGCAAGGTGGCGGTCAAACGATACAGTGACGGCTGCTCTGCGCTCCATGGCTGAGGCGAAGACACATCAAATGTTGCCCGACAGCGCTCCGCGTAGGCGCCTTTTTCATCGACTTGCCGCGTCCCAAGCGCATGCATACTAGGCTCTATTAACGACTGCTCTAGGTCACCTATTGCATACAGGGCAAAACTCAGCCGACAACCCCTGGCATTGGTAGTGCTCACCGTGACATCCAAGATGCCATCTTCGTAGCGATCATCCAAGCCAGCGGTAACTCGCAGGTCGCTGATCTGTTGCTTAGGCTTGAGCAGCAGCAACACGGAACGGAAAATACCGCTCAGATTCCACATATCCTGATCTTCAAGGTAGCTGCCATCACAAAACCGCAGCACTACTACCTTGAGCGTATTTGTGCCTACCTGCAAAGCGTCAGTGAGATCGAACTCCGCTGACAGACGACTGTCTTGAGAATAGCCGACCCACTCGCCGTTACACCAAAGATGGAAAGCACTATCTACGCCGCCAAACACGACCCGCACCTGCTGCTGCAGTTGCTGGGCATCTAGCGTGAACTGGTGTTGATAGCAGCCGGTGGGATTGGTCTCGGGCACCCGAGGGGGGGCACAGGGGAACGGGTACCTGACATTGGTGTAAATGGGACGGTCGTAGCCCTGCAGTTGCCAATGCCCGGGCACTGCGATGGTTTGCATTGATGTTGCATCTTCCGGCCATTGATCTGGCACCGCTTGCGGGCTATCAAACAACTCAAACTGCCACTGACCATCGAGCGATAACACCGAATCGCTGGGTAAGTCCTGTTTCGCTGCCACTGCGCTGCGCCAACTGGACAACGGAACATGGGCTGGCATTCTGTGCTGCGACGTTATCTCTGGAGTCTGCCAAGCCCGCTGAGTTTTGAAATGCATGGCCGTACCTTTATCTTTGAACGCTTACGCATGAACATTCGCGGGTGAACGAATATGCAGACGGGGCACCGCACTGCCAGCGTAACCCTCTTGGGTGCTGAACAACTTGCCGCGCTCCTGAGCGCACGATCATATCTAAAAGAGACCAGTAAATGCAGAACACGGCCCACTACCCTAGCTTGTCCAATCAGGGTGTATTTATTACCGGGGGCGCGACGGGTATCGGAGCGGCCATGGTTCGCGCTTTTTGCGCCCAAGGTGCGCGGGTAGCCTTCGCCGACCTGAACGCGACAGCGGCTGCTGAGTTGGTGCTGGCATTGGGCAACATGCCGCAATTTTTCCATGTCGATGTCACTGACACGGATGCCCTGCAGCAGGCCATCAGACAAGCCCATGACTTCGCTAGCATGCGTGTTTTAGTGAATAACGCGGCCAACGACATGCGCCACAGCCCCAACGATATGAGTCCGCAGGCATGGCGTGACTGTATGGCGATTAACTTGGACGCGGCGTTTTTTGCTGCCCAAGCCAGCGCGCCGCTGATGGCCGCACAAGGTGGCGGCTCGATCATTAACCTCAGCTCGATTAACGCACTGCTGGGACCAAAACAAATGCCAGGGTACGTCAGTGCCAAGGCTGGAATGATCGGCATGACCAAGGCCTTAGCCCGTGACTACGGCTCAGACTTGGTGCGGGTAAACGCTATTTTGCCCGGCTGGGTGGTTACTGAACGTCAACTGCAAACCTGGTTAACCCCAAAAGAGGAAGCGCTGTGGATGCAGCAGGTGGCGCTACCGAAACGCCTGATGCCCGATAGCGTAGCGCAACTGGCGTTATTCTTGGGTGCCCAAGACAGCGCCATGATTACCGGCCAAAGCTTCACCATTGATGGCGGTAGGACCTAGATAGCGGTAACAGGTTAAGCCGCTGATGGTGGCACGGGGCGAATTTTGTGCTATGAAAACACTCTTGAAAAAGGGGGAGCAGACCAATGCCGAAGACCGTAACAGCACAAGAACATGCTGATGCACTGACTGACTATGTCGCCCCAGGCGTGGCGCGCGCTCATGCACTGGGTAACCGCGGGCCGTTGACCCTTGGCAGTGACGGCAAACTCACGGCAGATGTTCTTGAGGCCTTTGCACGCACAGGCTTTTATGTCTTTGAAAATGCCATAGATAGGGCGGAAATCGACCTACTACGCGGTGAAATGGACGACCTACTGGAGCGCGCCCCAGTAGATAATGGCGCCACCGAAGATGCCCATGGCAGGCCCGCGTTTGGCCAAGAGTTTGCTCGGCCTGTGTATTCGTTGATCCGGCCTCTGGCCGACCCTTGGGGTGGCACTGCGGTGCTCAACGGCCGACACCCAACAAAAATGACCCAACCTACCCTGCAGCATCAGCAGGCCAACAAGGTGGTTTTTATCATGTCGGGTATGTGTCAGACGATGCCGAGCGGCTTGCGCCTATACGGCCACCATGATCTGTTGGCGGTTGCGGCATCTATCAACGGCGATGACTTTGTACCCTACAACGATGCCACCTTTGTAAAGCAGCCGGGGCTTGGCGGTTCGGTATCGTGGCATCAGGATGGTGTTACTCACTGGGACAATCCAAATTGGGATGCGGGAATACACGGCTTTAACTTTCAGGTACAGCTCTATGATACCTCCCCGCGCAGTTGCCTATGGGTAGTACCCGGTACGCACCAAGAAGGCAAAATCGACATTAAGGTTCGAGTTGCCGAAAATGGCGGGTCTGAACAGCTCGCAGATGCAGTGCCGCTATTTTGCCAAGCTGGGGACGTCACCATTGTCAATCGGCAGGCGCTACACGGCTCCTTCGCTAACACCTCAGAAGACTTACGCATATCACTGACTTTTGGTTTTCACCGGCGCACCTCTGTGCTGGGTGCCACCGGCGCGCTGAGCGAATCTGAGGCCGTATGCTATGACGAGGCGCGCATTGCCACGCGCTCAGAGGTAGTCGGCGTGGCCATTGATGCCAGGGCCCAGTATTACCCACAGCAGCCACGTTTTGCCTACCAGCCATTGGCCGGGCAGGAGGAGGCTCTGCGCTTCAACGAAGCGACTTGGCAGCGGGTAATAAAGGACTACAACCTGAACGATCTGTCGATCTAGAAAACCGCGGCCGACTGATGTCGCACCGCGGTTCCATTATTGGCTTCGTTAACCAACCCAAACCAGCAGGTCATCGGCCTGAAGGCCTAACGCTTGCGCTGCTAGCCCTTGGCAATGTTGATGATTTTCTGCTGGGTAAATTCCTGTAGGCCTTGCTGGCCCAGCTCAGTACCCAGACCCGACAGCTTTGCACCGCCAAACGGAATGGTCGGGTCTAGCTCCGCATGCTTGTTGATCCAAACAGTGCCAGAGTCCATCTGTTCCGCCAAGGCATAGGCGCGTTCAGGATTCGCCGCCCAGATCGAACCTCCCAAGCCCCAAGTAGAGCTATTGGCCCGCGCCACTGCTTCGCTTTCGTCGGCGAAGCTCATTACCGGAAGCACTGGGCCGAATTGCTCCTCGTCCACCAGACGGGAGCCCTCCTTAATGTCCCGAACGATGGTGGGACGAATAAAATAACCCGGCTTGTCAGGAAATTCGCCGCCGGCAATTACATTGCCGTCGTTCTTAGCCTCCTCAATGAGTTCCCTCACCTTGTCGTACTGCATTTTATTGTTCAATGGTCCTAGCTTGGTGCCCTGCTCAAGACCGTCACCAATAATGGTGTCGTTGGCGATGCTGGCGAGTTCGTTACAGACCTCGTCATAAATGTTTTCATGCACGTACAAACGCTTCATGGCGATGCAAACCTGGCCACTGTTTTGAAACGCGCTATCGAACAATTTCGGCGCTGCCTCTTTCGGATCTACGTCGTCCAGCACGATTCCCGCGTCATTGCCGCCAAGCTCCAAAGTAATGCGCTTAAGCAACCCAGCAGCGCCAGCCATCACCTTTGCTCCGGTTTCTGTAGAACCGGTGAAAGAAATTTTACGCACGTCGGGATGCGCGGTTAGCGGTGCACCCAAGTCGTTAGCGTCGGTAATGAAGTTAATCACCCCCGGAGGCAAAATATCCTTGATCAGCTCACCAATACGCAGGGTGCTCAGCGGCGTAGTCGGTGCCGGCTTAATCACCAGCGTGTTGCCAGCAATCAGGGCTGGCGGCAGTTTGAAGGCCATTAAGATCAGCGGGAAGTTCCACGGCACGATGGCACTGACCACGCCCAGCGGATTGCGATGCACTTCGACGCGGCGACCATCGCTGTCTTCCAGTACTTCCACCGGTAAATCGAGCGAGGTGAAATAGCGACAAAAGGCAGCCATGCCATAAACCTCGACGGTCGCCGCCTCAAGCGGCTTGCCTTGTTCCTTTGTTAAAAGCTGCGCAAGCTCTGCCGCATTGGCCTCAATA
Source organism: Pseudomonadota bacterium (assembly GCA_009936775.1). GTDB lineage: Bacteria > Pseudomonadota > Gammaproteobacteria > Pseudomonadales > Azotimanducaceae > UBA4421. The sequence goes on from JAACDW010000136.1 coordinate 23,989, forward strand.
GTATCGGCAATGCTAAGCACGGCTGCTTTGCGCTGGTCCATGGCGGTTTTAGCCCACGCGGGAAAGGCAGCCTTGGCCGCAGCGACTGCGCTATTGAGCTGGTTTTCCGAAGCCCGCGGACAGTCCGCGAGCTTTTCTTCTGTCGCCGGATTGACCACATCCATGGACAGTTCGCCGTCGACCATCTCGCCGTTGATCAATAATTTATATGTACCCATGTTGCGTTATCCCTTTTCTATCGTGTTTTGTCAGAGTAATTCGTACTCACAAATGCTAACCGGTTGCTTTAGGCCGTTAGGCCGTCAATTAAGGCAAATCGTCTTTGTTCGATTCCGCTAAATCACGATCTTCTTGATCTAGCTTGTCCTGACTGAGCTTATCTTTCAGGCTCATCATGTAGGCTGCAGCACTCAAAATCAGCACCGCGCCGGCCTCCGCAATCAAAGTTAGCGCCTGCATATCCTTGCTTTGCATAATAATCAGTCGGCAAAGAGCCGTTATCGCAATTATTATGGGCAGAGTCACCGGAATGCGGTTGGTGGAGTAAAAGGCCCCAATCATGCCGATGATCTCGACGTAGATGAACAGCAAAAACAGGTCCGCGAGGGTAATCTCACCAACTTGAAACATGCCCCAAATGTACTGAGCACTGGCCACTACCGAGAGCAATCCAATGATGGCCAACAGCACCTTTTCGGACGCAATCGTCGTCCAGTGCAGCCGTCGGTTTAGGCGGTTGCGCTCGAATATACGGTCAAAGATCTCTTTCATGCCAAGCTTCCCTAATTGTTAAATAGCCTAAGCCAAATCGTCTTCGTTTAATTTACAGCGCGGTCCGCGCCTTCCCAGAAGGGTGCCCGCAGTTCGCGCTTGAGTACCTTTCCTGGCCCAGATTTAGGCAAGGGCGCATGCTGAACATCAATGCCCTTGGGTACTTTATAGCCGCCAATATACTCGCGGCAAAAGGCGATTAACTCCGCTGGGTCCAGCGGCGGGCTGTCTGCTCTGGGCACCACGACCGCGTGTACGGCCTCGCCCCATGTGTCATCCGGCACACCGAAAACAGCTGCCTCCAAAACCCCGGGATGCCGATACAAAACGTCTTCTACTTCGGTGGAGTAAACGTTTTCACCGCCGCTAACAATCATGTCTTTGGACCGATCGACAAGAAATAAAAACCCTTCCCCATCGAGATAGCCCATATCGCCAGTCCAGTAACCGCCGTGTTTCAAGACTTCAGCGGTCTGCTCTGGCTTATTCCAATAACCCTTCATGATGTTGGTCCCTGCCACCACCACCTCGCCAACCTCTCCAGTGGGCAACTCGTTGCCTTGGCTATCGCGCACAGCAATATGGCAGCCCACCACAGCGCGTCCGCAACTGCGCGCCAAGGGGCTGTCCACGAGAGTTTCTTCGTTATCAAGCAGCGTAGCCAGCGGTGATGTTTCGGTGGCCCCATACACCTCTATCATGCGCGCGCTGGGGAAGGCGCTACTGGTACGCCGCAGCACTTGCGTGGCAATGGGCGAACCGCCATGAGTGAGCACCTGCAGGCTACTGGTGTCGCGAGGATTGGCGTGCTGCTCCTCGGCTATTGCCGCGAGCATGGAGGGCACTCCCAGAGTCATATTGATACGGTGTTGTTCGATTAAATCCAGTACCGCGGCAGGATCGAAGGTACCCAGTGGCACCTGTAGCGCGCCCTGCCACATGGCCGCCAAAATACCGTTTGAGCCAGCGGCATGGAACATGGGAGCCATCACCAACGAGCGGTCTGAGGCATTCTGCGGCACCGACGCCAACCAGCTCAGCGCGTTAGCGATAAGATTGCGGTGGGTAAGCATAACCCCCTTGCTGGCACCGGTAGTGCCCCCGGTATAAAACAACCCGGCCAAATCCGTTTCGACAACCCCCTCGCCAAGCGGCACCGGGGACGCTGCGGCTAACAGCACCTGATATTCATCAGATAGGGAAATAACGCGCTCAACCGTGTTGGCCAGCTCGCCCACATCCGGCCGATCCGTGAGCAAAATTTTCGCGCCAGAGTCTGCCAACGCATACATCAACTCTGGCATAGCATGCCGAGTGTTGAGCGGCACGACGACCATGCCGCCGCTGGGCACGCCTACATAGGCCTCGAAGAACTCCAAACTGTTATTTGCCAAGATCGCCACCCGTTCACCGCTGGTGACACCCAAGTCACGCAGAGCACCGACCAAAAGTTCGCAGCGATAAGCAAATTCGGCGTAGGTGACCTGGCGATCACCATCGATAACGGCAAGTGCTTGCGGACCAATCTGCAAGGCCCGCTTTAATGGATCGAGTACAGTATGCATCGACAACTCCCTCCTAGGATCGGCCAACGCTATAGCATTTTGCTGCAATCGACTACACGGATCCTCTTACGCAAAGCAGCACTTGCATGCTGAGCCTGCGAGCGGCTAGTCAGATGATCGCGGCGGCTCGATGCCAAATTCGGCAAACACCTGAGCATTGTGCTCACCCAAATTAGGTGGCCGCTGGTACAGGGTGGTGGGGGTTTGGCTAAACTTTATGGGGCTAGCCGCCAGCGATATATCAGGATTATCACCTGCAGGGGTACAGGTCTCTAACATTCCCCGCGCCGCGACATGGGGGTCCACATAAATGTCCGCCATGGTCTGCACTGGCCCAACGGGAATGGCGCCATCAAGTTTCGCCATAATGTCTGCTCGGTTGAGACCCTGAGTCCAAAAGCAGATTTGTTCCTCAACCCAATCCACATTGGCCAGCCGAGCCTCGTTAGAAAAACTGCGCGCGTCATCCATCAGGTCCGGACGTTCCATGGCCGCGCACAGCAAATCCCAATGACGCGGCTGTCCCACGGCAATCGCAATTCGGCCATCCTTGGTCGGAAATAAGTCAAAGGGGTAAAGGGTCATCGCGCGCTGCAAGCCAGCCGGATTCGGCTTGCCAGTGAACCCGTATTGGGCAACCGCGCTTTTTTGCAATGCCAGCATGGCATCGTACATACCCACATCGAGGAACTGGCCCTCGCCGCTGCGCTGGGCAGCGTGAATGGCGGAGACCACTCCCAAGGCCATCAAGGTACCGGGAAAGATGTCGGCAATGGCTGGGGTAACCAAACCATCGTTGGCATGCACCAAACCGCCAAAGCTCTGGGCAGCCGCATCGAGACTCGGCCAATGCGCATAGGGGCTCTCGCCAGTGCGCGGGTCGCCAAACCCGCGCACACAGGCATAGACAATTTTTGGGTTACGCTGGGCGATGACCTCGTAACCCAAGCCGAGCCGATCCATCACACCAGCCCGTAAATTTTCCAGCACCGCATCGGCTTGATCGCAAAGCTGCAGACATACGTCTTTGTCTGCAGGATTTTTCAGATCAAGACAGACGCTACGCTTGTTGCGGTTTACCGCCGCAAAGGGTGCGCCGAAATCGGTACCCGCCGCCTTTTCTTCGTGGGGTCGTGCATGGTCGGGCAAAAACGGCGGTATGTTGCGGTAACCGTCGCCAGTCGGTGGCTCGACTTTGATTACCCGCGCACCCATATCTGCCAGCAAGCCAGCACCGAAGGGTCCGGCAAGGGCCCGGGTACAGTCAATTATGGTGAGGTCCTGCAGCGGGCCTTGGCGTTCATTTTCCATCAATACATCCAGCGCAAATCAATACACCAGTAGAGGGCGGAATTGGCTGGGGGTCAAGATGCGGTTCAGACGCTGATAACAACGCCGCTTAGTTCAACAATTCGATCTAAAAACGCGGAAGGATTTGCCTAAGCTGCAAGTCTTTCGCACACTTAAGCCTGATTTGTGGGGAGCAGAAGGTATGACTGAAGAGGCCTATAACGAGCTGTTGCGGGGCGACGGCTATCATATGATGCGCGGGCTAATAGCTCCTGAGGAGGCCGCAGCAGTACGCGAGCTAACGCTGTCTAGGCTGCACGAGGGCGCAGACCAGAACGGCCAAATAGCCATTCGCGACATTCTGCATTGGGGGCCGACCATTCATCACATGGTCACCCACCCAAAACTGTTGGCGCTAGCGCATAGGTTACTTGGCCCAGACGCTGCTTTGGCCGCCGTTTCCGCTCGGGTCTTGCCACCTGACTGCCCGCCCGGTGGACTACATGTGGATTATCCTTACTGGGCGATGAATCCGGGCATGCCAGTAGAGCCTGCGCTGATGATGCAAGTGATCTGGATGATGGAACCCTTTACCCCACACAACGGCGGCACATGGGTTGCGCCAGGCAGTCAACTGTGGGCCGGCACGCCAAACCTTGAGCGCTTCGACGCCAACGCAATTAAGGCGACCGGCGAGCCGGGCGATGCCGTAGTCAGTCACGGACTGCTGTGGCACCGAACCGCGATTAACCATGCTGAGGAGCCCCGCGTAGCGATACTGATTAACTATACCCAGCTGGCGGTGCGGCCGATGACGCCGTTAGGTCCGTTTGATGAGGCGTTTTTAAGCGAAGCATCAGAACAACTGCGCTCGCTGCTGGTACTGGACTATGCCCAGGCGCTGCGCGACCGCGTTGGCCGCCATATCAAACGCAATGAAGCCACCGACTAGGCACAACACAAGGCCCGTCCATTAGCCTGGGTCACCGTGCCGCCGAGCGGCTGGGCACCAAAAGACAAGGACTTTGATTTTATGACCGTCTTAGAGAGTCAGATCAACACCCGATCCCAAGCGTTCGCAGAAAATACCGAGGCAATGCAGGCAACCGTCGACGATCTGCAAAGCCTCGTCGAGCATATTAAGCAGGGCGGTGGCGAACGCTATCAGGCTCGACATCAGGCTCGGGGCAAGCTGCTGCCGCGCCAGCGCGTCGACCTGCTGATCGACCCCGGCTCGGCATTTTTAGAGTTTTCCCAACTTGCCGCCTACAACATGTATGGCAAAGACGATGTTCCCGCTGCAGGCATCATCACCGGCATTGGTCGCGTCAAAGGCGTGGAGTGCGTGATTGTGGCCAACGACGCCACGGTAAAGGGCGGCACCTACTACCCTATGACCGTGAAAAAACATCTACGCGCCCAAGACATCGCCCGCGCCAATCATTTGCCATGTATTTATCTGGTCGATTCTGGCGGCGCCAACCTGCCCAATCAGGACGAGGTGTTTCCGGACAAAAATCACTTCGGTCGTATTTTTTTCAATCAGGCCAATATGTCCGCCGAGAACATCCCGCAAATAGCGGTAGTGATGGGTTCCTGTACCGCTGGCGGTGCCTATGTGCCGGCAATGGCTGATGAAT
>JAACDW010000137.1 GCA_009936775.1 Pseudomonadota bacterium
AAGGCCTCATCGACCTGCAACATTGCTTCGTCTACTTGGTAATCGATGTGCGCCTTGGCCGCCGCCAGTTGTGCCAGCCTGAGGCTGGTTGCAGCGACGGCAAATATCGGCTGGGCTACATATTCGACCTGCTCGTCGGCAAGCAGTCTGTCGCCGGGCAAAATTGCACCCACTTCGTTGTCGCCGGGAATATCCCCAGCCACCAGCACGTCGACAACCCCAGCGCTGGAGCGCACAGCCTGCAAATCTATGCCCAGCAGCTTGGCCTTGGCATGAGCGGAAACCCCGACAGCGATGTGCAGGCAATCCGCTGGCAAGGCCACATCATCAACATAGAGGGCTGCTCCGGTCACGTGAGCTTTAGCGGATTCATGAGGGTGCGGGACCATTGCGGGACCATGCTGTGCCATCGGGACGTTGGTTGCAGATTGATTATTGGGCCGCTGTGGATTCATATCAGCCGCGCTCTCGCTCAAAAGCCAGCCGGTTGAGCAGCAGTGTGGTTGCCATCTGTAAACGGTAGTCAGCGCTGGCGCGCACGTCGCTGATGGGCTTTAAGATCTCCGCGAGCGCAGCAGACAGCGATACCGAATCAATATCAGCAAGGGCTCGGTCAACCAGCAGTGCTTCTATCTCAGGCAGTCGCATTGGGGTGGCCGCGACACCGCCGTAGGCGATACGCACCTGCCGCACTCGGGCATCTTGTTGGTCGATATAAATTGCCGCACAAACACTGGAAATATCGTCCTCGTAGCGTTTGCTGATTTTGTCGAAGGAGAGCTGCGACCAAGATGCGGGCATGTCAAAGGCCACCGAGGCCAGATACTCGCCGGGCATCAAACTGGTCTGCCGGTAGCCCTGAAAAAAATCGCCGAGTGCAATGTCGCGCGTAGCCCCTGCACTGTTCAGCGTTGCCACCGCATCCAACGCAAGCAACACCGGCGGCCAGTCGGCAATGGGTGAGCCGCCACAGATATTGCCGCCAATAGTGCCCCGGTTGCGCACCTGTGGTGAGCCAAAGCGCCGCAGCAGTTCTTGTATGGCCGCAGACTGCTGCGGCGCAGTAGAGAAGTACCCCAGCAGTTCAGTATGAGTAACACACGCACCAATGTGCAGCACGCCGTCTTTCGCGGTAATCGTTTTCAGACTGTGGATGCGCGAGATGTCGATAATGGATTCGTGTTGCAGCAAGGCCTGATTCACAGCCACCCATGCATCCGTGGCGCCCGCGATAATTGTCGGCACCGGCAGCTGTGGCGCTGCATCGCTAGCCGGCCCGGGGGCATGTGCTTGCAACCGCTGACCGAGTTGGCTTTCGCTATGCACGATCTGATAGTCGTGCGCGGCATCCGCAGCGTGAGTGACTAGGGCCGAATGGCCCTCGGTGTTCTGTGCCGAACCATTTAAGTGGCTGAGTTGAGCCGCCGCGCCGACGCCGCAGGCCATCATGCCAGCGCTGACAATGGGCCAGTAGCCCGTACAACGGCACAGATTGCCACTTATTGCGGCAACAATGTCCTCGCGGCTGCATCTTTTTGGTGCGTCATCGGCCAAACTGTGGGCCGTCAAGGCCATAACAAAGCCCGGGGTGCAGAAACCGCACTGACTGCCATGCTGATCGATAAGAGCCTGCTGCACCGGATGCAAAACATCGCCGTCGGCCAGCCCCTCCACGGTGATCACATGTTTGTCCTGAGCAGCTGCCGCCGGAGTGATGCAGGCATTGATGGCCCTTGGCCGTGGATTGTTGCCAAGGTCTTGCAAAATAACCGTGCAGGCGCCGCAGTCGCCAGAGCCGCACCCTTGCTTGGTTCCCTTGAGATTTAACTGCTCTCTGAGCAGGTCCAGCAGCGACGCATTGGCATCGACTGCTTGGACAGCGACTGCAGAGCCGTTGACTGTGGTGCGGACAGGAGTCATGGCGCCTCGAAATTCAATATCACAATATGTCGCAACGGCCTCTACAGGGATGGTCCCCAAACCTTGCCGCCGCTGCGGATGTTCTCGTCGTCGCAGTTTACGTCCCAGAGCTTGTAGGATACTGCCGGGGGCACTAACGTCTCACTTTGCCGCCGATTCGCCTTTTGTTGAGCATGCAACAGAACTCATCGACAAATGTTATGCAAATATTCGGCCAAGGCACTGGTAAGACATTGATACTGCTACCGCGAGCCGTTCAGAACGGATAAGAATTTAGGAAACCAGCCGTTATGCAACAAGCCTCAGGCACCATATGGATCAAGCAACCCAAGACCGTTTTCGGGGTTGGGCAGCAGCCGAGAGAGTCAGTGCGCGGACTGATTCTGCGTGATGGCAAGGTCGCCCAGATACTTGGCCCCGGTGAGTCTTACCAAGCCCCGGTAGACGAGGTTATCGATGCCAGCGACCTGATCGTGCTGCCGGGCCTGATTAACACCCACCACCATTTCTACCAGTCACTGACCCGCTCCATGCGTACGGCGATTAACCAGCCACTGTTCCCTTGGCTCACTGCCCTGTACCCGATTTGGGCCGAACAGCACGCCGAAGACGTGGCCGTGGCCACACGCTTGGTGCTCGCCGAGTTACTGCTTTCAGGCTGCACGACGACAACCGACCATCATTACTTGTTCAGCAAAAATTGCAGCGACCCTATCGACGTGCAATTTCAGGTTGCAGCAGAAATGGGCATGCGGGTCGTCCTAACCCGTGGCTCCATGAGCCTTGGTGAAGATCAGGGCGGCCTACCACCGCAACGTGTGGTACAGCGCGAAGCCGACATACTTGCCGATTGCGAGCGCTTGACGCATCGCTGGCATGACGCGGCACCCTACGCCATGGCGCAGCTCGCACTGGCACCCTGCTCCCCGTTTTCGGTGACACCCGAACTGCTGCGCGACAGTGTGACCTTGGCCGCAGCTGAAAACGTGGGTCTGCACACCCACTTGGCTGAGACCGAACAAGAGACCGAGTTTTGTCAGTCAACCTTCGGCACGCGCCCGCTAGATCACTTGGAACAGTGCGGCTGGCTGACACCACGCACTTGGTTTGCCCACGGCGTGCACTTCAATTCTGACGAAATGCAGCGTATTGCGGCAGCGGGCAGCAGCATTGCCCACTGCCCAAGTTCCAACATGCTCTTGGCCTCTGGCAGGTGCCCGGTGAGCGAACTGCAAAGCGCGGGAGTGACGATGGGGCTGGGTGTGGACGGTTCGGCCTCAAACGACCATTCCAACTTGATGCAAGAGGTCAGGCAGGCCTACTTGTTGCAGCGCTTGAACAACCCCGGCTACGC
>JAACDW010000138.1 GCA_009936775.1 Pseudomonadota bacterium
AGCTACGCGGTGATGGCGACGCCAAGGCTGCCAAAATTTACGCCAGCGCTTTTAATCAAGACCCAGAATTCTACGGCTTTTATCGCAGCATCAACGCCTACGGTGAAGTCTTTAGAGACAAAGGCGACCTACTGGTTCTTGATCCTGATAGCGATTTTTTCAAATACCTTGAAAGTGGTAAGGCACAGTGAAGCCAGCACTCGCCGGTAGCCCTTAATGAGCACACATTGGCGTCTGCCTAAGGGCGTAGATGAAGTATTGCCGCCACAGGCATGGGAACTTGAGCAGTTGCGCCGCAAGGTGCTCGATGTGTTCGTTAGCTGGGGCTACGACTATTTGGAGCCGCCGGTAATCGAGTACCTCGATGCCTTGCTTGTCGGTAGCGGCGAAGATCTCGATTTGCAAACTCTGAAGGTGGTCGACCAGTCCAGTGGCCGTCAGCTGGGCGTGCGCGCAGATATGACATCGCAAGCAGTCCGTGTAGATGCGCACAGCCAGCGCAGCGACAGTATCCAACGCTTTTGTTATGCCGGACCAGTGGTCTTTGCCAAGCCTCAGGGCGATCAAACCTCCAGAGTGCCGCTAAAAGCCGGTGCCGAAATATTCGGCGCCAGCGGCATTGCCGCAGATGCTGAAGTGATTGGGCTGATGCTGCAGGCTCTGCAGGCGGCGAACATGCACTCGCCTGTGCTATTGCTCGGTCATATGGGAATTTACCTTGGTTTAGTGGCTGAACTGGTAGCCCAAGGCAGTCTCGATGAGGCCGCGCAGAGTGAGCTGTTTCGCTGCATTCAGCGCAAGGGAGCCAGCGATATACGCGCCTTACTCGACAACTCGGGTACTGCCGATATGCTCGCCGCGCTGCCAGATTTGATGGGTGATGTGGCTGTCCTACCAAGGGCTGCAGCGCTGCTAGAGGGTGCTCCCGAGCCGGTCCGCACTGCGCTGCTAGAGTTGCAGTCCTTAGCGACGCTAATACAGGCCAATCACCCGCAAGTGGATCTACGTTTCGACGTGTCGGAACTGTCCGGTTACGGTTACCACAATGGGCCCGTGTTTGCGGTTTATCACCCGCAGCATGGCAGTGCGCTGGCACAGGGTGGGCGCTACGATGGCGTGGGCGCTGCATTTGGTCGCGGTAGAGCGGCCACTGGGTTTGATATGAACTTGAAACAACTGATGCCTAGCAGCGGGCTATCGCCTGCGGGTTATTTCGTACCCTTTGCTGCGCATGAATCCCGCGACGGCTTGGGCGATGCGGTGAAAAAGCTGCGCGCCGAAGGACATCGCGTTATTGTAGCGGTCAGCGAAAGCGAAACCATGCCCCAAAGCTGTAACGGAGTGTTGGTTCAAGAACAGGGCGAGTGGCTAGCCCGCTCTGTTAGTACGCCAGCAAACGAACACTAATATTTATTGATGAAAATTTGCGCGTCGCCTCGACGTGCGATGCAGTGCTGCGCGGGCTGCATTAACACTCAGCAAAAAGGCGCAGAGAGGGAACCAGTGGAAGGAAAGATATGGGCCGCAATGTAGTTGTTATTGGCACGCAGTGGGGCGACGAGGGCAAGGGCAAAATCGTCGATTTGCTAACCGATCAAGTGGACGCAGTTGTGCGTTTTCAGGGTGGCCATAACGCTGGCCACACCTTGGTAATCAACGGCGAAAAGACCGTCCTGCATGTTATTCCTTCCGGCATTTTACACGACGATGTGCAGTGTGTTATCGGCAACGGCGTGGTGCTTGAACCGCATGCCCTGCTGCGCGAAATTACCACCCTGGAGGCGCGTGGCGTACCGGTCCGTGACCGGCTGAAGATCTCGCCAGCGTGTCCGCTTATCCTGCCTTACCACGTCGAACTTGATTTGGCGCGGGAAGAAGCCCGCGGCAAAAGAAAAATTGGCACCACGGGTAGGGGTATAGGCCCGGCCTATGAAGACAAGGCCGCCCGCCGCGGCTTACGGCTCGGGGACATGTTCTACTGGCAAACGTTCTCCGACCGGCTGGCCGAGGTGATGGAATATCACAACTTTATGCTCACCGAATATTATAAAAAGCCCGCTCAAGATTTTGCCAAGACACTGGATGAGTGCGCACAAATTGCTGAGCAAATGAAGGCCATGTCGGTGGATGTTGTTCCTCTGCTGCATAGCCTGCGAGAGCAAGGCAAGAACATACTGTTTGAAGGCGCTCAGGGTGCCATGTTGGATGTGGATTTAGGCACCTACCCCTATGTCACCTCGTCGAATACCACCGCCGGTGGCACAGCAGTGGGCACCGGATTTGGCCCGCGTTACTTGGACTATGTTTTAGGCATTACTAAGGCCTACGCTACTCGCGTGGGATCTGGTCCGTTCCCAACCGAACTCTTTGATGACATTGGCGCGGGTTTGGCCGAGCGCGGGCACGAGTTTGGATCAACGACAGGTCGGCCCCGCCGTTGTGGTTGGTTTGACGCGGTGGCGCTGCGTCAAGCGGTGCAGGTCAACAGCATCTCGGGTCTATGTCTGACTAAACTTGATGTTCTCGATGGTCTCGACAGCATCAAAATCTGTGTGGGTTACGAGGACGGTGGTAGCAGTCTTAGCGGCCCGAATCACGGCAGCGAGTTCTACGATGATGTCACGCCAATTTATGCAGAAGTGGCCGGTTGGCAAGAGACCACGCTGGGTATTCGCGCCATTGGCGATTTGCCAAAGGCGGCGCAAAATTACATTCGCGTGGTTGAAGAAGCCGTTGGCGCGCCGGTTGACATCATTTCAACCGGACCGGACCGCAATGAAACCATTATGCTCAACGACCCATTTGCCATAGTACGAGACAGCTGATGGACCCAAGATTACTGGAATTATTGGTCTGCCCTGTGAGTAAGACACCCCTGCAGTACAAGCGTGATCTAAATGAACTGTGGAGCGTAGCCAGCCGTTTGGCATATGCCATAGACGACGGTATCCCAGTACTGGTGCCCGATGAAGCGCGACCGCTGAGCGAACAGGAGCTGCAAGACTAGCCTGCCGATTCCTACCAATGCAGCTGCGATGCCGAGTCGGCAAAGAGTCAGAGTCTTTCTTCTCAGCGTTCACATTTCGTTGACCGCTCGCTACGTAGCCTGATTTCTCAAACGCAACTCCACCAGGAATTATTATGAGTACAGCAAAGCTGGTCTCCGTTCCCGACATGCCCGACATTGCTAACCGCGCGTTGGCTGAAGCCCAAGCGACCCTCGACTGGGTCGGTATGAGCAAT
>JAACDW010000139.1 GCA_009936775.1 Pseudomonadota bacterium
GCCGGGCCCGAGGCCGATAACAAGGCAGCCCTGGCGGCTCGTTCGCAACCGCCCACATTGTCTGGTGCGGCGTCGGGCAGCGGTGCATTGCCAAACTCGCTACCACAGCCACAAACAGTGCTTGGTGCATTGTTGGCCTTAACATCCGGGGTCCACAGCACTGCGTCGGGGCCTCAAATCTCCAGCGCAGCGGCTAACTTGGCATCATCAACAGATTTGCCCAGAGCCGTTTACGCAAATCCGCCACTACTCGGGCCAGCGCCATCAGCTCCCGGTCAGAGCGTCCAAGGTCATCACATGCCCCTATGTCAGGACCTCAAAGCGATAGTGAATGCTCACCTCACGAATGCCAAAAGCACCGGGGTCGCTGCAAATGTTGGTGCCGTAAACAGCGCTGGGGTGGCTAGTGCTGCGGCGCATGGCGCTGTGGGAAAAAGCGCTGCGGCAAACGGTAGCACTGCGAATGGCAATGCTGTCAGCGTTGGTAGCACAAACGGCAGTGCCGCAAACAGTGGTAGCGCAAATCAAGTTGCGCAACCATTGGTTAGCGCGCTAGCCACCAACTTGGAAACGCGGCCAGCGGTAGCGAAGTTGCTCAGTGATGCACAAGCGCTGCGCGGGCCGCTGCCACTGGGTGAGGCAATACAACGAAATTTCGGAGGAAAAATGCTCAGTCCTGAAGGTGTCAATATGATGCCAAGGCCGAATACCGTTTATGTCGAAGGCGCCGCTGCCGGGGTACGAGTCGAACCCGAACAGGCGCGGCTGTTGGGTCTGCGCGCGGGAGAAACGATTAACGCCGTCGTCACCCAGCGACAGGACGGCAATGTGTTACTCGTTGGCCAGCAACAGTTACCGCTGCCAGACCGAATGAATCTGCCGCCGGGTCAAGTGGCTCTGCTAGTGCGGGTCATAGCGGGCCAAACAGTGCTGGCTCTGACAGATCCAGCATTGGCAGCTCAAGTGGCTGCCGCCAACCAGCGAGGCGATGCAGATGGTCGCTTTGCGCGCCTGCTCAATCATGTTGGAAGCTTTCATCTGCGCCAGCTGCTTAGCCCGGGCCGTTTAACGGGGTTAGCCGAGCAAGCCGGTGGGACCGAAATGCAACGCGGTTTGGCCAGTCTGCTGTTGGATTCGCGATCGCTGAACAGCGTAGGCCTGCGGCAAATCATGCAAAACACGGGGTTGTTTGGCGAACACCAAGCCAGCGTCAATCCGGGTCAAAGCGCACCCGGCCTCAAGTCTATGCTGTTGACGCTACGGGCACTTATGCAGTCACGGCAAATGGAAACCACCTCGATTTCTGGAGCCATAGACGAACTGGAGGCGCGGCAGGTGGACTCGTTGGCCCAACAAAGTGCGGGACGAAGCCAGTATTCTTGGGTGATTCCCTTTGCGGACCAATACCCAGTGTTTATGGAGCTGCAGTATCAGTCGGGCGATAGCACAAGCGCCGATGCCGAGCAGGGCAGTTGGAGCGTAGACCTACAGGTGAGTCTCACCACTACGGCTGCCATGGCCGCAAACTTGCGCGTTAATGCACAAGGCGAACTGGCCTTGCGCCTATGGCTGCCAGATCCCATTTTCTATCGTTTAGCCAACGATCATAAGGAGCAGTTGCTCAGTATGCTGGCAGGTCAAAATCTGACCTTGAATGGCTTAACCATTTATCCTGTGGGCAGAGACATCGGCAGTGTCGACTACCGGCAGCAGCGTATGGGGGTTTCCATCGATGCCTAAGCGTGAAACCCCCTTTGGCTGGACCATGGCAGATGACGTGCTCGACGCCAAAGATCTGCAGGATATGCAGCCAAAAAAAGCGGTAGCCCTGCTCTATGATCAGGTGCGCGCGCCAGTACTCGTAGCGAAAGGCCAAGGCGCCTTTGCTGAAGAGATTATCGAAGTTGCCAAGGCCGCCGGTGTGCACCTAGCGGAAGATCCGGTATTGGCTGAGACTTTGTCGTATCTGCAGCTGCAGCAAGAAATTCCAGAAGATGTCTATGTCGCGGTGGCGACAGTGTTGGCCTGGGCCTACTGGTTGAAAGGGCAGGCACCCCAAGTACTGACAGAGCGCCCTGGGCCAGCCTAGCGGTCTAGCGTTTGCGCCGCATGCGGCCCATTTTGTCGTACAGGGCGCTATGGTTATCGGCGCTGCGTTGCGTGAGCGATGACAACACAGTGCGCACGACCTCGAGCTGGCGCTTCAACAACAGGTCGTTGCGGATATGGGCTTCCTTGCACTCGTTTAGAAGGGTTCGCGCTTCGTTCCAAAGCGGGTCCTCGGTTGCTGGCACGGGCGGCGCGGCAACGTCTTCACCGCCAGCCACATCCTGTGGCCATTGGGCCTGAATAGATTGCAGCAGGTCGACTTTGCGCACCTGTACGGTTTCAAGGTGATCTAAGTTCTTCTCGGCCAGGGCAATGAACTCTTCTTCTAGAGTGTTCTTAAGCTCATTGCCAAGGGTAAGGATTTCTCGAATAAGAGACGGTTCAGACATAGGTCTATCGACTCGGGAGTTGGCCCTAAATCAGACGCTCCAGCTCTGCGAAGTTCTCAGCAATGAGGCGCGAATCCAGCGGAAATGAACCGTCTTCAATGGCCTGCTTCATCTGCTGCACTTTCACGTCGTCAAACGTCGCGCTCTCGCTGGAGCGAATCTCGTTGCTGAGCTTCACTTCCACGCTAGCGGCGGGCTGTTGCCCTGCAGGTTGGGCGCCAGTTGTTGCACCGGCATCTCGATTAGTCGTCGTACCGGCGCTGCGGGCGCGGTTCGCGGTAACGGAATTCGTATTAATGCTGTCAACCATAGTGCACCTATATTCGTCGTAGCTATATGCGTTAGCTCAGTCTCAGCCCTGTCGCACGCAAGCGCGTCAAGAGCAAATCGACCTCTGCACAACAGTAGTCGGCAGCAGGGCGGAGAACTTTAGCGATGTTTTATATATATATCAAATGTTTACAAGTTATACGTGTGTGTCTAGCGGCCTTGTCCGCTGCGCGCGGTTCCCATACCGGTCACCACTGCCGACACGTTGCGACTGCTACCCGGATTGCGTAAATCAATCTGTTCGCCAAGGTAGCCGTCCTCTAGTGCAATAAGCTCCGAGGCGATGCGAAAATGTCGGCCTACCGATTCAACGGCCACCTTCTGGCCCCGCCTAATCAGCTTTGCCTTCGTGAGATCCCGTTTACGCAAAATGTCGCCAGGATGCAGCAGGCGATTGGCCGCCAGCAGCGTTAAGCCTTGTAACGACCGAATTGCGTCGTGTGGCACGTCAACGGCTCTTTCCTCAATCTTAATGCTGGCTCGGGTAACCGCGGTGCCCGCTGGAACCGCGTCGGCAAGCACGACTACGGGCTGCCCAACTGTAAGGTCAGATTGCACCAGTATGCGCCCTGGCGATAAATTGCGCGCGGCGTAGCGCTGAGCGCCCTTTACCGTGGTAACCGCATTCTGCGGCGTGCGATGAACCAAGGCATATTCTTGGATCAAATCATCCTTGCTCACTGGCTCACCCTTCTGGATGGCGTTAAGCGGCTTAAGCACCAGTACCCTCGGGCGCTGTACTTCATTGGCCTGGCGCTCGTTCGCAGCAACCGTCCGTTTGCCGCGCACGCGACGCTGCCAGTTCTGCTCCGGGCAGGCAACCACTATGGTTAGCGTGCTGGGTACCACATGCCACTGCACAAGACCCTTGGGGTCGATGACAAAAGCATCGCAGGCGGGAACCGCCAGACGTTTGTCGTTTAATGCAAAGGTGTACTCACTGGCAAACCCCTGAGCTTGTTGGGTGCGTTCGCGCATCCATTGTTCGAGGGTTGCAGTCAATGCCTGAGTGCCTGTTGCCGACGACGATGCCTCGACAGGCGCTAGGTTTTCATTGACTGGTCTCTCGCTGACTGGACTTTCACTTGCCGTGCTTTCAGGGGCTGGGGGTTCGGCAACGCTTAGGGTTGCCGCGCATAGCGCAGTTATCAGCGCGGTGAAACTCGTAAGCATTCGTCCCGTGCCAGATACATTCAGACACGGCGAATGGCCGGACACTGGTGGTTTTTTGACAATTGGCCTAGGTATTCGCTTCATGAGCCGGTCGATGCAATAAGGGTGCCAGTCTTCCTTTCGATCACACCATGGCGATAAAGGTACACAACGCGCGGCTTGCGGCAGCGGCTTGCAACAATCTTTCGCGTGCGCCTGTTCTATTAAGCTTGCTCCCAAACGGCATGATCAGTGCCTAACAGCTCTTTTATGGCTGGCTATTGCTCAGTTTAAAAAAGATTTTCTTTTCATGTGTCGGGTTTATTGCGCAGCCGAAACGCGGCATATGACGAATTGCCGACACCTGATACGAAGCGGCAAGAGGCGGAAGCAAGCCGCCGGTAAAACATTGCCGGGGCAGACCAAATCCAGTCAAAACGGGCCTAAAACCCTGGTTTTTACGGCAAAAACGGCCGAAAACAAAGTTGGCACGCCAATTGCTTTCCCATGGTCGTGACGGTAGATCGGGAACTCCTCGTCTACTTAATCGAACGGAAGTTGCAAAACTTTAGAGAACAGAACGAATTAATTTTGAAGTGGAAGAGATCGTTATATGAGCATGCTCGAAAACATCTTTGGGGTACACGAAAACGCGATGCAACTGCGCCAGCGGCGGATATCGCTGCTTGGTGAAAACATCGCTAACGCAGATACACCCAACTACAAGGCAAAAGATCTGGATTTTAAAGCGTTGATAAACAACGAACGTTCGATGTCGACGCGTCGCACTCATGACATGCACATAGACCATGCCGGTGGCAGTAAGAACGGCTTGATCTATCGCGTCCCGAACAACCCGGCGGCTGATGGAAATACGGTTGAACTGAATTTCCAGCAGGCCGAGTTCGGTAAGGAATCAGCACGTTACACCGCAACGCTGCAATTTCTGGAAAACAGAATTGGCGGTGTTCGTAGAGCGCTTCGCGGCGAATAA
>JAACDW010000013.1 GCA_009936775.1 Pseudomonadota bacterium
GCCCGATTGTGAAAGGGCCTGAGCACAAACCATGTGTGGGGCTGTTTCTCCAGACTATCTTTTGTCCCAGACTATCTTTTGTCCCAGACGATCGCTCGTTAGCTTGCAGGTGCTGTCCCTGCATCAAATAGATGCCATTGCCTCGGCACAGATAGCCTAGAGCGGTATGGTCGCCAAGCGCTCCATATGTCGGTCAATTTTAGCAACATAACGCAGACCAGCAGCGCGGCGCTTAGAGTTCATACCAATGTTGTAAGCCGACAGAGCGCAGGCCCGATTTCCTTCGCAGCGTTCCAGCAGCAATCCCAGCACTTGCGTACCGCAATAGATGTTCTGTTCCGGATCAAAGAGGTCGTTCTGGCCGCAAAACTTGTCCCAGTAGCGTGGCCGCACTTGCGCAGGGCCTACCGCACCCACATGGGATTGCACCTGCTTGCGAAAAGAGCTTTCAGCCAGCACCAAGCTGGCAATCAATTCAGGCTGAATCCGCTGACGCGCAGACGCCTCGAGAATCCAGTCAGAAAACTCCAGCGCCACCGCATCACGTATGCCAAAACCGGCGACCAGCTTTTGCGAAAATTCTTGAGCCTCCTGCATATGCGTTTTGCTTGCGACCCGAGGCAGCGGCAGTTCGCGAGTGACCACAGGGCCATGCAAGCGGTGCTCACTGGCCGCCGTTACTACCGGGAAGGACTCATTTTCGAGATCTGGGTGATCAAACAGCACAAGGCAAAGTGCCAGTATGAGACAGGGCATTACAGCCACACTAAGGCAACGCGATGCAGCGCCAAAGGCAGTGACCAGAATTTTTCCGCTACGTTTTCCGCGAGCGTTTCGCATTGGATTGCATCCTCTCCAGAATCGACTTGCCACCTCTTATGGGCCCTTCGTCAGTATCCCTAGCGATCCTTCTCCCCCAAACCGAAGCAGTGCAAACTGTCAGCGGCTTTAAGGCCGGCAGGGTCTCGCCACCAATGTGAAAATATCGTGAATTCTTAGGCTGCTGAAAGTCAAAAGGCGCAAACTTTGCGCCTTTTCGTTGACCGGGCTTGCCGCTAACCAGCGCGCAGCGCGTCAATTATCGCCGCGCGCTGTTCTTCGTTTGACACTGGGAAGGACGCCGAGGTACGGTCAACAAAACCGCCGTAACGACTGAGCATTTCTGCAGCGATTTCATGCGGCTCGCCCATCACGCCGAAGGCATTGAGCATATCGTCGCCGATTAGGGTGCCCATTTCTTTCCAACGGCCCTGTTTCGACATCGCGTTGAGCTCCGGCTGCAGTTCACCCATGCCAATGGAATCAAGCACACCCTTATAAGCAGGGGTAGAGCCATAAAATGCGATGCGCTCCTGAGCTGCCACCTTGCTCTTCGCGAACTCCTCCTCGTTGCGGCCAGTGACCACGAAACAAGAGTAGGACAGTTCAAAGCCGTCACGGGTTTTGCCCGCCTTAGCCAGACCTGCCTCAATGGCCGGTAATGTCACCGAATCAATATAGGCTTGGGTGCTAAACGGGTGAATGATCATGCCGTCTGCCACTTCACCAGCGACTTCGGTCATTTTCGGTCCCACCGCAGCAAGCACAACCTTGGGCGCGCCGTATTCCGTGTCATTCGGCGTGAAGGCAGGCGTCATCAGCGTATGCTGATAGTGTTCGCCGACAAACTGCAGGGGCTCACCATCATACCAATTCGCCCAAATGGCTCGCATCGCCAGGATCAGCTCGCGCATCTGCGCCGCTGGCCCACCCCAGGGCATACTGAAGCGCTTGGTGATATGCGGCTTAATTTGTGACCCTAGGCCCAAGGTAAAACGACCCTTGGAGTAGGCATTCAGGTCATGGCCTATATTTGCCAGATTCATTGGGCTGCGCGCAAATGCCACCGCGATAGAGCTGGCAATTGCGAGCTTTTCACTGTGCTCTGCCGCCAACAGCAGCGGGAAGAACGGGTCATGGTTCATTTCCGCCGTGCGCACACCGTCATAGCCTTGCGCTTCTATCGCTTTGACTGCGCCAGGAATGGCATGTAAATCCAAATTAATACCGGTATCAACTTTCATCAGGGTAGTTCTCCAAGAATTGCTAACAGTTAAGCAGACAGCTCGCGAATAATCGCCAGACGCTTGTCCTTAGCGATGTTTGCGTAGGCAGCAGAAGTGCGGTCGACGATATCACCGTATCGCCCCTTCATCTGCCCGGCTATGGTGTCGGGTTCACCAATGACGGCAAACTCACGCAAAATATCAGGCGTAATCAGTTCGCCCATTTCATCCCAGCGACCTTGCTTCGACATGGTATTGAGTTCGTCCTGCATTTCGCCCACGCCAATGCTTTCCAGCACCGGCCGGTAGGCAGGGGTTGAGCCGTAAAAAGCGATCTGTTTGCAAGTCGCTACTTCAGCCTCGCGCATTTCTTCTTCAGTTTGCCCGGTAACTACAAAGGCCGGATAACTGATCTCGAAATCCTCCCGACGCTTGCCCGCCTTGGCGAAGCCTCGCTGCAGCGCGGGTAGGGTGGTCTCGCGCAAATACTTCTCGGTGGTAAAGGCATGAGCGATAACACCATCGGCAACCTCTCCTGCCACCTCCGTCATCATCGGACCAACTGCCGCTAAAAATACCTTTGGCGCGCCAAAGTCGTTATTGGTTGGAGTAAAAAATGGTGTCATCAGGGTGTGGTTATAAAACTGCCCAGTAAATTGCAGCGGCTCCTGCTGATGCCAGCAGTCCCAAATGGCCCGCATCGCCATAATGTATTCGCGCATACGCGCCGCCGGACTCGACCATGGCATGGAAAAACGCTTGGTGATATGTGGCTTAATTTGCGAGCCAAGACCCAACACAAAGCGCCCCTCGGAATACGCATTTAAGTCGTGGCCTATATTCGCCAAGGTCATTGGTGAGCGCGCAAAGGCCACTGCAATGGAGGTCATCAGCTCAACCTTGGTGGTATTTTGCGCCGCCACTAACAGCGGGAAAAACGGATCGTGAGCTGTTTCAGCCGTCATAACTCCGGCATAGCCCATTTCTTCAAGCTCGGACGCTTGAGCGCCAACAGTGTTCAAATTAAGGCCTACACCACCGTCTACTTTCATTTTCCTCTCCTCACATCGTCAAATCGTTCGCGCCTACTGCGCGTCTACTCGCCGCTTACCGCTAGGGGCGGCAGTTCTTGGCAAATGCCGTCAATGGCATCGCCGCTGTGTTCAAACCCATTGCCTTGGCTGGACTGGTCTGCCAAATAGTGCCTCACCTCGACCTCATCGTCGACGAAACTCAATTCGTAGAACAGCGCGTTGGGGTGCTTCACCTGTCGGATCTGCGCTTCATTCAGCTGCAGGAAATGACCCAAAATCGCCCGGGAAACCACCCCATGAGTAACAATGCCAAGGCATGCAGGCTGTGGCCACTGGGCGAGCAAATCACGGAAACGTTGCATCAGGTCAGGCAAATTTTCGCCGCCACCGGGCCTATATCGAAAGCCATCTTGCTGCAGTTGGGCCCACTCCGCCGCATGCTCGGTTCGCACCTGAGCTGCGGTCTTGCCAGACCAGGTACCGCAGTCACGCTCAACCAGTGCATCAGAAAAATGCATTGGTACCTGAACTGCTGCATTGAGCAACTCGGCGGTTGCCCGAGTGCGTCCTGCCGAGGATACCCACAAGCAGTCTGGCGACGACAGCCCGGCCAACAGCCGACCATGAGCCTTGGCTTGCTGGCGACCGTGCTCGGTCAGCGGCGAGTCGAGCCGGCCCTGCATCTTGCCAGCCACATTCCACTCGGTTTCTCCGTGCCGAAACAAATAAATTCTGCGAGTCATTGGCACCCGCTACGGCTATTAGGCATCAGCAAAACGCGCTAAGAAAATTGAAACGCTTGGCCGCTAAAGGCGGCAAAAGTACGCTCCACGTCGTCCTTATTGCCTGCCAGCGGCGCAATAATATGGGTATCCACGCCACCGTCCGCGTCGGCCTGAATTCGCTGCTGGATTTCGTCTTCGTTACCGATGATGGCGATCTCGTCGATCATCTCGTCTGACATGGCACTGGCGGTTTTGTTGCGATCCTTAGCGGCCCAGCCCTCGGCAATTTGAGCTGCGGCATCGGTATAGCCTGCCCATGCTAAGAAGTTGTTGTATACCGGCGTGGCGTAATAGGGACCAAAGGCCGCGCGGAACAAATTACGACCGTACTCTTTATCGTCCGTGCACAGCACCATGGCCCGATTGACAATCTCTACCGACGCGGGGTCCTTGCCGGCAGCCTGAGCGCCAACGGCCACATGTTCCATCATCTTCGGTAAAGCGGCCTTAGGCCATAGATTGAAAATAACGCCATCGCCTACTTGCGCTGCCATCTCGATCATTTTCGGGCGCAGTGCGGCCAAGTAGACGGGCGGCGGATTGTCCATGGGCGCCTGCCGATAGCCGCGACTAAACACAGTCTCACCGTCATAGTCGGTCTTGGCTCCGCTCAGCATAATTTTTACCAACTCTGCGGTTTCGCGCACACGAGTTAGCGGCTTATCCAATGGTATGCCATTGAACTGGCCCATAATCGTTTGGCTCGATGACCCCAATCCAAGAATGATACGCTCAGGTAAGAGCTGACCAATGACGTTGGCAGATGCGGCCAGCACCGAAGGCGAGCGCGTATACACAGGCGTCACCGCTGTGCCAATGCGCATGCTCGTGGTGTGATGGGCGATGGCGGCGACTTGGGTCAAGGTGTCCGGCGCACCGGAGTCACTGAACCACGCATCAGGAATCCCGTTGTCTTCGGCCCAGCGAATGCGATCAATTGTGTCGGTAATGCGCGGCCCGGCGGGCAGCGTGACTGCGATGCGTTTTTGTGACATGAAATTCCCCTCAATAACTCTGGCAAATACCAAGCCTCGCACTTTGCCCTCCATGAGATCAAGCCGTATCCTTGCCTACTGCAAATAGCCTCCCAAATCAGAGATGAGTATGAGTGACGTAGAACTGACCGCAGTGCGCGAGGCGCACAAATTTGATGAGCAAGCCCTCGAACAATACCTGCAGGCCCATGTGCAGGGCTTGGCCGGACCGATGCAGATTAAACAGTTCGAAGGCGGCCAATCAAACCCCACGTTTCAGCTCATTACGCCGAGCCAGCGTTATGTGCTGCGCAAACAGCCACCGGGTGAACTGCTGCCATCTGCGCATCAGGTAGATCGAGAGTATCGCGTGATGCACGGCCTGTGGGAAACCGAAGTACCAGTGCCAAAAATGTTCTGCCTCTGCGAAGACCCCGAGATTATTGGCACCAAGTTTTACGTCATGCAAATGGTTGAAGGCAGACTGCTCACCGAAACGCGCATTCCAAGTGTTAGTAACGCAGACCGGCGCGCGATTTATCTCGATCTGGCGCGCGTTATGGCACTACTGCATAGCGTGGATCCAGCCGCTGTGGGACTGGAGAGCTTTGGCCGGCCTGGTAACTATTACGAGCGGCAGATTGGGCGCTGGAGCAAACAGTACATTGCCTCGAAGACCGATGACCTGCCGGCCATGGACAAACTGATGCAATGGTTACCTCAAAATGTTCCTAGCGACGCTGGCTCAGTTATCGTCCACGGTGATTACCGGCTCGGCAACGTACTGATTCACCCCACCGAGCCGAAAATTGTCGCGGTACTGGATTGGGAACTGTCTACCCTTGGCGATGGCTTGGCAGACCTGGGTTATCTGTGTCAGGACTACCATGGCGATGCCTACGACGACGAGGGTCTCGCAGGCGCGGACTTTGCGGCGTTGAACATACCAACCGAAGCCGAATTTCTAGCCGAGTACTGCAAGCATGCGGGCCGCGAAAGTATCGAAAACTGGCACTTCTATTTGATTTACAACATGTTCAGGTCAGCGGGCATTATTCAGGGCGTGTACAAGCGCGGCCTTGACGGCAACGCTAGCTCGGCCAAGGCCCTGGAATACGCTGATGCCGCGCGGCTGCGCTCGGAGCGCGGCTGGGCCCTGGTAGAAGC
Source organism: Pseudomonadota bacterium (assembly GCA_009936775.1). Lineage (GTDB taxonomy): Bacteria > Pseudomonadota > Gammaproteobacteria > Pseudomonadales > Azotimanducaceae > UBA4421. Next base: position 6,006 of record JAACDW010000013.1, read on the forward strand.
CAGCACCTAACAAGCGGCGACAGCAAAGGGCCGATAGCAAAGTTAGATAGAAAAGATCGAGAGAAAAAAAGACGGTAAAAAAGGGGCGATCACGCCCCTTTTTTTGCCGTTCAGCAAGCAAGCCTGACTAAAGCATTTCCTCCGCTACAACTTGCAGTGCCGCCGGATCTTGGCAGCCCAGCAACATGCTGGACACCTGACCATGTGCGCCAGCCTTCTTCCAGCGCCCAAGGCGCTCACGAATACGTTCCGCCGGACCAACCAATGCGCAAGCATCGATCAATTCCTTGGGCA
>JAACDW010000014.1 GCA_009936775.1 Pseudomonadota bacterium
CACGAGTTCTATACATTCTGACCAGTCGGTGTCGACACCAAAAATTGGCGCTTCAATCAAACTGCCCTGACCTTCGGGTACTTCGACGTTACCCGGCTTCAATAATACTAAATCCATTTACTTGCTCCTTAACTCTTACTTAGGAAGGTAGATCAGCGACCATACGAATCGACGCCGTCAGCTCTTCCAGCTGAAAGTGCGGTCGCAGGAATACAGTTGCTCGGTACGAACCTACCTTGCCCTCGACCTCGGTGACATCTACACGGGCCTCACGCAATGGGTATCGCGCCTTCAGGGCTTGCGGTGCACCGTCGTCTAGCAAGACAAATTGTGAGAGCCAGTTGTTGAGATAGTCCGCAACGTTTTGTCGCGACATGAAGGTGCCTACCCGCTCACGCATCATCACCTTGATGTAATGAGCGAAGCGCGACGACGCCAACATGTAGGGCAGCATCGATGAGACTTGAGCATTTGCGTTGGCTGAATCGGTAAGATATTGACGCGCCTTGTTGGTTGTTTGACCACCAAAAAAGGCTGCCTTATCCGAGCCCTTGCAGTGGCAAATCGCCATAAAGCCTAAGTCGTTCAGCTCTTTTTCCCGGCGGTCGGTTATCGCTACCTGCGTTGGGCAGCTTAGGGTGATATCACCGTCTTCGGTTTCATAGGTATAAGCTGGTAGGCCCTCTACCAAGCCACCACCGTCCACGCCCTTGATGGCCGCAGTCCAGCCATATTGCTCGAAGGCCCGGGTGATGACCCGGCCTAGAATGTAGGCTGGATTACCCCACAACATCTTCGACGCATCGACCTGCTTCTTGGTGCGTTCCAGTTCAACGCCGTTGGCATCAGCTGCGGTAACAACAACCGGGTTACCCGCCTTATCCGTCACTACTTCGCCGTCATCGTTGAGTTCATGCAGCGTTACTGCCACGTCCTCATCGAGGTATACGCCTTCTGCCGGGTGGTCTCCATGGTGGTAAGGCAGCCGCAGCAGTACCTTGGGCAATGCCAAGGTGACGTAGCGTGAATCTTCAGTCTCTCGGAAGGAACGCCACTTGATCAGTTCAGCGCTTTCAAAAAGCTTGGCCAAATCTCTTGGCTTGTGCAGCTCATCGAAGTCTTCCATGTCGAACAACTTTGAGTAGGCACGGCTGATGAAAGGGGCATGCGCCGCGGCGGCAACATTGCTCATCTTCTCTGCAAAGGTGATATCGCGCGGCGAGCGGCCAATTTGATAATCGCCAATCAACACACTGTAGGGTTCGCCACCAAAGGTGCCATACTCTTGCTCGTAGATGATCTTAAACAGGGTGCTTTGATCGAATTCAACGGCCTTGTCGAGATCTTTGTAAAGCTCTTCAAAGGTTGCGTTGAGCACGCGGATTTTCAGCGAACTGCTGGTCTCGGTGTTCATCACCAAGTAGTTGAGTCCGCGCCATGACGCTTCCAGCGCCTGCATGTCTTCATGATGCAGTATGTAATTGAGCTGGCGGCTAATCGCCCCGTCCAGTGACGCAACGCGCTGGCTGACCAAGGCCGCCAAGATAGGCAGGCCGTCAATGTCCTTTGCCTTGATGTCGCCAGAGGCGACAAACTGCGTCAGAAATTCCTCGAGCAGTTCAATGGCATAGGGAATCTGCGATTCTTCCAGCGTCATCATGCCCTTCTGCAGCAAGTCGCCTAAGTCGGCACCTGCTGCGCGATCCTTTTCAGCAACCGCTGCAAGCACCGCTTCGGCACGCGCTACCGCATCGTCCAATGCACGCGCTGCGTCTATGCCGTCTTTCGCCTTGGCCACCAGAGCGTTTAGCGCGTCCCGTCGCTTGGGGTCACCAAGCAGCGCTTCCAACGCTTCGAGCAAATCGTCGTTGCCATCAAGCTTCGCCAGAAAATCGCGCAGACGGCCACGCTGTTCAAAGCGCGAGCGTATTTGCGGGATCTGCTTGAGCAAGTTCACAGGCTCGAAGTCGTCAAAGCACGACAACACCAAGTCGACCGCCAAGTTGCTGCCACCGCCCTCAATGGTGTTGGGCACCGAGAAACCGAGTCGCGGCTCAATAGAGGCCATAACACCGTCGAAGTTGTCGCGGTCGATCTGCACCATCTTGCGGTCACTGAGGCGCGCTGGCACCTTTGTAGACTGACCTGCAAGCGGAGCCAAAACCCCAACAACGTAAGGAATTTCACGTCGGCTCTGAGCACCGCCAGTTTCTACGTCATAGGTAATCTGAACCCTAGGAGTTCTTACCCGAGACAGTTTGTGTTGTGTACTTTCACTCATCATTCATCCTCCGATCACTCGGTAAAAAGCCTTGCTTGTTTTGCTTCTCAGTCATTTTGACTGGCCACATAAAGTTCTCTGTCACCATAATTTCGAATACTCACCTTGCCTTCTTCCACTAGGTGCTCTAGCGCACTGCGAACCACCCCTAATGCATTGGTCCGACGCTGACGCGCCACCCACCAATCGGCGATGCCTTCTAAGGTGTCGCCCGCCTCTGGGTTATTAAAGAAATGCTCAGAGAGATCTCTCGCAACACTTTGTACCCCACGAGTAGAGGAAGCCCTGGCCGGCGTCTTTTTGATCTCGACGACTGTTTTATTTGCCATACCTACCCTTGTTACTTTGCCTGTCAGCGCCTTGCGCCTTACCACGGTCAGCCATTACCAGAGCAACAACCATGCCAAGCTTGGATGCCATTAACCTGCTGTTTTTATTGATTTTTTTATTTTGATATTTGAGCCGCCGAGGCACAAAAGCCCACCCAAAAATTGCCACTAGGAAAGAAACTTGTGCAACTTCAGTAACTTAAAAAGTGGGGCCAAATTACCGCAGTGAGGTGGTTTTACCCGTGCAGCCAAACATCCTTTGCGCGGCTGTAGCCCATCGAATCGCGTCTTTGAGGAGGCGGGCTAAATGCCTGCGTGCTAACGTCATCGTCTCTAGGAATTGGCGAATTCAATGGCAATCGTTTATCAGACCTATAACTTTGCTGAGGCAAAGTACTTTGTTTACATCACCAAAAACCCTCATGAAGCGGACCTTTGGGTGTATCCGGTGAACTACCTCGGGGGACATCGCGGTGACACCATTTGGTACTTCACCAATTTATGGGAGGAGGCAACCTGCAAAATACAGCTGTGTTCCTTTGGCGAGGCCAATATCGTCGTTTACATGGCCCAGCGCTACACCGATGCGGGCTGGCGCAACAGCCGCAAAAAAGGCAGATACCCCTTTGCCTAGGGGAACCAAATGCCCTCAGCAAAGGCCTCAACAGCGACCCTTTTCAACCTTCACTCGAACTAACCTCGAATCTCTTGAACCGTCTACTTTTGGTGTTTACACTACTTAGCCGACTCAGACAGCAACACCGCTCTGCTGGCCGGAAAGCGCAAGCATTATAGGAGCGCGATGTCACTGATAGCCGAAGTTCTGCTGATTGATACGGACGATACCAGTCATCGCCCGTTGCTTGAGACGATCTGCGCTACGCAGAACCTCAGCGCTAGAACATGGCTTACCAGTAACGACTTGATGGCTCGGGCGAGCAAGTCCCCGGCCATTGTTCTTTCGGTCTTCCCTAGTAGCACGCACAAGCGCTACAAAGCGCGCTCGAGAATCCGCCAGAATCATATTGAGTTTGTCGATATTTTTACCAGCTCAACCCGCAGCCGTCTGGATCATACGGCAGGTCAACTCCTCGCTAGCGCAGACGCTGCCTTGGTAAGCGAAGCAATGAACATCGCCGAACAAAAAATACTGCAGCGAGTCACCTTGCCGTCTGACGACATCGACTCTGATCTGTACGTTCACTTCAACCTCGTGGGACGGTCGGCTAACTTCGTTAAGGCCATGCGCGCCATCAAGCGTGTGGCGCAAGCGGACTCACGGGTGATCATTCGTGGCGAATCAGGCACCGGCAAGGAAGTCGCAGCCCGGGCGATTCACCATTTCAGTCCACGGTCAGCTAATACCTTTGTGCCCATCAACTGCGGCGCCTTTAATGACGACATGCTTTTAAGTGAACTTTTTGGTTACAAAAAGGGAGCGTTCACCGGGGCCTTTGAAGACCGAGTCGGGCTTCTTGAGCACGCCAACGAAGGCACCGTATTCCTCGATGAAGTGGACGCGCTATCTCCGCGTGCGCAAGTTTCGCTGCTGCGCTTTTTGCAGGAGAACGAGATCAGAGCCGTAGGCGGGCGTACAACGAAGAAACTCAATGTTCGCGTCATTGCTGCATCCAATAAAAATCTAAAAGCACTGGTAAATGTGGGCTCATTTCGTGAGGACCTGCTTTACCGGTTAGACGTGTTGTCGGTTCATTTACCCGCGTTACGCCAGCGCGGCGATGACCTGAAGCTAATTTGCCAGCATATTTTGGCCCAACTCGCCCAAGAACTGGATCAGCAGACCAAATACCTCAGCCAAGTCGTACTAGACGAGATCTTGCGCAACAAGTGGCGGGGCAACTTCCGCGAACTCGAAAGCGCCCTACTGAGAGCCTATTTGTCCAGCGATACGCAGTTAATCTCAGATCCATCTAGCCTGTCTTCCGAAAGCCAATTCGATGACATTCCGCGCAAGCTACCGCTGGGCAGCTTCAGTCATGAGAAGAACTCGCTGATCCGACAGTTCGAGAGCGAGTACATACAAAAAGTGCTGACCCAAACCGGCGGTAATGTGACAAAGGCTGCGGAAATCGCTCAAAAAGAGCGCCGCGCGTTTACCCGGCTGATGGCCAAGCATGGCATCCATCGGGGCTCCTATACCAAGGTGAGTTGAAACGCAGCAAAGCACCGCTGCGACCACACGCCATCGCTATGAACGCGGCATCGAGCGCTGCCAATACAAGCTGTAGCGGCTCGCTTCGATCCACAGAGGAACGTCGACCGCCAAATCCTTTGTCGGTGACGTAATGGTAACGACCAAGGGCTTTGAAGTAGGTTGTCTCGCACAGTCGTTAAGGGAATCGGTGCGCTGCGCGTGCTTTAGCCCTTGATTGAAGTAGGTTGGCCAAAAAGCACTGTTGAATCGAACACCGACCCTTTGCGCAGTGCTATCGTCTGTGTCATC
>JAACDW010000140.1 GCA_009936775.1 Pseudomonadota bacterium
CGGAGAGACAGGGATTCGAACCCTGGAAGGCTGTTACACCTTGCTGGTTTTCAAGACCAGTGCATTCAACCGCTCTGCCATCTCTCCAAGGGGCCAATTTTGACGAAGTACGCAGACAAGCACAAGGTAATGTTGGATTGATCGAGGCTTCTCGCCCGCGTTGCGAGGGCTGCTTGCAGGCCTTTGTCGATGCGGCTTAACCTAGGCCGATCATTGGGGCCTGTAAGGGGAGAGGTACTGTGCGTATCGCGAAAATTTTACTGATTGTCGGGTTGGCGTACGTTGGCATCGTTGCGACGTTTGAGTCGCTGCTGGGTTATTTTCAACCCGCAGATGCGAGCACCATGGTGATCACCACCTTCAACGAGCAGGGGCATTCTGCCGACCGAGTAGTCGCCCGCTTGCAAAGTAATGGCAAACTGTATGTGGCTGCCAATCACTGGCCCCGGGCTTGGTATTACGCTGCGCTCGAGCGCGATGAAGTGGCCATCACCTTTAAGGGCGCAACCCAGCGCTATCGAGCCGTGCTGCTCACCGGGGCAGAACGCGATCGGGTCGATGCGCAGCATGCGCTACCACTGTCGTTTCGTATTCTCACTGGCTTTCCGCCGCGCTACCTGATGCGTCTGGATCCCATCTAAGGTTGGGCGGCGTTGGGCGCATTTTGCGCATGCTGCTTGCTGGTCGTTTGCGTCTGATCTTCGCGCCGTTAGTGGTTCCACCACGGGCGGTCGGAGTAGGCGCGTAGGTCCATCTCATGGGTCCATACTGAGCGGTGCTGTTGCGCTACGTGGTAGTAGGTCTCAGCGATTTGCGTTGGCAGCATCAGTCCGTCGTGTTCCATCCCCTTGGTTTCACGCAGTTCTTGGAAGCGCTCTGGGCCAAGCATTTTACCGAGGGTGTCAGGAGCATCGACAGCGCCGTCGACAATGATATGCGCCACATGAATGCCGCTAGCAGAAAACTGTGCATTTAGGGTTTGGCAAAGCATGCGTCGGCCGCCCATGGCAGCGGCATGGCTATGCTGGCCCGCGTTGCCGCGTACGGCTGCGGTCGCCGATGTGACCAAAATCGTACCCTTATTTCGGGCTTCCATATGAGGGGTTACCGCATGGGCCGTGCGAAACAGTCCGAAGGTGGCCAGGCGCCAGCCCATCTCAAAAGCTTTGTAAGTGGTGGCCGCCAATGGGCGGTCGCCTATCTGTGCGCCAAGGTTGAATATCACCGTATCAATGGGACCAATGTCGGCCTCCACGGCCGCCACACGGTCTTCGATTGAGTCGTCTTCGATGGCATTGAGCAGGAAGCCCGAAGCGGCGCCGCCGCTGTCCTGAATGTCACTTACCATGCGGTTTAGCCCCACTTGGTCGCTGCGGCGGCAAAGTACCGAGTGGTAGCCTTCCATGGCGAATTTACGGGCGACGTTACCGCCAATGCCTGCACCGGCACCTATTACTAAACATACGGGTTTTGTCATATTGCTTTCCTGTTATTGCCCATGTGCCTAATCGGCGCTGCTGAGCGTTTTGTTATATTTATTGTTTTCGCTCGTAGACTAATTCGCCCTGCAGGTAGGTCTGCTCCACGGTGAGATCCAACAGCTGTTCTGGTGTAACGCGCAGAATATCATCGGATAAGACGATAAGGTCCGCGTATTTACCCGGCTCCAAGGTGCCTTTGATGTTCTCATCAAAGTTGATGTAAGCGCTGGTTTCAGTATAGGCGCGGATGGCCTCTTCAATGCTGATGGCTTCATCAGGCCCGTAAACCTTACCACTCATGCCGCGGCGCGTGGTTGCGGCGTAGAGCCCTACCATGGGTCCAATGGGCAGAATGTCGCTGGACAGCGCGACGCGCACGCCAGCCTCAATCGGCGAACGCAGGGGGTTGTTGTGAGCCAATCGCCAGCCATCAAGATTGACGGCATAGCGCCCCTCTAGCGTATAGGTGAAGTTTGGCTGCTGGGTGATGTGAATGCCGTGGGCAGCCATTTGTCGCATGGTCGCTTCTGGCGGCCGCATGGAGAAGTGGTTTAAGTAATGTCGATGGTCTTCGCGCGGACTCCGCGTCAGGGTCTGGACCAAGGTATCGACTACCAGTTCAATGGCGGCGTCGCCAATGGCGTGTATGCCCATTTGCCAACCCGCATCGTGAATTTCGTTTATCTGCGTGACCAAGGCTTGTTCAGCCATGTTCAGATACCCTCGGTA
>JAACDW010000141.1 GCA_009936775.1 Pseudomonadota bacterium
GCAGTTCCACGCGGTTGGCGCGCCCCAGTCGTGGCCGATAACAATGGCGCTAGCGTAGCCCAAGGCACCCACCAAACCCTTGATGTCGTTGGCGACCTCGATTTGATTGTAGGCGCTAATTTCTCCGGGCTTGTCCGAGTCACCGTAGCCGCGCATATCCGGCGCAACAACGTGATAACCGGCCGCGGCCAGTGGCGCAAATTGATGACGCCAAGAAAACCACGACTCAGGAAAGCCATGTAACAACAGTATCAGGGGTGCATCGGGTTCACCTTGCTCGGCAATGTTCAACGCAATGCCGTTGGTGGCGATACGCCGATTGGTAATATCTGCAAACTCGCTAGCCGTCGTCACTTTTTCCCCTGCCCTGAATCGAAGTGTCGGGCATCATAGAGCCATACATCACAGTGGAACAAGTATGCAAAGCAGGGCAAGGGTTGGGACTGTTTTCTTCGATTTGGACGGCACCCTAACAGATCCTAAGGAAGGCATTACAGGGTCTATACAGTATGCCTTGATGAAAATGGGGCAACCGGTGCCCAGCCAAGATGAACTGACCTGGTGCATTGGGCCGCCGCTGGTCGACAGCTTTGCCCAGCTGGCAGGTGCCCAGCGCGCGCAGGAGGGGGTCGACTGGTATCGCGAGCGTTTTAGCACCCTAGGTAAATTTGAAAATAAGGTGTACGCGGGCATACCCGAGGTGCTTGAGGTGCTGTCTGCTCGGTATCCACTGTATGTGGCCTCAAGCAAGCCATTGGTCTTCGTTGATCAAATTTTGCAGCACTTTGATTTAAGCCAGTTTTTTTGTCAGACCTTTGGCTCGGGCCTTGATGGGTCCCTGGCGGATAAAAGCAAACTACTCAGCCACGCGCTGCAAGAAACCGGTGTAACGCCCGAGTATGCGCTGATGATCGGCGACCGCAGCCACGACGCAGTGGGTGCCAAAAACAACGGATTGGATTTCATTGGCGCGCTTTATGGCTATGGCTGTGTGGCCGAATATCGCGCCTCGGGTTTCAGCCGCTGGGCCGGAACACCAGCGGACCTAGTGAACTTGGTGCAGCAACACGGCTAACCCGGTCGATTGGATCGGCCTGCAAACAGTTGGTTTGGTCTAATCTTCTCGTACTCGGCCAGTACCGGAGCGAACTCCTCGGGCGTGCTGGCGTGAATGATCAGTCCGTCAGCCCCAGCTTCAAATTGTTCTACCCAGCGTTGGGCGCAGGTTTGGGCGTCGCCCACTGCCGCTGGTCGCCAATGCTCGGGAATAAGTTTTTCGATTTCTGCCAGTTCGGTAAAGCTAGCAACGCTGTCAATGGCGCCGCTCATGCCGGCCACAATGGGCGCGCTGCGAAAAGCTGCAAGGGTATCCATATCCCAGCCGTTCACGCCTACCAAGGCTTCGCCGTAACCGGGTATTTGTAGGTAGGTGGCCAGGCGAGCCACGATCAGCTTCAGGTAGCGCTCGTCGCTGACGTCACAGGCGGTTGCGAATACAGACCAAAGTTTGCCGCCCGATTTTCCGGCCTCGGCTTCGCCAGCGCGAAAATTCGCCACGGCCTCGCTCAGGGCTTGGTTGCTCATAAAGGTGTGCAGGTGCGCGCCGTCATAAACCTTTCCCGCCTGGTGCAAGCTGTTGGGGCCAAAGCCGATGTAAAGCACTGGGATATCTTCATTCACATAGTCCGCGAGCTGCAGTGCAGGGTAGTTACCGAGGGCGCTTGTATGCCCTAACTCGCGTTCGCCGCGCCACAGCTTGCGCATCAGCGCAATAAATTCCGCTTCGCGCTCAAATGTTGGGAAGTCCACGTTCATGGCTCGCCAGCGCAGTCCTACGCCCTTTGCCAGCCCGAGGGCGAAGCGGCCTTCAGACAAACTGTTTAGCGTAGATCCCATGGACGCAGTAATAACCGGATGGCGGGTATTGAGGTTGGTGCCCGATGTGCCAATGTAGAGGCTGTCGGTCACGGCCGCCACGGCGCCGCAGAGAGCGGAAATCTCTTTGTAGTCGGCACGCTCGGAAATCATGATGTTGCCAATGCCTAAGGTCTCGGCGTCTTGGGCTTGTTTGAGAATATCCCGAGGGGTGCGGCTGTGTCCGGGCAAGCCGTAAAAGCCCAGCTCAGGAAACTTGGAGGTATAGGCCGGGTACATGGTACGTTCCTAGGGACGAATGCTCTGTAAATAAGGGTTCAAAAAGGTACCGCTGGGGTCCACGCTGTCGCGCACCCGCCACCAGTCTTGCCACTTCGCGTGTATGGCCTCCAGTTGGGTGCCATCAAGAAAGTTTGTCTTGCCCCAATGCGGGCGGCCGTCGAAGGCAAGAAAAATCTCTTCGCAGGCTCGGTAGTAGTCTTCATCGGGTAGGTTTACATCTTGATGTACCGAAATGGTCACGGTGTCGCGTGCAAAGGCTGTGGAGAGCCAGACATCGTCAGCGGCAAGGGTGCGGTATTCCACCGGCCAGCGCACATCGGTAAAGGTAGTGTTCAACAGCGATTGAATGGCCTGCATGCACGCCGGGCCTTGGGCCGCCGCAACGCTGTATTCCATCTCCGTGTGCAGGTGGGGCCGATGATTAGGCAGTACCTCGTAGCTCCATGAACAGCGCTCACCCTCGCTGCCGAGAGGGTACTTGGGTGCTGCAGAGGTAGGGTTAATCACTTTGAGGTCGGCGGTATCGGTTTGCGGGTGCCAAAAAAACTCACAGTGCCGGTTGTCGGCGATTAGCCCGTCAAGGTCTGCTAGCAGTTCCTGTAGCGGAAGCTTCCAGCTGCGCTCGGCCAAACGATAGGCCGGCACGCATTGCAACTGTAGGGCGGTGATCAGTCCAAAGGCACCTAAGTGCAGGCGGCTGGCCTGCCATAGTTCACTGTTGTGCTCGGCAGAACACTCGACTATGTCGCCATTGGCCAGTGCGATACGCGCACCAATAACCCGACTGCTTAGGTTTTGCAGGCTCGCACCGGTGCCGTGAGTGCCAGTGGCTGTCACGCCGCTGATGCTTTGCTGATCAATATCACCTTGGTTGGGTAGCGCCAAACCGTGGCGGTGCAGGGCTGGCCCGAGCGTGAAGATCTTGGTGCCGCCGCCAACCCAAACGGTGCCGCTGTCGATGTCTGCCGATATGATGCCCGACAAGGCTTGTAGATCGGCGATGACATCGCCATCGACCACCAACTCTGCATGCGAATGTCCGGAACCTACGGCGCGCAGGGAACTGCCACTTGTGGTGCAGGCTCGGGCCAAGGCTGCGGCCTGTTGCTCAGAATAGATAAAACTGAGTTGGTCGGGTTTGCTGGCAAGGCGTCCGGACCAGTTCTGCCAATGGGGCATAGGGGGCTCCCTAGTAGTTGTTATCGGCCATGAAACTCTGGCTTACGTTTCGCCATAAAGGCAGCCACTGCTTCTTTGTGGTCTTCGGTGGCAGCGCAACGGGTGAGGCAGTCGGCTTCTCGAGCTAAGTTGTCTCGCAGTGACCCTTCAATAGCGCGGTTGATGTTTTGCTTCATAAACCCTCAAGCAATGGGCGGGCCAGAGGCAATATGTTGGGCCAACTGGGTCACGGTTGCGGCGAATTCGTCGTCGGCGACTACTTGGTTGTAAATGCCCAGCGCCAAGGCTTCATCAGCCTGCACGCGGCGACCAGTAAAGAACAACTCCTTGGCCTTGGCAGGGCCAACCAGTTGGTTGAGCAGCCAGCTACCGCCGTAGTCGCCGGAAAAGCCAATGTTGCGGTATGCGGTAGTGACGAAGCTTGAGGCTGCGCCGATACGAATGTCGCAGGCCAGCGCAATACACAGCCCAGCCCCGGCGGCCACCCCGGGCAGTGCGGCGATTGTCGGTTTGGCGTGGTCGAATAACCGCAGAGTGAGGGTTTCTTGTTTGTGCACCAAGGTGCGGACTCGGTCTGCCATGGTTGGTGTTGGCGGCGAGGGCTGCTGCTTGGCGGTGGCGTCGCTGCCACCTCTGTTACCCCCCATGCCACCTATGTCGCCACCCGCGCAAAACGCCTTACCTGCACCAGTGATGACAATGCAGCCCACATCGCTGCGCGTTTCTAGGTCGAGTAGGGTTTGGCGCAGGGCCGGAGTAAGATAGTCGGACAGCGCGTTACGTTTTTCTGGCCGGTTCAAGGTAATGGTGGCAACGCGTCGGTCTATCTCGCATAACAGTTCATTGGTGCCGGTATCGATGTGTGCGCTCATGTTTTCCTTCTTTTTGTGCAGACTTTTCCTTGGTCTGGGCTCAGACCGAATTCTCGACTGTGTAGCTTGATAGGTTTCACACCACGCCGTTTTTTCGCAGGCCGGCGATACGCTGAGCATCCAAGCCAAGTGCCCCAAGCAGTTCATCGGTATGACTGCCCACGGCGCCCCCGGGCCACTCGGTCCTGCCGGGCGTACCGGTTAGCTTCGGCAAAATGGCTGGAATCGCCAATGGTTTATCGAGGTTTGTGACCTCTACCTGCTCAAACATGTTTCTGGCCTGATAGTGCGGGTCGTTGAAAGCGTCGGCAATGCTGAAAATTGCGCCAACGGGTACGTCGGCTTTTTCCATAACATCAATAACCACGTCGCTACTGAGTTTGTCTGCCCATGCAGCAATGGCGCCGTCGATCAGTTTTTGGTGCGTTACGCGGCCCGGATTACCCGCCAAGCGTGGATCCTTGGCCAAGTCCTCGCGGCCGATGGCGGTCATCAACCGCACATAAATAGAGTCTCCGTTGCCGCCGATTACCACATGTTTGCCATCTGCGCATAAGTAAGTATTGGTCGGCACGATGCCGGTAATAGTCGAGCCTGCGGGCTGACGTATTGCACCTGCACCAGAGTACTCGGGCACGATGCCCTCCATGAGATTGAACATTGACTCATAAAGGGCCACGTCAACGACCTGTCCGTTTGCCGAGCTGTTTTGTGAACCACGTGCCAGCAAGGCCAGTAAAATGCCAAGGGCAGCATGCAAACCCGCCACGCTGTCGCCTAGGCTGAGATTTGGCCGCACAGGAGCCTCACCGTCGAAGCCATTGATAAAGCGAAAGCCCGAGTAGGCTTCGGTTACCGACGCATAGCCCGGCTTTCGGCTGTATGGCCCGGTTTGTCCGTAACCAGAGATACGGGTGTAGATCAGACTGGGGGTCCTTTGCTCAATGTCCGGTGGACCTAAGCCCCATTTTTCCATGGTGCCGGGTTTGAAGTTTTCGATCAGTACGTCCGCGTCTTCTAACAGCCGGCCAAGCAATTCCCGACCCTCGGCGCTGCGTAAGTTCAGGGTTAGCGATTTTTTGTTGCGCCCCAGACTACGCCACCAATAGCTGGTGCCTTGCTCATCTAGCAAACGCCAGCCGCGAATGGGGTCGCCTTCTCCGGGCGGCTCGACTTTGATTACCTCAGCGCCAAAATAAGCCAACAAGGTTCCGGCAAAAGGCCCCGCCAGAAGTTGTCCTACTTCAATGATGCGAACGCCGGATAGTGGTTTGTCTTGCATCACAGCTCTCGGTCTTGGCCGGCGCTGGTCGGACCAGAGTTGCGCCTTACATCCCTAAACGGTCCCTCGTCAAAGCGCGGTTCCTTGGGCAAGCCCATAACCCGCTCAGCGATAATATTCTTCTGAATTTCGTCGGTACCGCCAGCAATAGAGATGGCGGGGGTTGACACCAGAACCTCGGCAATAATGCCCTGCATTGGGCTGTTGTCGCCTGTGAGCAGGGCCTCATTACCGCTGATTGCAGTGTGCACCCGGGCGGCGAGGCGTGCCACGTTGCTGGCGGCAAGTTTGCCAAGCGAGCCCTCAGGTCCTCGCGGTTTGCCCGCTTTCGCTGCTGCCTTGGCTCGCTCTCCGGTCCACTTGGCGCACTCGGCCAGAATATGCAGCCGCGCAATATCTTGGCGCTGGGCCGGATCATTAATGGCACCAGTATCCATCGCTCGCCGCATAACCAAGTCAACCCGGCCGGCACGTTGTGGATACCAAGTGTAGGGCGCGTTGGCGACGGCAAATTCTTCTTCAAGGTCGGTAAAAATTTTACCCTGTCGGCCTTTGCGCGTCCCCACATCGCGAGCTCTGTCGAAGGAGCGGCGCTCGTTGGCCAAGGTTGTCATAGCGCACTGCCAGCCACTGCCCACCGCCCCAACGAGGTCATCTCGGCTCACTACGGCATCGGTCATAAACACCTCGTTAAACGATGCATGGCCATTCATTTGCGCCAGTTGGCGTACTTCGACGCCTGGCTGCTCCATATTGATAACGAAATAGCTCAAGCCTTGGTGTTTGGGGGCATCCCAATCGGTGCGCGCCAGCAGCAGTCCGTACTGGGCATGATGGGCACTGGTGTTCCAGACCTTTGGCCGTTGACGATCCATTCGTCGCCTTGCAGATCGGCTCGGGTTGTCGCGCCGGCCAAATCAGAGCCGCTGCCCGGTTCACTGAACAACTGACACCATTGGTCTGCACCGGTAAGAATACCGCGCAAATATTTTTGTTTTTGCTCGTGGTTGCCGTGGGCTAGCAGGGTAACCGCAGCCAGCATGCGCACACCGCTTTGTGCAGCACCGACCGCGCCGAAGTCAGCGAAGGCCTGCTCGACAATTGCGGCGTCTTGCGGATTCATGTCTTTGCCGTAGTAGTCGCTAGGCCAGCTGGGGGCACCCCAGCCAGAATCTGCGACTAAGGATCGCCAAGCCAGTAGATCCATGTTGGGGTCCCAGTGGGCCTGTAGCCATTGGGTAACATCGCTGTGCAAACTCATGCCACTTGCTCCTGAGTATCCAGTCTCGCCTCTACTGCGCTTAACATGCGCTCTCTGTGCTCTGCCGGAGTGCCGAACAATACCTCGCTGCTTTTGGCACGCTTGAACCATAGGTGGGTGTCGTTCTCCCAAGTAAAGCCAATGCCGCCATGCAGTTGAATGGTTTCCAAAGCCGCCTGCAAATAGGTGTCGCTGACCATCGCCTTGGCGAGGCTGGCATGTTCGGTAAGTTGTTGCCGTTGAAGGCTGGATAGTGTCCTAAGGTCACCGCAGTCCGCTAGCGTATGAGCCGCCTGATAGGGAGCGCTGCGGGCCAATTCGACTTCCAGCAGCAGGTCTGCCAGCCGATGTTTGATGGCCTGAAAGGAGGCGATACTGCGACCGAACTGATAGCGCAGTTGCGTATAGTCGACGGCGGCATCCAGCAAGCGCTGTGCGCCGCCGATCATTTCGTTGGCAAGGGCGACACACGCAACGTCAAGCAGGGTATTAAGAGCATCTGCTGGAGCGGCATTGAGGCGTGTGGCGGCGACATTGTGCAGGACAATGTCCCCCATTTTTCGGGTCGGATCCATGGTTTCTAAGGGCGTTATGCTGAGGCCTTCAGCCTGTCCTTCAGGTACCTGTACAACAAACCAACCAATGCCATTAGCCGTTTCAGCCGCAACGATGATCAGTTCTGCATTGGCGCTGTCGATGACAAATCGTTTGACCCCGTTGAGTCGAAATTCGCCGTCTGCAGACGCAATGGCAGTGGTTGAAATATCATCTCCACGCCACAGCCCGCTGGCTTCGGTAACCGCCACACAGCCACGCAGTTCGCCGCTGGCAATGGCCGTGAGCCAGCGTTCGCGCTGGTCCGCGTCGGCGCAAAGCATCAGGGCATGAGCGCAAAGTACGGCGCTGCTGAAGTAGGGACCGCAGAATAGCGCCCTGCCCATTTCCTCCAGCGCGATGGCAAGCTCTACTGCCCCAAAGCCTGCGCCGCCAACCTCTTCGGGTAGATGAATGCCGGTAAGTGCTAGCTGCTGACTCGCCTGCAGCCAAAGTGATGCATCGAAAGCGTGGGCGGTGTCCATCAGGCGACGCACTTCGGTGGTCGGCATTTGGTCGGACAAAAAGCGTCGAATACTGTCGCGAAACTGTTCCTGATCCGCGCTAAAAACCAGCGTCATCACATTCCCCTACTGTGTGATTAAGCGATGCTACCATGAGGCAGCAACGAGTGGTGCCGAGAAGCGAATGAAGACCATTACCTGTATCGAGGATTTGCGCGTGCTGCACCAGCGGCGAGTGCCGAGAATGTTTTACGATTACGCCGAGGCCGGGTCGTGGACAGAAAGCACTTTTCGCCGCAACCAAGAGGCCTTCGCTGAAATGAAGCTCCGCCAGCGGGTCGCCAAGGACATCAGCACCCGCAGTGTCGCGGGCAGTATGCTTGGCGAGCTGCAGCGCATGCCATTGGCTATTGCACCGACGGGACTCACAGGCATGCAGTATGCTAACGGCGAAATTTTAGCCGCCCAAGCCGCAGAAGAATTTGGTGTGCCCTTTACCCTTTCGACGATGAGCATTTGCTCTCTAGAAGATGTGGCCGCGCACACGCAAAAGCCCTTTTGGTTTCAGCTTTATGTCATGAAGGACCGTCAGTTTATCGCTGCGCTGATTGAGCGCGCCAAGGCAGTAGGCTGCAGCGCTCTTGTGCTGACTCTCGATTTGCAAATTATTGGTCAGCGTCATAAGGACCTGAAGAAGCAAATGACCGCGCCGCCACGGCTGACGCTGAAAAATCTCTTCAACATGGCTTCCAAGCCGCGCTGGTGCGCGGCTATGTTGGCAACCCGGCGGCACTCTTTTGGCAACATTATTGGTCACGCCAAGGGTGTGGAAAATTTGACCTCACTGTCTGAATGGTCGGCGCAGCAACTGGATCCATCGCTGAGCTGGGATGATGTGGCATGGGTGCAGAAGCAGTGGGGTGGCAAGCTGATACTCAAGGGCATTATGGATGCCGAAGACGCAGCGATTGCTGCGAGCATGGGTGTCGATGCGATAATCGTTTCCAATCATGGTGGTCGCCAGCTTGATGGTGCGCCGGCCAGTCTCGACGTGCTGCCGCAGATAGTCGAACTGGTGAATGGCGCCTGCGAGGTGTGGCTAGACGGCGGCATTCGCTCCGGGCAAGACGTGTTTAAAGCCAAGGCCCTCGGTGCTGACGCCACACTGATTGGCAAGGCTTTCTTAAATGGCTTGGGTGCTCGTGGTAAGGCTGGCGTGACTCAATGTCTTGAGATCATTGAGAAGGAGCTGGATTTGACCATGGCGTTTTGCGGCAAAACGGATTTGCGCGAAGTTGGCGCCGAGGTGATTTACACTAAGCCGTGAACGCGTAAGTAAAAACATGAACAACAATGCAGCTAAACACATAGGGGAGAACTATGACCGTATCGACAGAACTTTTTGATTTAACCGGACAGGTAGCCGTTGTCACCGGAGCTTCCAAGGGCATGGGCAAGGCCATGGCACTGGCGTGGGCAGAGCACGGTAGTCGGGTGGTTGTTTCAAGCCGCAAGCTGGATGCCTGCGAGGAAACCGTGGCGGAAATCAACGCAGCCGTAGGCGCAGAGCGCGCTATCGCGATCGCCTGCAACATTGGTTACAAGGAACAGCTGCAGGCCCTCGTGGATGAAACCCGTTCGCGTCTTGGTCCCATTGATACGTTAATCGCCAATGCCGGGGTTAACCCGTTTTATGGTCCGATGTCAGAAATACCTGACGAGGCCTTTGATAAAACCATGAACTCGAACCTGCGCTCAAACCACTGGCTATGCCAAATGGTGGCCCCGGATATGCTGGCTAAGCAGCGTGGTTCCATCATGATTACTGCAAGTGTTGGGGCATTTGGCCCATCCGACACGCTGGGCACCTACAACATTTCGAAAATGGCTGATATTGCCTTGGTACGAAACTTGGCCATGGAATGGGGGCCTCAAGGTGTGCGTGTGAACGCCCTGTGTCCCGGTCTGATTCGCACAGACTTTGCCAAGGCCCTTTGGGATAACCCTGAAGCGGCCAAGCGTGTTACCGAACAAACGCCGCTGCGTCGCTTCGGTGAAGCCGACGACTTTAAGGGCATGGCAGTATTTGTTGCTTCTGATGCCAGCGCCTATGTAACGGGCCAAGCGTTGACCGTTTGCGGTGGCACGCATATGTTCCGCTAAGCTAAGGCGTGACGACGAGGGGCGCAATGCAGCAATGGCATGAACCGCAACAGGGGTTTCGCTACCAAACCCGTCAGCTTGAGCTGGCGCCAGACACCCAAGTTGAGCGCCTGACAGCCTGCGGGGTCGATGCACAGGTGTTTGCCGATGAGGCCGATCCGGCATTCTTCATTGGTCTTGCCATTCACGCTGGCATCGACAGCGGCATAAGCGCCGAGGGCAACATCAATATGCTGCAGCGGCTGATCCAGCACCGCCCCGCCAAGCTGGGTGAACTGCTCACCGTACAGGGCCAGATTCAAAGTGTGACCCCGGTGCCCCGTGGCCTGCGCGTACAGACCGATGTGTGGTTTGAAGACATGGCAGGCGAGCGCGTTATCAGCTGTCCGCGTACTTCCTTGAAACCCCAAGCCAATTCACAGACCGCCATAGGGGCAGGCGATAAACCCCAGCCTGTGGTCGGCGATCTCGCCAAACTGGCGCTGGGCCTTCGCTATCAATTGACTCCGCAGCGGGTCAAAGCCTATAGCATGGAGGGCAACAGTATTCATTACGAGCAGGAGGCTGCCGAGCGCGCGGGCTTTCGCGCACCGCTGATTGGCGGCGGCATGGGGGTGCATTATTTGACTGCGCAGATGTGGAGTGAGCGCCGACCTGCGAGTTTCGATGCGCTAATTTATTTCCGCCGACCCATTTTTTGGGATGAAGCGGTGCAGGTGGGTGTTATTGAGGATGGCGCAAATTGGCGAGGCATGGGGCTTTTGAAGCTGCCCATGGCAGGCGCTGACGTCGCTACAGGGGCCGAAACGGCGGTCGAAACACAGGCCAAGGTGGGCACGGAACTGGCGCTGCAAAGCTATATCGTGGCCTAATCAAGCGATGAGCCTGGGTCGCGCTTAAGGCGCTGCCCAAGGAGGCTCGGTAACAGTAAGGCCGCATGAGAACACGAAACCGCATGCGAAAGCTGAGAAATAGCAGTTAACAAAGAGATCGACTAGAGGAGCCAAGCGCATGTCTAGCCCAGCTTATTTGGCAATTGATGCCGCCATGCTAAGCCTGAAGGATGAGTACATACGCACCAATCCGCAAAGCGCTGCCGCCTTTGCAGACGCCAAGCGCGCTGGTGTCGCTGGGGGCACTAATCGCGCATCCATTTTTTATCCGCCGTTTCCGCTGACCTTTGTTGATGCCGAGCAAGCGACTGCGGTGACCGCCGATGGCCAGCGAGTGACGGATTTTCTCGGTAACTTCACCGCAGGGTTATTTGGGTTCTCACCACAACCGGTTAAGGATGCAGTAAGCCACGCCATGGACCACGGCCACGCGCTAGGTGGCGGGCCGAATTTGTACGCAGCCAAGGTGGCCGCAAAGTTCACCGAGCGCTTCCCGTCCATGCAGGCTGTGCGCTTTACCAATACCGGCACCGAGGCCAATTCCTACGCCATTCACACCGCGCGCGCTGTAACCGGTAAAAATAAAATCATGGTCTACGATGGGGCCTATCATGGCGCATGGATTCACGGCGGCAAATCCGCCGGGCCACTGGATACGCCCTATGAAAAAATCACAGTGCCCTTTGGCGATGCTGAGCTGATCATTGCTGCCATCGCCGAACATGCAGAAGACTTGGCGGCAGTGATCATGGAACCGGTAATGGTCAATCCCATGGTGTACCTCAAGCAGGTAGCACCCAGCGACTATTTGGCCAGAATTCGTGCTGCGTGCGACGAATTTAACTGCGCACTGATATTCGATGAGGTGATGACCTCGCGTTTGGCACCGGGTGGGGCGCAAGAACTGGTGGGTGTTACCCCAGATATGACGACCTTCGGTAAGTACTTTGGTGGTGGGCTGCCGTTTGGTGGTTTTGGTGGCACGCGGCGCTGGATGGAGCGCTATGACCCGATGCACCCGCAGACCATAAACACTGGCGGCACATTCAATCAAAACGCTATATGCATGGCTGCGGTTGACGCGGTTTTCTCGCACCTTTGGAGTCCCCAGCAATGCGTTGAGCACAACGCCAAGGGCGCTTGGTTTCGCGACGAAATCAATAAGCTTGCCAAGGCATACGATATGCCCTGCCAGGCCTGCGGTACCGGTAGCCTGATTACATTGATATGGCAACACGGTCCGGTGGTTGGCGGCAACGAGTCTGGTGTTGCGTTAACTCTAGCGACTACCGCCGCAGTCTACGCAGCCCCCCAGCTGTTTTGGCTGCATATGTTGCAGCAGTACAATATTCTCGCTGGTAATCCGAAACTCAATTATCTGACCCTTCCAACGGTGCTGACCGATGCCGACTACCAGCACTTTTTGGCGGGCTTGGTCGCGGGTTTTGTGACCTACAAAGAAGCGCTGACGCAGCTTGCCTGCGAGACCGCTACCGCGCAGATGTAAAAACAAGACTGAAAACATCAGAAAAACATCAGGTTTAGCCAAGGACTTTGCCGCAGAATTTGGGGCATAGTAACTCTCGATTTTCCAATAGGCCGAAGTCTTGGCCTGAAACCAAAATGAGGAGCTGCATTTTATGCCCTTGAAACGCTAGCGAGGAATTGACTATGAATGATCCAAAAAAGAAGCGCCCAACGCCCCAGCGTCTTTACAGCGCATTGTTTTGGCAGGCCTTTGGTGCCGCCGCAGGCATGGGAATTGACAAGGCCTGCATCAGCCATACTGAATCGGTGGGCTATTACGACAATGTTGAGAGCAACGCTTCTGCCTTCGGTAAATCGCCACGCCTGCTGCGACAAACCCTGGCATGTTGTCGAAGAGCTGGCCGTCTGGCTGCGCGACTTGCGCGCGAGGATGGCGAGACGGAGATTCTGAAAGAGCACTTTGCTGAAGCCTGTAATGTGATCCAAAAGCGCATTGACACGGTGCGACAAAAACAGACGGCGCAGGGGTTTACTGCCAGGGGTGGTGTTTGTCTATAGTCGTTGGTCAGCCTTGCAGTATCAACAGGCCTCGAGTCAGCAGGTCCCGCTGTGCGGGTTTACCCCCATAGGTGCGGACAATGCCTTGTGCAAGTTTCACAGAATTGGTTTGTGGGTAAAGGTCGTACGCTCGAGCAAGGTCTGATTGAGCCTGCTCGAGCTGACCTTGCTGGGCCAGCAAATTAGCCCGCAGCACCCAGTTGAAGTAGTCGTTGGGAAAGTGGGTGGTGGCAAGGTTGGCATAGTGGGTGGCGCTGACAAGATCGCCCAGTTGTGTATAAGGCACGACGAGTTTGCCGTAGTTGAATACCTGTCCCGCAGGCAAGGCGGCTTCAATTTCATAGTACAGGTCGATGGCTTCGCTGGCCTGTCCGTTGAAACAAAGAACCGTGGCGAGACCGTCCTTATTATAAATGGATGGGGCGAGGTTCAGTGCTTGACGACCCAAATGGATGCCGGTGGATGATTCGCCCAAGCGCGAATAGCTAAGGCCACAAATGCCCGCTACCATGGGATGGTTTGGGTCCAGGGCCAATGCAAGGGCAGCGTGATGAAAACTGTGAGTTTTGTCCTCGTCTGGTTGCAAGGTTAGGCCGTTGGCTATTGCCCAAGATAAATGGTTGCTGAATATGGCGTGTCCAATGGCCAGATCTGGGTGCCGTTGAACTGCGACCTCAAGCATGTGGCGCTGCCTGCTCAGTTGATCTTGTTCAACTGAAATAAATTGGTTACCCAACAGTATTAGGTCGGCATAACTGAGGTTTTTGGGGTCGCTAATTTGCCGTGCCGCAAGGCGCCGGTGGCGAAGGATCTCGTTGGCAATGCGTTCACCGATATGTTCGCGAGTTTGTTCATCAGTGTGTGCAAGAGTATCTGCAGCGTTGCCGTCGGCACTGTCATTCTGGGTGCCGGAGTGCACCAGCTCTTCGCTGTGAGCGTCGAAAACATCCCATTCGTAAATGAACCTGTTGCGCCTGGCGACACAGTTCATTTCTACTCTGTACGCTAGATTCAGCGCATTGGTTTGCTGAAGTATCGTAAACGCCGGGTGTCGCCAAATCAGGTATCGTGTGACTGCGCGGACAAGTTCCTGTGTTTGGGCACGCGCTCGGGTTGCTCCGGTATGCAGGCCAATGGGTAAACGGTAGTCAATTT
The DNA here is from genome assembly GCA_009936775.1 of Pseudomonadota bacterium. GTDB lineage: Bacteria > Pseudomonadota > Gammaproteobacteria > Pseudomonadales > Azotimanducaceae > UBA4421. The sequence goes on from JAACDW010000141.1 coordinate 14,067, forward strand.
GTTTGTCGGAGTTGAAAGCGGGTGAAGTGTCCACCGCGCTACCAAAGCGTCTGACTGGCTGCACAAAACGATAGCCGATTCGTGGCACCGTGGCGATGTATTGGGTATCGGTTGGTTGACCGAGCGTTTTGCGCAGCATTGATATTACTCTGTGCAGCGAGTTGTCGCCCACCACTACATTGGGCCAGACCGCATTCAATAGAGTTTCTCGCGTCATCACGTTGGGGGCATGGGAGGCCAGTAGGTAAAGGGTTTGAATGACTTTGTATTCATGCCGGGCGACATGATCTCCGCGACGCAAAGATAAAGCCTCAGGGTCGGGTTCCCAGTCACCGAATCGCAGCGTTTCCATTAGCTCTCCCAAACATCGAGCGCAGCATAGATGGGGAGACATCAGCAAAGCATCAGAAAAACACCTGAAAAGGTTAAAAAGTCTAAGTCCAGCACACTTTGGGTAATTGGCATAACCGCTCAGGTGATTGCAGAAACTAAAAAGGCGTTTTTACGCCGCAGCTTTCGTTTCAAATCGATCAGGCCTAGGCCGTTGAAAACTTGTGTGTGCAGATGGGCTAGGGCAAAAGTTTTTTGAACCTCGGGCACTGCCCACCCGCGATCTTGGCCAGCCGCCTCATCTTGCCTTGGCAGAAGTGCCTGACCTCGTCTGTTAACTGCACTTTGCCATTTTCGTGAGTGACTTTTGCCCAAAATCCAGCTTGCAGCAATGCCTTGCAGGGCTACTGTGGTGTCGTAGCTGAACACGTAGGTCTCCCCAGCTGCGGAAATAAAACCGGTGTCTCGATGGCAGGAGGCCCGGTAAACCAACGCGAACGGCCAATGGCCTGTCAGCTTTGACGCGTACCGAATTAGACCGCCCAATTACTTTTCTTGTTGATAGATGAAGGGTGCCATCGCAAGTAGTGTTTCGGTCTGCCTCGTGCAAACGGCCCGAAGAGAAATGCGCCTCGAATTTGTCATGTGTTTATCAAACGACCGCGAACACAAGACCAGGTTGGCGATGCCGAACGGTTCCTTGTTGCCCATTCCGCTCAAGATGCGCATGCGCGGCAGGTTGTAGACAGAGCGTGAACCAATTTGCCGGTCAAATGGTTTACTGCCCGGTGTGTGCCACTAGAAATTATGCGATTGGGTGGCTCATCCGCAATGCGTCACGGAGTCAGGGGGTGCTTTTGAAGCCACGCTAGCGTTGTTAGAACACGTCTTTGCAACGCTTTATTGCGATTGGGTTACAGCCACCTGTCAGCCGGACGCTATGGCCTCACAGCGGATTATGGATAACATCGGCACGCGGCATTGTTCCTGCGTTGTATCCAGCGCGGCCGTAACGTCTGGTGGGGACCAACCTGTCTCAGCCATTCTCAACAGTGGATGCTGCGGTGAGGGTGTCGCGGTCGTCTAATGAGCCTAGGAGCCTAGGAGC
>JAACDW010000142.1 GCA_009936775.1 Pseudomonadota bacterium
CTTCTAGCGTCAACAACTTGACCCTCAGCGTTTGCTCGACGCTGGGGATGGGATAAAAAGTGGTTGTGAAGCCCGCATAACCCTCCCGGCTGACCTCAATCTGGTAAGGCTGCAGCGGCAGCGCAAGGTTTTGCTTGCCGTTAAGCGTATCCAGCGCTTCGTCATTGACCCGAACCAAGGCATCGGTTGGTCGTGTTTCCAGTTTCAGGTCGCCAATCAACCGTTCGAGCACAATATGTTTGGCCGTTACCTTGCCGGTGGGCAAATTGAGCTGCTCGCGAGCAGCGCGATAGCCCTTGGCGAGCACCAATAGGCGCTGCCCTGCCTTCGAGGCCAAGTCTAGCTCCAGAGGGGTGTCGCCCAGATATTTACCGTCTAGGGATACTGCCGCTCCAGCGGGCGAACTGGTGAGGCTAAGCTGTGCATCGGCTTGTACCAAGGCAGCTGTCTCTAGGGTCACCTCGGTACCGGCTTCTGCGAAAAGCCGTTGTTGGTATCTTTTAAATCCGTTGCGGCGTAGCTCCATAAGACGCTCGCCAGCCAGCGCGGATACAGTGCCCGGCGTCGTGACGCCTGTAGATTCGCCATCTATGTATATCATCGCGCCGCTTGGCTGGCTGTTCATGCTGACATCAGCCCAGTTCGGCAGCAGGGTCACCGACAACTGCTGCTGTACGCCCTTGCCTTCAATCTTGACGATCTCCGTCGCACCTTGGTAGCGCGGATGCGCCAGGTTGATGCGATGTTCACCGGCGCTCAGCGTAAGCCTGTAGGGACCCTCTTGTGGCGCCGCCATGGGCTGCTGATCATCCACTTGCAGCGTGGCGGAACTGGGCGCCACGGATAACTGCAAAAGCCCAGGTGTTGGTTTCAGTGCAAAGAAAAATTCTTGATTTCTGCGCCCATCAACATTGAGCGGGGTCGTTAATTCCACGTAGTCTTGAGCTTGGGCGACCAGCTGGTAGTTACCTTCTCGCAGCAAAAAAACGTCGCCTAGATTCAGCGAGAAGCCACCACTGAGGGCAATCGATTGGGTTGGCGCCGAAAAGACTAGCCGCACACTCTTGGCAGTAAACAAGAACCAGATAAGGAACAGGGCGAGTACCGTAGCCGCGAGCATGAGGATTTGCGTAGCCGACCACCCGCGAGCTTGGCGCTCCACACTGCTGGGAGCAAAAGCGGCGGCATGAATCTGATAGCGCTGGCTGTCTTGCTCGCCCAGCTGCTCGTCCTGATGCGTACCCTGTGGCTTACTCATGGCTGTATGCGCTCTCGGCAGCTGAGATCTACAGCTGGGACACCAGGGGTAACGACAACAGTGCGGTAGATGTCGCGGCAGCCGGCTTGAATGCCGCGAAACGTGTACTGACCTACCCGCAGGTCGAGCGTAAGGCGCTCGAAGCGGCCCAGTGCGCCCAAATTCGATGCAGTGATATCCGTCGCATTATCAGAGATTAGGGTAACCGCCACCGTTGCGCGGTACTGGGCGAGCAACAACTCAACCTCATCAAGCTGGCGACTGAGACCGGTGTTTTGCAAACTTTTGTTGTCGGCAATGAGGCGTTGGCCTTGGCCTACCACGTCTTGGGCTTGCGCCAGCAGCTTTTCGCTGGCCAGCTTGCCCGGTTGCTCAACGATAGTGGTCAGTTGCAGCTGCAGGCGCTGCAGAGTTTTTGCCGATCCCAGGCCGTCGATGGCGAAGCTGATGTATGGGTTGGATTCCAGCACATCCCCATAAAGGTCGATGGCGGCATCCCACTGTTCTTCAGCCAGTGCGGCAGATGCCTCGGTCTGCTGCTTGATCAACTCCGCGACGTCATCTAACTGCGCCACATGCTCCAAACCTGCCAGTGCGGCAGCGTTCTGGGGGTCAATCTTCAGTGCAGCGGCAAACTGTTCCTTGGCCTTTGGTAAAAGTTTGTCTTCGATGGCTGACATGGCTTCGCCCAGCCGCGCCTGCAGCAACTGCAGCGACAGTGCGTCCTCGGCCGCTGCTGCTCGCTTGCCAATTTGCACTGTCTGCGGATCAAGATTGCGCAGGCGCTTATAAACACCAAGGGCTTTGTCATATTGCTCGGCGAGTTCGTGATTACGTGCTTTGCGCAGCAGCGCGATGACTTCAGGTAGCGCCCCAACGCGGCTGGCAAGCGCTGCAAAATTCTGCGGCTGGTTGCTCAGTTGCTGTGCCTTGGCCAACGCGCTGTCTGCAGCGACTGGGTTCAAGTCGTCCAGTGCAGCGTTGATCTGCGATTCTAAATCTGCTAACGCGGCCTCAGCCTTGGTCGTCATATCCGCAACGATTTGCTGGGCGGCTCGATAGCTGGCGGTTGCCGCTGCGAAGTCTGCTTCGAGGTAGCGTGCGTCACCGCTCAGTGCTAGGTCCTTGGCAGCCGCAAGATCTGCGGCGGGATAAAAGTCCAGATTGACCAGTTCAGCCAGTGCCTGCTCCGATTCCACATAAGCCGCGAGGGCATTCTTCGCCGCCGTCTCGGCTTGCTCCTGAGAGAGTGCGGCAAAAGGTGCCAGAGCCGGGTCGCTCTGTGCGCTGGCTAAGGCACCGGTGCCAGTTGAGCTTTGTACCGCAATGGCTGGGTTCTGCGCAGCGGTCGGTGGGGAATTGATGCTGGCAAGGTAGAGGATCAACACACTGGCGCTGCCAACAACGCCCATAAGTGCTACAAGCAATAGGCGCGTCCGCTTGTCTAGGCGCTGCAGTACTGGGGGCTGGCTGGTTCCCAGGACTGCTGCTCGCTCGGTGAGCGCTGGCTCAAGGGGCGTAATAGGGACTCTTTGCGTGTCATTACCGGTCACCGCTCCGATTCTCCCATTGCGGCTTCACCAGTTGCGGCAGGTGCGGTTTGCTCATAACCTAAATCTTCAAAGTAGATTTTCTTGAGAATTTTCCGAAGTTCTTGATATTGCTCAGCCACGGTTCCGCGCAGGCGGAAGGTTTCGTTTTCAAGTTCTAGCGTTGTAGGCAGCAGTTCGTCCTCGGCCGCATTGCCAATTTCGCGTAGTTTGTCAGCGTACTGGGCGGCCTCTTGGGACTTTTGCAGGCTATTGACGATTAACGCAGCGCCAGCCCCAACACCGGCAACACCGCTGGCATCGACATAGGGGCTATCGCTTTCGTAAATGGCGGCGACGCTGGTGGCAATACTAACGGTGCCCGCAATGAGTCGTTTACGTGCCTGATTCTGAAGCTTCTTGAACGTGATGGCGTCGTTGTAGCTGGTTTTTCGCCATTGGTCATAAACCGGCAGCATCTGGCGATAATAGGTCGCGTAGTACTCGTCCAAGGTGTCGATGAAAAGGTATTCCCTTTCTCTCACCTTTCTCACCTGCACCAATACCGGATCGTTTTCGGCGGGTAGGCGTTGTAGTAAAAACCTGCCCTCGTTTTCTGTTACCGCGCCGGCAAAGGCGTCTGGGGCAAAATCTTCAGCAAATTTCACCTCCGCGGTGGCTCGAATAATGCCGATGCGGTCGCCATTTAAACCTTGGCGGTATGCCAACAGGTCATCGGCAAAGGCTTTGTATAGGCCTTGAAAGGCATCGACACCGGGTGGTAGACCGTCCTCGTAACCGTATTTACTGGCCAGATGCCGATAGGTCTTGGTAAACCAAGGCTGGCCAGTGGCGTCGGTAACGCGAAACTCCACCGCGAGTTCTTCGCCGGTTGAAGCGAGGATTTTTCCTGCCACTTGCAGATCTACTGCATTAGTGGCTCGGGGAATGACTCGAACCGCGCCCCAGTTGCCGGTGGATTGCAGTAGGTTCTTGGTTAAGTAGGCCACATACCAAGATTCGGCAGCGCGAATTTCCGGCAATATAATTTGTTCGATGCGTTCGTCGTAATCCTCTGGCACATTGGCGTCCAGCGGCAGCACGCCGATGTCCAGCAGTTCTGCTTCCGCTTGTACGCCTTCGAACTGCTCAGGTGGTCGCAGGTCTATGGCCCGCACGGTTTCTGTGACACATCCCGAAAGCCCGTAAATTGCTGAGAGCACCAGGCCTGCGGTACGGGCGGACTTGGTGGCGCAAAAGGCTGTGGCAGTGGAGAGGAATAGTGGATTCATGGATGTTGGAATATGTTGGTGTGCGCCTGGTGCTGATTAGCTGCGCTTGTAGCGTCTGTATTCCTCCCAGAGTTTTTCCTTGAGCTGCGGATCTTGTTCCTGCATGGCAGCTTCGCGAAGTTGTCTGGCGATGATGTCGTCGTCTCTGGCGTCGGGTAAATCAGCGGCTGTAGTGCTGCCCTGAGGGGCATTTGGTGGCGCAGGTAGCGTTGCTTTACGCGCGTTGTTTCCCGCTTGGGCGGTGCTGTCGGCGTTCGCGCCCGACCCGCCGGTTTCAGCGCCGCCTGCCCGCGGCATGGTGGGGCCACTACGCGCAAGCACTTCGCGCTCTGCCAAAATGCTGCCGTCAATATCTCTTAACACCGCATCAAGCTCGCCAACCGACTCGGATTCTTGGCCATGGCTGCCGCTGCCGGAGGCGCCGGGTTCGTTCGCGCCGCCGGATGGCGAGGTCTCGGTTGGCGCATTGCTGGTTTGCCAGCCGTCGTCTTGACCCTGACCCTTTGGTATCCCGCCGGGATTAAGCCAGTCATCGCCCGCACCGCTGTTGTCGCTCTGACCAGACGGCAGTCCCACTGTTGGCCCACCGGGGCTGGCTGCGCCGCCCGGGGGTTGCGCGCCCGGCCTTGCCGGACTCGCGCCTGCAGTATTGGGCACTCCTCCGGGAGTAGACGCTGGGCTTGGCAGGCCGCTGCTACTTGACGGTGGGCTCGGCGGGCCGCCTGCAGAGGGGCTGCTCGGACTCCCAGAGCTGGAAGACGGTGGCTGACTCGACGACGGATTAGGGAAGCTGGTGATGGGCGCACAAGCCGGTAGTAGCAAAACAGCCGCCAGCCACAGACAGGCGCTCCGCGCACAGCGAAAAAATGGGAAGAATGTTTTTACCATCAGATTGATCCTGCCGTAGTTGGCGCGTTGGCATTTGAGTCGTCTGCCGAATGGGCAGATGTTTGCGCTTGTTGAGCATCTTCTTCCTGCATCGCTGTCTCATCGTTCTGGGTCTGCGCCGCGTCCTTTTGCATCACAGCTTCGCTGCGAGCTTTGTTTTCGGCTGCTCGTGCTGTACGACTCGGGAAAAAAGGGTATTGATACGTGAAGGCGTATGCAGGAGTGATGATGGTCTCGCCTGCGGCCAGCGCAGGGCGAAAAACAGCTTCGCGCATGCTCTTTCTTACCTTGAACACCATTTTGTCGTCAGGCGAGGCCTCGACGGTAACCATGTTGCGCACCCGACCACTGCGCCTTACGTCCAAGGACAGCCGCACGAAACCCATCTCCTGAGGCAGTCGATCGGAAAGCGAGGGAGGCCTCGGCAAGGCCACACGCGGACTCAGTAGCAAAGTTGGCTGGGACAGATCTAACTGCCGGGCTTCAGGCAACGCGTCTTGCAATTGGAAGACCTCATCGTAATAAGCGGCTGCTTGGCGCGAGCCGGCAAACATGGTGTGCCAGTCGGCCATATCGAGTAGTGTTTTTTGCAGGGCCGCGGTTGCTGCAACCATTTCTGCTGCGGCAGTAATGTCCTGAGGCTCCTGGGACTCTTGGGCCCGTGAGGCATTGTCGGCCTCCGGCGCGGGCTGCAGAGCGGCCAACTGCGCTCGTCGAATTCCGACAGCCTGTAGCAGCGCACGCTTGCCCAAGGCGAAGTTATGGTTGGTCAAGGCGGAGTCGGCATTGTACTCGCGGCTGAGATCAATTTGCCGAATGCTCGGCGCAAACTCGGCGTCGATGGGGTCACCAGCGCCACTAAAGGCGGACGGGAAGCGCTCATGAAGGTGAGTTTTCGCAGTGCCGGAAAGAAATGCAACCGCTTCAGTTGGATCAATATCTGCAGCGGCGATCACTGTCAGGCCCTTGGTGAAAAGCGCTCTTGCCGCCCGATAGTTATAGTTATCAAGGTAACTATTCGCTAGGCGCAACATCCCTGGCAGGATGTCGACGGAGGTTCCTGCGGTGTTCCGAGCTAAGATTTGGTAGGCATACTCCTCGCGACCTAGGGCCTTTTTAAGGTCCCCTAGCGCCCGATAGCCTTCGGCTTGTTGATAAACGAGGGCTATCTGTTTTGGTGTGAACAGTCCTTGATCGATTCTTGTAATGTGTATGGCTTGGTCGAAGTAGTCGATTGCCCCAGCGTTGTCACCGAGGGCGAGCAGCGCTTTGCCTTTCAGGCTTAGCGGTTCAATTAAGGCGGGTGAGAAACGGCCCCGCTGGACCAGCAGGTCATCTATGATCTGTTCGAGGATGACTGCGGCATCTGCCGCCTCGGATTGAGCGATTTGCGCTGCGATGATGTCGTAGCGCTCGGGGTCAATATCAGCGGGTTGGCCGACCTGTGCAGCCACCCA
>JAACDW010000143.1 GCA_009936775.1 Pseudomonadota bacterium
CTGGCGAGGATTTTCGTCAGCAGTCTGCGCGCAAAATACCACCGACGCTGCTGATTGACCCGCCAGAAGATGCGGTTGTCATGCAGGAAGAGATCTTCGGCCCCGTAATGCCGATTAAACCGTATGACAACATCGATGAGACTGTCGATTATGTAAACCGTCATGATCGACCATTGGGCTTGTATTACTTCGGCAGCGACGCGCAAGAAACTCGCAAGATGCTTGAACAAACGACCTCTGGCGGCGTGACCTTGAATGATGTGGTCATGCACATCGGGCAAGAGGACCTACCGTTTGGCGGTGTCGGGTCCTCGGGAATGGGCAGCTATCATGGCGAGGACGGTTTCCGAACGTTCAGTCACGCCAAGGCGATATTCAAACAGGCTACCTTCAACCCGGCGGAAAAACTGGGGTTAAGGCCGCCCTACGGAGAAAAGCTGAGGTCGGTGCTAAAAAGCCAGATCAAATAGCGGCGAAACAAATAACCACGCGCCTCGGCCGCGCTTGTTCGCTCAGCTCTGCCTAGCTCGAACCTCGCGGCATTGCGCGCACACCTTCAGGTAGGTCGAACCAGCCTTGCTTGGTGTCGCACCACACATGAAATTGGGGTTGAAAGGTGCTGTTGTCGTCCAGCGTTCCAGTTTTTAGAAACACCATGTCTGGCGAGCTTTGTATTGCTGAGTAAATGGGGGATCCGCAGTCACCGCAAAAGAACCGCTGTACGCGATTGCCACTACTGGTGTCGGCGTCGAGGTAGAGTTTGGGTTCGCCACTGATGTGTAGCTCGCTCACTTGCACCCCAGCTAGCGTGGAAAATGCGCTGCCTGCTTGGCGTTGACAGTTCTTGCAGTGACAGACGCCAGTAATTGCCGGCGGATTGTCGATGCCGTACGTGATGTTGCCGCAAAGGCATTGTCCTGTGATGGCCATAACCTGTTCCCCTTTTCTAGTTGTGCTGCGAGCCGGGAAGCCTGCGTGGGAGGCGTACTGCCGTCAACTGGTGCTACTTAACATCTTTAAAGAAGTCGATGTCACGGTCCTCACCCTCAGGCACGGCTACCTCAGTAATACGCTCAGCCACGTCGTCGAATTCCAGCCGCAGTGCGCGGGTCATGGTGGCATGCATCTCGTAAGTACAAATGGTGTAGGTGAGTTCGATGATCTGAACTTCGGACAAATGCGCCTGCAGTGCTGCAAAGGTACCATCGCTGACCCGGCCGCCCTGCAGAACCAGATCGTCGGTATAGGCAAGTACCGCGCGTTCCAACTCGTTAAACAGATCCGTAGATGACCAGCAGCCTATGGCCTCAATTTGCGCCTCGGAGAACTTGGCTGCGCGAAGGGCCTTGCAGTGTTGCGAAAAGACAAACTGACTGCCCCGGGCATAGCCGGCCCGCGCTTGTCCCAGCTCGCGCAGGCGCGGTGAAATTTTACGTTTACGATCACGGTAGAACTCGAAACCAGCCACCATATGCAGCAAGCAGTCGGGGACATGGGCAAATACGGTCCACCAGTTACCGGGGGTGCCAGTAGCTGTACCCGGCTGAGTTACGGGGTCGCGGTCTTTACCAAACAGTGCGTCGTAAAAGGGCAGCACCGAGGCATCGGCCTCGGCTCTTGGGACTTGGGATAGGCGTGGCATGGTGTCTCCTCCTGATAACAGACCCTGAGTATAAGCCTGTGTTCGCTTGTTGGGGCAAAGGAAAAGTCAGGGTTGGGGACTGTCTCTTGGTTTACAAACCATTAGACTCTCGCGATGAACTTTGTGGAAATTGCCGTTCCGTTTTTCATTCTCGCGATGGCCGTGGAACTGGCCTACGGCGCCTTGCGCAAAAACCAGACCTATCGCCTAAACGACGCGCTGGCGAGTTTGATGATGGGCAGCCTTAGCCAGTTGATGGGTGTGCTGCGGCTGAGTTTTGCGGCGGTGGTATTTGCTGCGGCAGTCGAGTTCGTTGGCGTCATCGCATGGACCCCACAGCATTGGTGGCATTGGATACTGGCCTTTGTCGCTTACGATTTTTGCTACTACTGGAAGCATCGTTGCGGGCATGAATGGCGCATTATGTGGGCCTCGCACAGCGCCCATCATCAAAGTGAGGAATACAATCTCAGCACCGCGCTGCGGCAACCGAGCACCGACTACATCGGATTTGTCTTTTACCTGCCAATGTATCTGGCCGGTACACCGGCATTTGTCATGATTAGCGTCGGCACACTGAATCTGGTTTACCAATTCTGGGTGCATACTCAACATGTGAAGCGGCTGGGTGTATTGGATTACATCTTAGTGACTCCGTCTAATCACCGCGTGCATCATGCGAAGAATCCGCGCTATATCGACAAGAACTACGGTGGCTTTTTTATCCTATGGGACCGCCTTTTCGGTACATTTTGCGATGAAAGCGATGAGGAAGTGCCGGTGTACGGCATTACCCACGGCTTACGCAGTTGGAACCCTTTGTGGGCCAATGCTGTGGTGTGGTGGCAGAGCTTGGTGTTGGCGCTTAAAGCGCCGCGATGGCGAGACAAGATTGTCGTTTGGTTCAAAGGCCCGAGCTGGTTTCCCGCGGGTGTAGAGCGTCTGCCAGACGACCCGGTCGAGCAGGCTCAGCGATACGACCCACCTGCGCCGCAAAGCTCCAAAGCCTATGTGTTCTTGCAGTATTGGGTGCTCACAGCCGCGGGGTTTGGGTTGACCGCGCTGCAAGGCGACCTCACTCGCCCAGCGGTCTTCGCCTGGTTCGCGTTGATCGCCGGATCGATGTTTGTGGTGGGACTGTGGCTTGAGCATCGGCGGCAGCGCTATGCTGTTGATCTTGCGCGCGCGTTGGTCATGCTCGGTGCGGGTCAATGGCTGCCATTGTTGGCACCGCAAACGGCAGACTGGGTCACGGTATTGCAGGTTCTTGGGGCCGCGAACATAGCCTTACTTGCAGGCTTATACGCCCTGCAGCATGGCCAAGACGCCAGCGTGGCCGCGCCGCGATCTGGTTCTTAGCTAAGCCAGCCCGGCTCAGTCTAAATTCTTAAAGTTCGGCGCTCGCTTCTCAATGAAGGCTGCAATGGCCTCATGATGCTCTGGGCTTTTGTAAGCCTCTGTCAGAGCAGCCATTTCACGTCGCTGCACCGCCTTGATGTCCGGCTCTGCCATATTGGCGGTGACTAGCGCCTTTACCGCGCCCAGCGCGCCGGGCGGGTTTTCGCCAATTTGCTTGGCCAGTTGGGTTGCACGTTCGAGTAGGTCGTCGGCGTCATCGACTAACTCATCTACCAAGCCGATGCGCGCCGCTTCGGTTGCGTCAATGGTCTCGCCGGTAAGCATCATGCGGTTGGCTAAGCCATAGCCAGTACGCGCGACTAAGTAGTAGGAACTGGCCAGTTCCGGTACCACGCCCATTTTTACGAAGCGTGCGCTGAATTTGGCAGTTGAGCTGGCCATGATAAAATCACAGGGCAGAATTTGTGTCAGGCCGACGCCGACGGCGACGCCGTTGACGGCCGCGATAATGGGTTTTGCGCGCCGTATCAAGCCCACCCAGTCGCGGGCAGGGCGCTGTTCATTGGTGCCAGAGTCGGCAGCATCCGCCTGATCTTTAAACAGGTCTTTAATATCAGCCCCGGCACAAAAGCCGCGACCGGCGCCAGTGAGAATAAAAACGTCTACCGTGGCATCGGCATTGCCTGCTTCAATGGCCTGTTGCAGTTCTGCGCCCATTTGATAGGTCCAAGCGTTTAGCCGTTCAGGGCGGTTCATGGTGATGGTCATGACACCCTCTTCCTGTGACGTCACAATAGTGTCGTAATTTGCGCTGCTCATAATCTCTCCCCAGATGATTTGTTGGTATTCTACCGCCTTTATTTAGAAGCCTAGCGGTTGCTGGCTGCGTTTAGTGACCAATCATAAACATACTTGATCTTCGGTTTCTTTGACTGCGCCAGTGTTGCTATGCGCTGCGCCAGATCCGGCCGCTGCTGTGCAACGTAGTCGAGTAACTGCTCTTCGTTATCGGCAAAGTCCGTTTGATACCAGTCAAAGAGGCTGGTCAGCTGCAGCGTGTTGGTGTCGATAAATGCAACTGCGCGAGGGTGCTGCAGAAAAGTTTGTTCGGCTTGGGCGAGCTGCATAGCCATATTTGTTGCCGTGTAGGCGCTGCGGGAAAGGTTAGGGCAGCCGATGCTGGCGCAATTAAGGACATAGTGCAGGCGGTGGTCCCGCCAGATTGGCCGCAAAATGCGGTGCTCAATATCGTTGAGCGTCACCGGCTTACCCTCAACCTCTAAGTAGGGCTCATCCCAAGGGCCGAAGGCAAGGAAGGGTCCCATGGACAGAATGCTGTCTTTGTCTGGGTGGTCGAGTACTACTTGAATCGTTTGCGCGTTGTAGAGATTTACCCAGTAAGCGAGTTGTTCGTTTCGATTGAGTTGGCTCGGCTTTGTCTCGCTGAGCGCAGTGATGTACTGACTGAGTAAGGCCTTAGACGAATCGTCGAAGGTATCGTAAGTGACTCGGTTAATACCATCGGTGCTTGCTATGACGTGACGCGTTAGTAGTGTCTGCCACGGCAGGTGGTCTACGTTACGCTCAGACTGTGGTTGGTGGGTCAACCAGTGCTCCCATAGCTCGCTCTTAGGAGCAGCTTGCGCCAGCGCAGAGGTTAGGATGCTCGCGCATGTGATGAACAGGCGTGCAAGACGCGTGCGATTCATGGTATCGGCTGACCTCATTGGCCTAATAGTAGACCGCATTTTGCACTGCTGTGGCGATAATGCACACCGTTGGCATAGGCGAATGATAAGACAAGGAAAATGAGGCGGAACGGGGCAAGCACAGGTGGCTTGCCCCTTCCTAGCGAGAGCGTGCTAAGCGACTAGAATACGGCGGAAAACTTCAAGCCGTAGTTACGACCCGGTAGCGGGACTTCGTTTTTCACAAAGGAAGAGTGGTTTCTTGCCACCTCGTTCAGCAGGTTCTTCGCAAAGACAGAAACATCAAGGCTCAGGTCACCGATTAAAGTGAACGTGTTAGAGGCTTTCACGTCGAGCATTTGGTAACCCGCAGTGCTGTCTTCGCCGCTGGCAAGATCGGTTTGCGCATCGACGTCTTTGTAAACCACATCTAAGCCGAAGGAACCCTTGTCGTAGCTGGCCTTATACAGATTGCGATTGGGGTTGATACGGGGCACATAACCGCCGCTGCTGAATGCTGCGGAGACCGAATCTCTGCCGTAAGAGAGTGTCAGGTCGCCATCGCCCATGCTCAACACAGTACCAATTTCGAACTCGAAGCCAGTGAACTCAGCGTCTTGCTGAAAGTAGTTGGCCAAGGTGAGACCGCCGTGTTCGTCCTCGTGCTCGTCGTGTTCTGCATGCTCCTCTTCGCTTTCGTCTTGCAGATAGATGTAGTCATCTATCTCATTGCGATAAACGGTAAGCGAACTAAAGACATTGTTGGCTGAGTAGTCGAGTGTGAGTTCTACGTTGTTGGCGCGTTCCGATTCTAGGTTGGGGTTACCTACTTCGAATCGGGCTGTCGCCAAGTGGGCGCCATTCATGAACAACTCCACAGAGGCAGGAGCTTTCGCAACGCTGGAAAGGTTCAAGGATGTTTTGAACTGGTCGTTAAGTTGTCGGGTTATCTGCAGTCCGAAGCTGGTTACCGATTCCTCTGTGTTGTAGTACTGAATTTCAGTCTCGTGCGCTTCTTCATGCTCTTCTTCGTGCTCTTCTTCGTGCTCTTCCTCGCCGTGTTCCCCGTCATGCTCCTCTTCATGCTCCGTGGCACTGGATACGCTACCGTTTCTGTCGACCCAATCGTTTCTAATACCGAAGTCTACGACAAAGCCGCCGATTTCACGGCTGGCAAAATAGCCGAGGGTGAATTCGTCGCTGCTGACAGGACTCATAAATGCCTCTGCACCCATAATCGACGTATCCTCCGAGACAACTTCAATTGAAAGTTTTTGCGTCAGACGGTCATTTGAAAAATCGAGCACAGCGCCATACTCTTGCGTCTGGTTGATGTAGACCGTTGAGCCGCCGTCGGCGTGTCCGTGCACTTCGTGCTCATCGTCAGCCTCTTCACCGTCATGGTCGCCATGAGCACCAGCTTCTTCTGCGTGGTCTTCGGTCAATACGTAATCGGTATCACGGAAGTGGTAGTCGATGCTCTTTAGCAGCCCACTTCCAAGGGCGAATGATCCCCGTAGATTGACGATGTCCGATTCGGTGGTTGTAAAGATACGTTCATCTTCATGCTCGTCGTGGGCTTCTTCGCCCTCATGCTCGTCTTCGCCCTCATGCTCATCGTCAAGGCCACCTTCGTCGCCATGTGCGCCATGCTCTTCACCATGAAAGGGCACGCCGTAAAGGCCTTCGTTGCGGGCATATGACAGGCCAATGTGACCCCAATCACCCACTTTAGAGAC
>JAACDW010000144.1 GCA_009936775.1 Pseudomonadota bacterium
ACTGCTACTGCTGCCGATTGTCGTTGCGTCTCTGATCACCTTGCCGCTATCGCAAACGGCGGCGGCTGAGGCCGCGTATGCGACGCAGCGAGCACTTTACCAACAGGCCCTCGCCGAGATCCGCAACGGTCAAATGGCACGGAGTAAAACGCTGCAGCAGCAACTCGGCGATTATCCGCTGGCGGCCTATGTCGAGTATCACCGACTAAACAACCAACTGGGTCAAATCAGCCCGGCGCAAATAGACGACTTCCGGGAGCGCAATGCCCAACTCCCCGTCACCGCTCTGTTGTATCAGCGCTGGCTCAAGCTACAGGGCCAGCGTCGGCAATGGCAGCGACTTCATCAACGGCGATACGACACGAGCAATGCCGAACTGCAATGCTATTTTGTGCGGGCTCAGTACGGTGTCGGAGAAAAAACTGCGGCCCTCGACGCGACCACTGCACTGTGGGTGCGGTCTAAGTCCCAGCCCAAGGCCTGTGACCCGATATTTGCCGTTTGGCGCGGCACCGAGCGCCTTACCCAAGACATTGTCTGGCAGCGCCTAGATGGCGCCATGGCCGCGAGCCAGTGGGTACTAGCCCGATACTTGCAGCGCTATCTTAGCGGAGCCAAGCGCACGGCCGCCAAGGCTTACTACGAACTGCGCCGCCAACCCCAACGCGTCGCTTGGCGCGGTGCGTTTGCTGCGGACAGCGCAGAAAACCGTGCCGCCATTAGCTACGGAATTCGCCGCCTCGCCGAGCGCGATGCGCAAAAAGCGGCAAAGGCTTGGAGGGTGTTGCGCAGCAGCCACAGCTTTAGCGGCGCAGTGAGGCAGATGCTTGACGATCATGTGGCCGTAGGACTGGCGCAAATTGGCCAGTTTCCAACAACCGAACAACGGCCTGCTCACAGTTCCGACTTTGTCACTCAAGGTCTGATGAACGCAGCCATAGCAAGCCAACGCTGGGACGAACTGATCTATTGGATCTCGCGTTTGGATGCCAACCAAGCGAACAAAGCCCGCAGTCGTTACTGGCTGGCTCGCGCGCAACGACAAATTGGCCAACCTGCGGCCTTTACAGAACTGGCCGAGCAGCGCAGTTACTACGGATTTTTGGCCGCATCGCAGCTCCAAACCGAAGCCGCATTGCAAGCAATGCCCAACCGCACACTGACAATGGATGAAGAATTCGCACTGCTGCAAATACCCGGCTTGGCCAGAGCGGTAGAGCTGTTTGCTGCCGGTGACGACCTCAATGGCAGGCGCGAGTGGTATCAGCTGCGACAGCAACAAGACGCGCGAACCCTGCATGCGATGGCGCACCTTGCGCAGCGCATGGGCAAACTGTTCTTGGCCATTCAAACCGCTAACGGCGCTGCTATCAGAGACGACCTTAAAGTGCGCTTTCCGCTAGCCTACGCAACAGCATTTGATAACGTCGCACTGCGCCACAATGTCGACTCCAACCTGCTGCGCGCCGTAGCCCGGCAAGAATCGGCTTTTCAAGTAAGAGCAAAATCCAGCGCCGGAGCGCTAGGTTTAATGCAGGTTATGCCAGCAACAGCAAAGCTGGCTATGCGCCGAGGCAATTTAGCCGCGAATTTAGGCAAAGGCAGCGGCCAGGCCATAGAACAAGACCTGCTGATACCTGAGCGCAACATCGAGATTGGCAGCTATCACCTTGCGTGGTTACTCGCACGCTACGACAACCAAAGACCCTTGGCTATTGCCGCGTATAACGCCGGTGAACGGAGCGTCGACCGCTGGATTAGCAGCGCAGCAAACACACCAATGGATGTTTGGATTGAGACCATTCCGTTCAAAGAAACCCGCAACTATGTACAAAACGTACTGGCCTTTGAGGTGGTTTATCGCGGATTAGACCAGCGCCCGGTGCCCATTTTGCGCGACCACGAATGGGTCACGCCGGGCGGCTAGTTTGGCGCGAGAGGCAGGTAAGCCTTGAGGCGTACAAGAGCAGCAGCGAGATGGTGACACCGGACAGCGTAATCGTTGCACCCATGCTGCAAACCATAAAGCGATGGGTGCGCTGGATTAAACAGTCGAACCGACCATCGTTAGCGCCCTGACGCTGGTCTATTTGCGCAAACCGTCGATCTGTTCAAAGCGCTTATCGCCCTGCTCAGCACGCAGCAGCCGTTCTAGCAACTGCAGATCAAACCGCGATGGTCTGCGCTGCCGTTCGGCCTCGGCCAGCCAAGCAGAAAAGCGCCGTCTCATGGGCTGCAAATCGGTGTCAGCTAGCGCCATAGCACGTAGGCTTTCTCGTCTGCGCGCAATTCAAGACGAATACTGTCGCCTGTAACAGACCCTATTGGCTGTTCATACTGCGCGCCATATTTCGACTGTGCGATGGAACCTTAGACCGAACCTTAGACCGGACCTTAGCCCCGTTAGGCTTGCTCGGCGGTACCTAAGAACCGCGCCAACCCATCAGCATCAATGGGCGCCTGCAGTTCCCTGTGGCCCAACCGAAACACCGGAATGCGTTCGCCGTAGCGCTCTAACAGCGCATCATCATGAGCAATATCAATCACTTGCAACTGCATACCTGCTGCTGCGGGCAATCCGATAACGAGCTCCAAGGCGCTGTCGCAAAGGCCGCAGTGCGCGGTGCTATAAAGGACGAGTTGAGGCATGACAAAATCGCTTCCATGTAATCGAAGTGAACGGTGGCCTCGCTGGCGTGTGCCACGTTAAAATCTCGCTATGCAGTATACCACTCGCCTTGCGAGCAACCCCTCGCGTTTGCAATTTCCTCTGGCGGTCGATGGGCCAGCGAGCTGGCAGGCCGTGTCAGCCGATGTGGGTGCCCTTGGCTCGGCCTGGCAAACGACTGTTGATCTATCGCACCTGCCGGAGCTCACCGAGGCGCATATAGTTGTGCCCAGTTATGCCTGCTTAAACACGGGTTATCAGTACCCGTGGTCACTGCACTGCAAGGCACCTAACGCCGCAAACACGCTAGCCCCCATTGTCCCAGCAGCTACCGACAAGTGGTCTGGCTTTGCGGCTAGCAGCACCGACAACAATGCGATCAGCGCAAAAATCGATTGCTGGCATACCGAGCACGCAGTGCGCGGGCTTAGCGCCCGCCTGACTGTTTATTTGCCTACCTCTACCAAGGCGCCAGCAGACGACTTATTGAGTCTCAGTCTGCGGCCACTGAACCTTGCACAGGTTGAACTGCCCAAGCGCGACGCAGCACTGTGCCTTCAACAACCGCTAGCCATTAGCCAGATGGGGGCCGACGCGCGCATTGCCAAACGGATCTGCTCGCCGACGGCAACCGCCATGGCTGTGGCAGGTGCTCGTGCAGCGGCAGTTTGGCCGCAGGCCATAGCCACCTGCCTAGACCCTTCTACGCAGGCTTACGGCAAATGGCCCCTCGCCATTTATTGGGCGTCACTGCATGGGCGTTTGGGAACGGTCGAAGCCTTGGCGAACTGGCAGCAAGCACTCAGCGTGCTGAGGGCTGGAACTGCCTGGGTATGCAGTATCCGCTTCGCCAAAAATGCCCTGCCGGGCGCGCCAATGGCGCAAAGCGGTGGTCACTTGCTGGTGCTCTACGGCATTGAGTTCGATGGCGAAGAAGCCTTCGCCTTGGTGATGGACCCGGCTGCTGACAATTCCGACCAAGTCCCGCGGCGCTATGGCTTGCAGGCCTTTAGTGACGCTTGGCTAGCGCACCGCGGCGGCGCGTACCTTTTTGCGCCTAATCGTTACAGCCCCAGTCAAGGCGGCGCGGCAATGCCCGCGGGAGAGAGCTAGTGGATATCGGCACTACGGTCTATTTGCGTAAGGTGGTCAGTGGCGACCAGACCGAGTTTTTGCGGCTTATGCGAGCCAGCATGGATATTCACAAACCCTGGATCAGTCCACCCACCACGCCGCAAACCTACCGCAACTACATGCAGCGCTTAAGGCGCAGTGACCACGAGGGCTACGCCATTTGCCGCACCAGTGACGATTGCATCGTCGGCGTTATCAACATTAACCACATCGTGCGCGGTACATTTTTGAGCGCGTCATTGGGCTACTACGTAGGCGAGCCTTTTCAGGGTCATGGCTACATGCAGCAGGGGCTTGAACAACTGCTGCGGCTCGCTTTCACAACACTCGGCCTGCACCGCCTTGAAGCTAACATTCAACCCGAAAACGAGCGCTCCAAGACCTTAGTAAAGAATTGCGGATTTGAATTTGAGGGACTCAGTCGACAATTTTTGTATATCGACGGGCAATGGCGTGACCACGAACGCTGGTCAGCATGCGCGCAGCGCGCTACCTTACTGCCATGAGACTCGTACACTCCAGAGCCCATAATCTTACGGTGGCCGTACTGATGGGAGGTCAATCTGCCGAAGCCGATGTGTCTGTGAAATCGGCGACCCAAATCGAAGCCGCTCTGCGCGAGGTCGGCCATAAGGTTAAACTGCTTGAACTCAACGGTGATTGCGTGCGCAAGCTTCAGGAAATAAAACCTGACGTCGTATTCCCTGCCCTGCACGGTCCACCGGGCGAGGACGGCACGGTACAGGGCATGCTGGAAATGCTCGGTTTGCCCTATGTCGGCAGCGATGTCCGAGGCAGCGCCATGGCCATGGACAAAGGCGTCGCCAAACTGCTGTTCAAACGCCATGGCCTACCGGTTAGCGAAGAGGTTGTCATTCACCCCGACGACAACTTAGCCGCAGCGCTGGCCAAAGTGCTAGAAACAATGAGCGACCGAGTCGCCATCAAACCACTCAATCAGGGCTCCGCCATTGGCGTGCAGTTGTATCCAAACGGCGGCGACATCGAAGCAGGCATATTGGCTACCTCGGTCTACGGCGCCTGCATGGTAGAGCCGTTTATTGCAGGCCGCGAAATGACCGTTGGCGTACTGCATTTGGAAGAGGACCTCATCGCTCACCCAGTAATCGAAATCCGCACGCCGGATAACGAGTGGTATGACTACAAAAACCGCTATACCAAGGGTAAGAGCGAACACATCATACCCGCGCCAATTTCCGCTGCACTGACAAAACGACTGCAAGACGTCGCCGTCAGAGCACACCAAGTCCTAGGACTGCGAGATTTTTCACGAGCCGACTTTATTGTCACCGACGCCGACGATGTGTTTTTACTGGAAGTAAATACCCTACCGGGGATGACACCGTTGAGTCTGTACCCGGAGGGTGCCTTGTCCACTGGCTACACGTTTAGCCAGTTGATAGAAACGTTGGTAAATCTCGCCTACCAGCGTGGCCAGCCACCACCGCTGTTGTAAGCGCTGAGCTCGGTGAGAGTACGCTGCACAGAACATTTTGCGGCCAAAAAATAGGCAAAAAAAACCGCCCCTCAAGGGCGGCGTAAATTCACTGCCTGCGCAATTGCTTAAACGCGCAGCGCAATGATCTCACGAGAGGCGAGCTTTGTTTTTAAGCCCCTTTCAGTGCAGGCCCCCTCTTATAGATCGTAGCCTCGTTCATCGTGAGAAACCAAATCCAGACCCTGCATCTCGTCTTCTTCGTCCACGCGATTGCCAACCAGCGCGTCGGTAATCTTCAGGATAATGAAGGTCGCCA